>JAFMHC010000258.1 GCA_017854775.1 Gammaproteobacteria bacterium | reverse complement strand
TCGATAGGCTTTAATACGCTGACTACACCGATGGTATTTCCTTGGTGGGTAATTGGCGCCGCGATAATCATTACTTTAGGGTCTTCGGGCTCAGTCTTGAGTTGGTTTCGATATGACGTTCGAGCGCCATACTTGCCATCGAGGGTCAGTCGTACATCTCTCCATTTTGAATAGTCTTCTCCGACATTCTCACCGCTAGAGTCATAGATGATGATGCCATTTTGGTCGGTCACATAGACCTCAGAGTCGACATCGGTTTTAGTCACTTGATATATCTGAGCGCTGAACTTGCGAAATCCTAATTGTTCGAAGACGCGCTTTAGTTGGATGGTGCTTAGTCGACCATTTTGAATCGCTTCGTCTTCAATGAAGGTTGCCAGTATTTGCGCTACATCAACCAGAACACTTTCGGCTGATTGCCTCATGCCATCGTTAAGGCGTTCGATGGCATTGTCCAGCGTGAACCAAATCAGACTGCCGAGAATGACAAAATAGATACCGAACGCTCGAAGGCTATAGCTAATCTTCATTATGATCAGCCGGTGGCAGTATTGCAGTTTGAGTCATGTATCAGTAACAAGTTAGTTTAGCAGTAGGTCAGTTTAATCGCGGTTTAGTTTAACAGCAGGCCAATCGACCAAGAGATCGGTTTATGGCTCTAGACTGTAGCCAAATCCGCGGTGAGTAATGATGAACTCTTTGTGAGGATTTAATGTTTTTAGCTTCGCTCGCAAGGTCTTAATATGGGTGTCAATCGCTCGGTCGTCAGAAGGGTGGTTACTCGACCAAATATTTTCGATAAGTTGACGACGCGAAAATACTCGGCCTGGCTGAGCGATGAACGAGGTCATTAGCTGATATTCAGCACGGGTTAAATCGATTGGGCTCGCTTGATAAGTGACAACTCGTTGTTCGGCCAAATGGCGGAATAAGCCGTTATCGATCTCTGATGTTGCGTTTTGTTCGAGAATTTTCTGTTGCTTCTCTAATCGCTTGAGAATGACCCGCACTCTTGCCACTACTTCTCGAGGGCTAAACGGTTTTGTTACATAATCATCAGCGCCAATTTCGAGCCCGACGATGCGATCGATTTCCTCGCCGCGTGCGGTTAAGAACAGAATTGGCATATCGTTGCCGGATTGGCGAAGAGTTTTGAGTAACTCGAAGCCGTTGCCGTCTGGCAAGCCAATGTCGAAAATCCCTAGGTCATAAGAATGCTGATTTATACTGCTTAGAGCCGCTTCACAACTCGATACCCAAACGGGCTGAAAGCCTTCGGATGAGAGCGCGTAAGTCAATGTGTCGGCGATTTCTTTTTCGTCTTCAACGAGCAATATGGTTTGGTTCACTAAAATATCTCCTATCCGGCAGCTCAAACTATTCGTTTTGCTCTAATTTGGCAAGTGATCCGTGCTCCAATGATTTGAATTGCCGTTGGTGTGAGGCCTGCGGTAATTTTAATTTTTGGCAAATAAGCTCAAAAAATAGTATGCTGCGTCAGATAAATACCAATTCTAACTGCTCGTCGAGGACGAATATATGCGTTCAATTTTGGTTGTGAACCCTAAGGGTGGCTGCGGCAAAACGACTATTGCCACCAATTTAGCGACCTACTATTCAGTGTGGGGTATGTCAACCGCGTTGGTGGACCTCGACCCTCAGCAATCAAGCACAGATTGGCTACGAGTACGCCCCAAAGATGAGAACCCGATTCAGGGCTTTAATGGCCTCAAGGGCAAAATCTACCCTGACGCCGACACCGAACGGATAATTTACGATTGCCCCGCCAGAACAGACAGCAAGAAAGTGGCGAAGTTGATCGGCTTGGTTGATGTGGTGATTATTCCAGTGATGCCAAGTTCCATTGACATGCGCGTTGCGGCAAAATTTATTGCTGATATTGTTGGTAAGGTAAAGGCCGCTGATTCGAATGTGATTATGGGCGTGGTAGCAAATCGAACTCAGAAAAACTATCACTCCCACGGTGCCTTAGTGAAGTTTT
Organism: Gammaproteobacteria bacterium; assembly: GCA_017854775.1. Lineage (GTDB taxonomy): Bacteria > Pseudomonadota > Gammaproteobacteria > Arenicellales > Arenicellaceae > Arenicella. The sequence continues at coordinate 4,188 of JAFMHC010000258.1, read as the reverse complement.
TAAAAGCGCTTGATGTACCGTTTGTTGGTGCTCTGCGTAATTCGCAAAACTATGTAAAGGCGGCTGACTCTGGTGTTGGAATTTTCGAAGTTCCGCTCAGTGAAGCAAAGCAGGATATGAAAGAGTGGGAACCTATTCTTCATTGGATAGAAGGAAAGCGTGTACTGTAAATCCCTTTACTTAACTATGATGCTCATGAAGATTAATATCGCTAAGTTAGTAGCCGCAAGTTGCCTATTGTTGGTGTTGCAGGCTTGTGCCACTAACCCCGTTTCCGGCTTGCCAGAGTTGGCTATGTCCGAAGCTTGGGAGAAAAACGCAGGCGCACAATACCATCAAGAAATACTTAAGCAGTACCAAGTGTATGACGACCCTGAGTTGCAACAATACGTTAATGATATTGGTCAACGGCTTGCTAAGAAAAGTCATCGCCCAGATTTGCCCTTTACCTTTACTTTATTAGACAGCCCCGATGTTAATGCCTTTGCTTTGCCTGGCGGCTATGTCTATGTTACTCGCGGAATCATGGCCTACATGAATAAGGAGTCGCATCTGGCGGGCGTTATCGGGCATGAGATTGGTCACGTAACAGGTCGTCATGGCGCTCAGCGAGCAGCACAACAACAAGTGACGCAAGTCGCCTCGGTGGCAGTTGCCATAGGCACTGGCAGTAGCGAGCTATTACAGGCATCGCAAATGTTGGGCGGTGCGCTGATGAGCGGTTATGGCCGAAACCAAGAGCTGCAGTCAGATGAGTTGGGTGCAAAGTACATTGCACAAAATAACTATAACCCTGAAGACATGATTGATGTGATTGGCATTCTCAAAAATCAAGAACTATTTGCCAAACAGCGAGCCCAAGAAGAAGGCGTAGAGGTTCAGGGTTACCACGGCCTGTTTTCGACCCACCCGCGTAACGACCAACGTTTACAAGGGGTGATTAAAGCCGCTGAAAAATATCGTGATCTGAGTCAGCCTGCGCCCGATGACGGAAGATTCTTACGGCTGAGTGACGGTATGGCGTTTGGCGAAAGCGAATCTCAAGGCATCACAAGGGGTAATAAGTTCTACCACAAGAGTCTGAATTTATTTGTTGAATTCCCAGCAGACTGGAAAATTCAAAATACTCAATCGGTACTCGGCGCGATATCGCCCGACGGCTCGCAAATAATTAAAATGCAGATGGACTCGATTGCGCCGCCGATTGACCCATCGAGTTATTTAAGTTCAAAATTCCAATCGGTCAGCGAGCTACAAAATCTATCGACTTCTGAGGACCAAGCGTTCGCCGGTATTGCCACAGCCCAAGATCCAAAAACAGGTCAGCAGCAGCGTTATCGAGTTAGTACGGTAACCCGTGGTGGGCAAGCATTTATTATGACTGGCTTAGGGAAAACTGAGTTACCCAATCAATCTTTTTTTGATACTACAAAGAGTATACGTAAGCTTAAGTCGAGTGAGATAGCCTTAGCCGAAGGCCGTAATATTAAGCTCGTCACCGCGCGCGCTGGCGATACCGTTGCCTCGCTTGCGAAGAGTTCGAATCTAGATAAATACGCAGAGGCGCAAATTCGGCTGCTGAACGATTTGTATCCTCGCGGCGAGCCTAAAGTCGGGCAACGCATTAAGATTGTTAAGTAGCAAAACGCTTATTGATGGGCCGCTGTAGACATTATTTCGAAATAGAGTAGCTCTCTTGCGCGTTGCAAGCTGATGCGCCCAAAGTTGGGTTTGCCTGTCGTCGACACTATATTTAGCTGTCGTTCAAACTATAGCCTCGACTATAAATGTGGAGATACGTCTGCGTTTAGGCTACTATCGTCTAACAACATGTTAAACAAAAAGTAGTCGTTTTTAGCTGATTAGGCGCACCGCGTCACTCGTTAAGTCCTCGCAGAGGGAGATTAAGCTAAGATGGAGAGACGATAGATATTGAATTTGAGCGGCAAATAAGGTTAACAATGAATGTAGCTTTGCATACCGGTTTTCGTTTCCAACGAACTCTGGCGAGAAAATTTTTTTCTATTTCTGCGGTGGGTTTACTAGTCAGCGTAGGCAGTGCTAACACCTCATTAGTGACATCAGCTTATGCGCAACAAGAGACGCCCCAAGCGACGATTGTGATCGAGGCTGTGTCCGAGACTAAGGCCACACGGGGCAAGAAATTAGCAGTAACCTATTATCAAGACGAACAATGCAGTCGTCGAGGTAAGAGCGAGAAAGTATTTAAAAAGAACTACGCCAAAGATCTGCATCGTTTTAATCCGTTGATGGTTGAAACAGACATGCGGTTTATATTTCAAGTAAGCTATGTCGAGAAGCGACGAGATGAAACCAGAGCTTGTGATGCGATATCAAGTGTTTCGCTTGAGCCAAACCGTTCCTACCGGGCTATTTTTCGAGTGATTGATGAAGTTGTAGGCTGCAATATTCGAGTCTTCGACGTTACCGATATAATTCAAAACTCCGCTGGAGTAGCGAACGTCGATCAGCCGTCTAATGGTGATTCGAATTCTAAACTGCAGTTTTTAGAGGTGCCGGTAATAGATGCGTACCCAGAATCAACCTGCGCTAAAGTCGGTAAAAAAGGCTACAAAAGCGGAACTCCCGTTTACAGTTACAAAGACCGATTGGGCTAAGGCTAGATTTTTCGCAAACATTTGTCGCCTAGCTACCCGATTGCTTCGCCTGCCATCGCGAGGTGATCTGGAGCAGCTGATCGAGGCCATCGCTAAGCGCGGCTGGGCCAGGCTGCAGTATATAGGCCGACTTAATTTCGAACACTTGGTTTGCCGTAACGGCAGGTACAGTCGCCCACCCAGGTCGCTGACCGACCTTCTCCGGGTGAAATTTTTTGCCACACCAAGACCCAATAATAATATCCGGCGCTCTCGCCACTACCTCCAGAGGGTCGGCAATAATCCGATCTTTGCCCCCTTGATGCTTAGCGTTTTCGGCGTAGCAATCTACTCCCCCAGCGATTTCGATTAGTTCGCTGACCCAGCCGATGCCACTAATGATCGGCTCATACCACTCTTCGAAGTAAACCTTCGGCTTAACTTCCCACTGACTAGTTTGATCTTCGATACGCTTGATCTTAGCTTCGTAAGACAGAGCCAAGGCGTCCGCTTTATCTGCAGCGTCAACTAATCGGCCAAGAGTGCGAATCATGCGCAGAATGCCGTTCACGGTTCGATGGTTAAAGACGTAGACTTCGATGCCATGTTTAATTAGCTCAGCGGCGATGTCAGCCTGAAGGTCGGAGAAGCCAAGTACTAAGTCTGGCTTTAGGTCTAAAATCTTGGGTATCTTTGCGCTGGTGAAAGCCGACACTTTCGGCTTTTCCTTACGGGCTTCGGGCGGTCTGACGGTGAACCCTGAAATACCAACAATACGATCTTGCTCGCCGAGAAGGTAAAGTGTCTCGACCGTTTCTTCGGTCATGCAGATGATTCGTTTTGGCCAGTTCATTTGTGGGTCAGGTACTTGAAAAATTAAAAGCAGAGTTTACGCTAATATTTTTCCATATTGTGTAAGCCATGATATTTAATCGATATACATTTTACTATCATCAATAAATAGTTTTTTATTCAGTAGCAAATAAGCTTGTAGTGCGTGTATGAATAGTTAAAGCCCTTGGGGGGCAGCTAAATGGATCTATCGGCAACTGAGACTATAGCTTCTCTGGTTTGAGTCATCCTAACTCTCCTTTATTCTTTTAAGTGATTAGATTCTTAGATTAGAGTAAAGGTTTACAAGTATTTTTTATATCCTAGTAGTCATTATAGTAGTAGCTTTTTTCGGTGCGAATACTATATCCACGTAAGCGCATCGCTCTACGGATTGACTCGATAAAAGGACTTTTTCTACTCATTATTGGATTCCGCAATAACTGTATGCATATGCAGTATGTATTTAAAAGTCGACGAAACCAATCACTTTACCCTACTGGGTGCTGCGCGTTTAGCAACTAAGAAATTATTCTTCTATATATAAAGCAATGGCTTATGATTTTTTTGAGAATAGCTAACCACGCTGCTATTCTACAAAGTGAGCATGCTCACTTTGACACCATAGAAAAGAACCTAGATGATAAAAAGAATAGATAATATAGAAGGTTACGGCCGATTCGTTAAAACGAATCTAGCTGGAAAACGCGCATGCATACTAATAAGCTGTTAGATTTAC
>JAFMHC010000257.1 GCA_017854775.1 Gammaproteobacteria bacterium | reverse complement strand
AGGACATTGGAAAATTAATAGCTACAGTGAAAGACTCACGAAAAGCGTTATTAAAAATATACAGCCATGAGCCCAACACTTTCAAAAGCCATGAGCCAAAATTTGTCGAGGTCACAACTGCAAACCTTATGCAGCGCGGCCATTCAAGCCGCACAAGAGGCCGGTCATTGGATAGAAAAATTTGACCGTCATGATTTACAACCAATCTTTAAAGACGCCGGAAGCAGTGAGGCATCGCAGCTTGTTACCGCGGTAGATATTGCTAGTGAAGAGATTATTCGCAAGCGTTTACAAAAAATCTCAGAGCCGCTAAACATAGGGTTCGTTGGTGAGGAGTCATCGACGAGTAGCTCGTCTGAAAACACCTCGTCTGAAAACAAGTGGGGCAATGCGAATGAGCGTTTTGAAAAACAGTATTTTTGGTGTGTTGATCCACTTGACGGCACTTTACCCTTCACCCAGGGCCGTCCAGGTTATGCGGTATCCATCGCATTGGTTAAGCGATCAGGAAAATCAGTAATCGGAGTTGTATACGACCCCGCTCGCCAAACTTTGTTGCATGCGATAAAGGGGCAGGGCAGCTATCGAGATTTGACTCCATTCAGTCAGATCAAAGACACTGCAAATTCGTTAACGGTCTATGCCGATGCGAGCTTTAAAACACATAAGAAGTACCAGTCGAGCGTTAGCGCCTTAGAAACGTGCGCACACACCTTATGCCTAGATGGCGTAACATTTATTTATGGCAGCGGGGCCGTGAAAAACGCCTGCCACGTATTCGAGTCAAGCCAAGCTTGTTACCTGAAACTTCCAAAAGTGGAAGACGGCGGCGGCAGTATTTGGGATTACGCCGCCACCGCTTGTATTGCTCATGAAGCCGGAGCTTGGGCTAGCAATATATATGGGCATCCCTTAGCACTTAATCGCTCGGATTCAACTTTTATGAATCATGAAGGCGTTATCTTTGCATCCAATGAGCAAATAGCGGCCTACTTAATTGATGCACTCTAGATGCTCTGACCCGACTGGCAAAGAACGAAAACGCACTCCCACTGCATGACATCGCCCCGCTGAAACGTACCCAACACGGATGAAATAGGCTCTTTTCATAACTGCCTTTGTCGTTAAATCGCCTTTAACTACACGCCTGTCGATAAACTAGTGATGCCAACGGTGCTAAGGATTTAGCGCTGAGTGTACAAATACGCTGAAATTTGAACCAAATCGCAAGTTGTTGACACTTATCTAATAAGGCTGGTCCTATCTAGCCGATGAAACATGGCGCTAAACAAACACGTTTTTAGCTCCTAGTAATCAACAACATACAGTCAAACGGCGAAGCCGTATTGAATGTAAATCTGGAAAAAACTTACCCATGAAAGCCTACAATTTCAAACAACATATTCCTTATATCGTTGAGGTATTGCTATGACTGATGCTGCCAACGATCAACAACTTCTGCAAGGCTCTATGCAGTTAGCACGCGCAATTGATAAGGCGCGCGATATCATGGCCGAAGCACATTGGGTGCTCGACAGCTCAGACCCAGTGCAAGAGAAAGCCGCCGCTGAACTACAACTTAAGAATCAACTGGTCGCCGCTCTCGATAAAGGCTTTGCCTTACACGACGCTAACCATCCAGAGTTTCGAACCCTTGACCAATACAATCAGTATGGGCTTTACAACCCAGACAACCGCTATCACATCGCAACGATTTCAACCCCAGGTAAATATGTCATTCGTGGCAAACGTGGCACCAGTGCTGACCTACAGATTCAAGTTGGCACCGGTGAACCAGGCTTTGACGTAAACCTAACCAGCCCAGTAACAATCGATCAAATGGCTCTTGCTGAGTTAGAAGTGGATGACGACGGTCACTTCGAGATCATAATTAGTGACACCGAAGAGGGCGATAACTGGCTTAAGAATACCGAAGTGAGAGAAATTAATGGGGTAGATAAAGTACTCAAAGCAAACAGTATTCTAATTCGAGAAAGCTTTATGGACTGGGACAATGAAACCAGCGGCACTTGGTACATTGAGCGCGAAGACACACGCGGCCAACCCAACCCAGTGACCAGCCCAGAATTGATAAACCACCAATACCAGTTAACATCGGACTACTTACTTGGGTCTGTGCGCGGCTGGGTCAAGTTTGTCGAACAGCTCAGGCCAAACCTCGTTATCGACGAACTAAGCAAACCTAGGGAAACCAAAGACGGTCTGCCAGGCCAATGGAATTCTGCGGGCCAGTTCCCGATTAACCCAGACAAAGCAATTATCATCACGGTGGAAAAATCAACAGCCCATTACCAGTCAATACAGGTAGGTGATCTTTGGTTTAATGCGCTCGACTTTTGTCGGCGTCAAATCAGCCTAAACATGGCGCAAGCTCAGCCCGATAGTGAAGGCAAGTATCGGTTCGTGATCAGCGTTGAAGACCCAGGGGTTGCTAATTGGTTAGACCCCGCAGGTGCGTCAACCTCATTTGTTTTTATGCGTTGGCAAAGCGTGCCCTCGGACTATGATGTGACTCTGGCGCCGCCGTCCGCCAAGATTGTTGATTTTGACGATCTTCGCAATTGTCTTCCAAATGAGCCGCGTTTCAGCCCCCGACAGCGTAAAGAGCAGCTCGCCGCCAGACAAGCGGCTTCGCTAAATAGCCCACGCGGTTTCTGAAACAACCGGGGCGGTGGCACATGTGAATAAGTAATACTCATCACCGCCCTTTTCTTGTTTATCAAAGCCTATAGTGAAGTTTTTTCAAAAACGATTGAACCAAATTCAACGCAGCCAGCACTAAAACTAATACAAGATCTATTCGTAAGACTTAGGTTAAGTTCGAACCAAAACCAAACAGGCTTCTATGTGCGATCAATGTGCGATCAATGTGCGATCAATGAGCGATTAATAGAAATAGAACCACAATATATGAAACTACTTGAAGCCGCACTACACCCAATGCCTCTCAGCGAGCTGCGAACACACTACGAGCAGGGCCGATGCCTAGTGCTTGAAGGCGATCGCAACAAGTTTGAAGGCTTGGTGAGCCCACTGGATATAGAGCGTCGACTAAACGATGGTTGCAACGCTAACGCCTTTGCGCAGGTCATAAAAAGCGGCTCACGGGTCGCCGAATTAAACTCACAATGCGGTTGGACCCCGGCCGCTTTGTGTAAATCGGAATTCACCAAAGCGGTGCAATCGGGTAATAGTTTTATGATGCCTAACTCCTCGCAGATTACCTCCGGCATTGCTCGTCTTTGTACTGAATTAGAGGCGTTTTTCGTCAGTGATCATGTCTGCGCAGACGTACACCTGTATGTATCGACCAGCGCCAGTGGCAACTCTTACAACGCCCATCGAGACTTGCCGCAACACAAAATTCTTCTTCAAGCGCACGGCGACGCCAACTGGCAAATCTTCTCCGCAAAAAAGGAGATTCCGGAAACGCTAAGAGCGCTGACTGACGAACAGCAAGATGAGTATCTCGAATTGGAATCTGAATTCACCCTTAGCCAAGGTGACTTACTTTACATGCCTCCTGGGACTTTTCATCGCGTGGTAAGCGTGGCTGGCTCGCGAATTTCAATCAGCATTCCGTTCTTCTCAATACCGCAAGTACACACCATGGACCGCAGCCATATCCCGTTTGCACAGTTGTTTGCCAGTGCAGACAAGCCAACACCAATAGACTTAGACAAGGCAACTACATGAAAAAAGACAATTCAAAAACACCCATACTCAACAGTGAAAACACCAGCGAAACAAGCGACCAACGCCGCAAATTTTTAAAGCAGGTGGTGATCAGCGGCACGGGTGCGGTCACTCGCCAGTGCCGCCAGTAGCGAAGGTGCCTTACCATCAATTATTTCATTACTGTTAGAAGACGAGGCTGCGTTTGATCCAAGTACCTCAACGTTCAATTCGCCAGAGCAATTTGAAAGCAATCAAGATATCGACATACCTGCAGGCGCCAAGTTTATGCAGGTCGAGGCGAGCGGTGCCGGTGGTGGAGGTTATGCGTCAACCGCCGCCTTTGAAAATTCGCTATTTACGGCGGGTGTGAATGGTGGCGCTGGTGGTCGCGCAACTGCTACCTATGATATTGAGCAATTTGGTGGTGAGCGGTTAGTTGCCCAAGTAGGCACTGGCGGTGGCGCATCTGTTGGCAATGCTGGAGGTGACCCTGGCCAATTTGGCGGTGGCACTGGTGGTGGTAACGAAGACGCCATTGCCGGAGCTGGTGGCGGTGGTTTAGCTGGAATGTTTCAAGAAGGCGACCCGATGATTGTTGCTGGCGGTGGTGGTGGCGGTGGCAGAGTTTTTGGTGGCCAAGTATTTGGTGGTGGCAGAGGTGGCAGCGCCGGCGCGCGTGGAGCAGCCAATCGTCGTGCCGGTGAAGATGGTACAAATGCTGAAGAGGCCTCATCCAGTGGTGGCATAGGTGGTAATCGTCGAATTGTTAACGGAACATCGGTCGCGACCACAGATTCCTTTGGCGGGCAGGGCGGCAATGGAGGAGGCGGATCTCTCGATGGAGCGACTGGCTCAGGGTCTCTCGGTGGTAACGGAGGGTCTTCTAACAATAATGATTCTGGCGGCGGCGGTGGCGCAGGTGCTGCTGGCGGCGGCGGTGGTGGAGGAGCAGGCGGTGCTAATTTTATTGACACTGATACCTTTCAACCACTCGCTGGTTTCAATGACGATGTTGGCCCGGGCGGCGCTGGTGGGCAAGGAGGTTTAGGTGGCGAATCCGCAGAGACTTCGGCCGCAGATCGAGCGGCTGAGCCCGGCCCACCCGCACAGTTAGTGGTTACCTTCTTTGCTAAAAACCTCAACGCCTAACGCTTTCTTTAGCCAAGCGTTGCAAGCTACTCTGGCAACGCTTGGCCGAAATTAAAGCTAATGCTGATTCGGTCGCTGTCGGGGCTGTCTAACGGTGATAAGTTTGGCTCGACCTCGTGTTGCAGCCATGACGGGAATAGAATTAGGCGACCCTCGCGGGCCTCATAAAACACATCAGACCATTGTTCAGGTCCGTGCTTAGATTTATCTTCAAAAGCCGCGACCGACACACTGGCTTGAACACGCGGGTCTTTGAAAATTATTTGCCCACTCTCCAATGGTGCTTGCACATAGTAAACGCCACTCCACAATGACCCTGGGTGCGTGTGGCTACGGTTGTAACCATTGCGTGGGTTGATGTTAGCCCACATATTTAAACACATGGGCTGCGAACCATTCGCGTAAAGTTGGTCTTCATACACCTCATCAAGATGTTGCTGCAACACGCTTACAAAAGTCTGATACTCCGGCCGCTTAGCCATGTCAGTGGCACTGTGCCAAGAGCCCACCTTCTTAACGTTAGAGCGTTCGATACCCGACTGATCAAGGTCACGCCAACTGTAAATTCGATTTTTTAAAAACAGGTTTAACGCCGCTGAATCGGCCACATCAAAATAGTAAACCGGTGTTGGAAAAAATAATTCTTTAGTCATTGCAAGTCAGTGTAGTCGTGTCGTACTCAATACTGTTCAGTTTAGCGACACTACGGCATTAGGGGAAGCCATCATAGGGGCACGTCTAATGCGATGACGCAATATGACTTTTTAGTCCTAGCTTATTCAATGGTGAGTCGGATTATTAAAAATCCAAGACGTACCCTCTGACCTCTGCTCAAGGACTAGGGCTAAGATCAAATAAATTTACTTTGATTGAACCATTTTTGAATTTTGATGCACTAAGTATTAAATAGCCCTTGTTTGCTTATATTTTTGGCATCAACTTCCTAACGTTAAGGTATTTAAAATGTTTGATCTATCGCGTCGCGCTTTCACCGAAGCCTCTTTTGCATCTGATTGTGTGCAAAGCTCTGCCCTTCGTTCGGCGAGTTCCAATCTGTCATTGTCACCGCTGGCGTTGGCTGTTCGCACCACTATGGTGGGAGCGAGCCTGTGCTTAGCCACGGGTGTCTCGCAAGCGGCCTCAATTATTGTAACTTCGAACACCGACAATAGTGGTACGTGCCGGCTGCGTGATGCGATACGATCCGTCAATCTTGGGGCCGTTAGCAATAGTTGCGTAAACTCATCTAGCGAGGCCTTTGGTACTAATGACACCATTACAGTTGCCAACCCAGGCACCATTGTCTTGGGTGGTGAGGGTGAATTGCTTATTGAAAAAAACGTTGTCATCA
>JAFMHC010000035.1 GCA_017854775.1 Gammaproteobacteria bacterium | reverse complement strand
TTGTTTGCGCACTGTCGCGCTTTATGGTCGACGTAAAATCACGCCGTAGTTAACTTAATTCAGCCCTTGGCTAACAATCCTGCTATCAGGAGCTCAAAAAACTCGAATAAGCGGCGTTATTTATTAGCGAGGTGAATTAAGAGTCGAAATATAGCACGAGAGCAATCTAAAGCCTTACTAAAACTGCGCTGCATGGCATATTTGCTGGCAGAGGCCTCGAAAATTTGACCAATATTGCTGATGTCACAAAACGCTAACATTCAAAAACCATAATAGTCGGTTATCATTAGCGTATAAGCAAAACAAAACCACAAAGAGTTGATTATTCATCAAGCCTTAAGTTATTCATTTAACCTCGAGCGACTCTACTCCAACTTACCTTAAAGCAGGCCATAAACAAATGAGCGATCAACATCAATCGTTATTTTTACACGCGGAATTAAGCCTATTGGCATTCAATCAGCGAGTATTAAACATGGCTCTCAACCCATCAACCCCGCTATTAGAGCGCTTGAAGTTTCTGTGCATTTTTAGCTCTAATATGGATGAATTTTTTGAGATTCGAGTGTCTGGGTTAAAAGCAAAAGCAGATAGCGTGGTATCTGGCGAAAGCTTCGACGGCTTATCGCCACAACTCGCGCTTGAGGAAATCAGTGCTCGTGCCCATGCAATGGTAAAACTGCAATATGAGGCGCTAAACGATGAAGTATTGCCCGGATTAGTTGATTACGGCATCCGGTTTTTAAAACGTGAAGAGTGGAACGAAGATCAATCAAAATGGCTTAAGAGCTATTTCAAGCGTGAAGTATTACCGATTCTGACCCCTATACGACTCGACCCAGCCCACCCGTTCCCGCTAACGATAAACAAGGGCTTAAGCATCGTGGTCGACTTACATGATCCTGATCGTGACGACAAACATAATATTGCCGTGGTGCCCGCCCCTAGAGCGCTTCCTCGGTTCATCCGCTTACCGGATGAATTGTGTGAGTCCGAATATGAGTATGTTTTTTTATCATCGATCATTCATGCCAATATCAAGCGGCTATTTTCGAATGTCAGAGTTTTGGGCTGCTATCAGTTTCGAATCACCCGCAACAGCGATCTGTATGTTGACTTAGAAGAAGTTGAAGATCTCGCGCGCACGCTCGAAGGTGAGCTACCATCAAGGCTCTATGGCGAGGCTATTCGCTTAGAGGTCTCTGAAGATTGTCCTAAGCGGATACTCGAATTTCTAAAAAACCGCTTCCAGATGGATGACAGCTATATTTACCATGTTAACGGACCGGTCAACTTAAACCGATTGATTGGTTTGCCTGATATGGTCAATCGACCGCAGATCAAGTACCCGGTATTTAACCCGTCTACTCCCGATAACGTTGGGCTGCAAAATAATTTATTCGACGTAATCACTAACGGTGACGTATTACTGCACCACCCGTTTCAGTCATTCGCTCCGGTTGTAGACCTATTGCGCCAGGCTGCTGTTGACCCTGGCGTTTTAGTGATAAAGCAAACCCTATACCGCACGGGCTCAAATTCGGTGATGGTAGAACACCTCGCCAGCGCTGCTCGCGCGGGCAAAGAGGTCACGGTGATCATCGAACTGATGGCTAGATTCGATGAACAAAATAACTTATCGACTGCGCAGAAACTGCAAACCGCTGGTGCGCATGTGGTTTACGGCATGGTTGGCAAAAAAACACACGCCAAGATGTTGATGATTGTGCGTCGTGAAGGCAGTCGGCTGCGACGGTATGTGCATTTGGGAACTGGTAACTATCATCAGGCAAATACCCGCGTTTACACTGACTACGGATTGTTTACCAGCAATAAAGAAATTACCCAAGACGTGCATGAGATATTCATGCAATTAACCACCCAGGGCCCAAACCCAGCGCTTAAACGCCTGTTTCAGTCGCCTTTTGGCATCAGCGACATGTTCATTGAGAAAGCGCAGCGTGAGGCCGATAACGCCGCCTTAGGAAAACCGGCCTACATTCTAGCCAAGGTCAACGGCTTATCCAGCCCCGCAATCATAAATGCACTCTACGCGGCATCAACTGCCGGCGTAAAAATTGATTTGATTGTGCGCGGAATATGTTGTTTACGACCAGGAATTGAAGGCCTCTCCAGCAACATTCGTGTCAGGTCGGTGGTCGGTCGCTTTCTTGAACATGCGCGCGTGTTTTACTTTGAAAACAGCGACGCGATGAGCGAAATATTTTTATCCAGCGCTGACCTAATGCCGCGTAACTTGAGAAACCGAATTGAGCAGTGCACACCGATACTCGATGACACTATAAAGCAGAGCATTCTCGAAAACCTAAGGACCTACCTAAAGGACGACAGCAATACTTGGCTGATGCAAGCCGATGGGCAATATGTGCCGGCATTGCCGAGTGACGAAGGTGCTGAGCCGGTTAATGCTCAGCAAATTTTGTTGACTAAGTATTGTGATGAATATTAGATGATTGGTTGGTGAGACACTTTTATGTGTAGCGGTCACCTTGAGCGAAATTGAAAGGTCTAGGTGCACCTTGAGGGCACTAGAAGCCCCTTTGGGTACTAGAGAGTAATCGGAATTAAAGATTCTTCCACTCGCTTTGCTCGGTCAAAATGACGGTAGTTTGCCCTTACCGGGTATGGGTAAGAGACTGCCACACAAAATTTCACGACTAATTAGAAAAAGCCGATGTTAGATACGCTGGTGCTGCAGAGTAAATCAACATACTAATTAGACTTGAAATAATCACACGTAAAGTACGTGACCAACCTGTGTATTCCGCACAGACTGAGACTTGCCAGTAGAAGCGTACGCTGAGAGCCAAAATCACTACTCCAAAAGCTAGCAGAATTCCCTGATATAACTCGATACTCAATGGCAGAATTCCTACGAGTCTTGAAGAAATTGATACTAAAGAGGTTAAGGCCAAATAGAACCAGGCAATAACTATGTGTTCAGCGTAAAAATATCTAAGTTTTCGAAGTAAAAAATATGGAACCAAGGCCAACAATGGAGTGATAAATGCAAGTGTGAATTTATAAAAATCATACATTCGCTCCAGCCCTTTTAAGCTAATAAAATTACTTTTTTCGAGCTCACTTGGCACTCTACTCGCTAAGAGAGTAAGTTCAGAATTGGTTGCTACGCTCAAAAGCAATGCATCTATCGCAAGTAAAATAAACAACAAACCTGCAAAATGAAAATAGGATTTCCGCTGGCCAGAAAGATAGTTTTTGACCAATGTCCCGGGCCGAACAATTAGGTCAATACAAGACTTAAAAAAGCCGCGATTCAAATTGAAGACGCTTGCAAAAATATCCTTGGCAAACAGGCGGCTGAACGACATACGCCCAGTTGCGGATGCTTGACTGCATTTATAGCAGTAGTCGCCTTCTAAAACAGTGCTGCAGTTAAGACAGGCCTTGCGTGCGTTCAACTTATTCATAATCCGCCCCTATCTCAATTTATTTTCTAATACACGCACATGACTGCTATTGAACGAGATCTTAATACCGTCCAATTAGACCGAGGGATTGAGCCCCTTGATTTTTTAAAACGTCTGCTTCGAGTATGATTCCGCCTTTTTGAAAAGTAAAGATCAGATATCAGACGTCGCTTAACCCAGATTCTTATAACACCAAACTGAATCCAAGCCTTCACACTTCACGCAAAGCTAAGCTTGATCCCGATAGATTTCAACCAAGAGCTTTCTTGCTTGAGATCAGCCTTAGTTAGAGGGTGCGACGCTAGCCAGCCGTCATCAAATGTTAGATTTAAACATTGGCCATCTACTTCGGCTTGAACTTGTGTATCTACGCTTGAGCCTCGTCCACGGTGCAGCAATACTGAGATGCGTAACAATACTGCGATTCTCTTTGCTGGAGTCACCAGGGTTGATGGTAGTGATTCAAAGGTGCTTAGTGGGAATTTACGTCTATGACCAGAGATTAACGCGGCTAGTAAAAGCTGGTCACGCTTGGCAAAGCCAGCCATATCGGCGTTGGCGAGAACGTATGCGCCGTGTTGGTGGTAGCCATCATGGCTGATCTGCAAGCCGACTTCATGTAATTGGGCCGACCATTGCAAGCTGCATTGAAACAGACTATCTCGAATATCCCATGAGCCGACAACCTGTTGATATAGCATCGCTGCTGTATCGGCCACTTTCTCGCCATGAAGAGCGTCAACGTCCCAGCGGCTTAGCATCGCTGATACCGTAACACCACGTATATCTTCGGCCGATGAACGGCCAACTAGGTCGTAAAGAACACCTTCTCGCAAGGCAATATCTGAGACCGACATTTCCTGAATATCAAACAGGTCGAACAAGGCGATCAAAATTGATAAACCACCGGCGAACACTGGCAGTCGGTCACGGCTGACTCCGGGAACCACCAAGTTGTCTAAGTGCTTAGCGGATATAGCTAGTTCCAATAGGTGGTGTAAGCCATCTTTGCGTATCGTATCCGTCGCCCAGCCGCTGGCGGCCATGGCTAGCGCCATCGATTTCATGGTGCCAGAGCAGCCGATTACTTGATTCCAGCCCTGCACTCGAAATTGGCTGACCACCGGCTGGATCGCTAGCTCGGCGGCTAACCTTGCTTTATCGAAACGTTTTTTTGTTAACTCACCATCTTCGAAAAATTCTTTGCTTAATACAACACAACCTACTTCAAGGCTTTCTCGGCAATGCGCGGTATCGCCCTTACCGGCGATTATTTCGGTACTACCACCACCGATATCGATCACCAAGCGTGACTCATCTGGACTGGATGACCACTTCGACACACCCAGATAGATTAAACGTGCCTCCTCTCGACCAGCTATGATTTCGATACTGTGGCCCAAGGCGAACTCGGCTCGCTCTAAAAACTTATTCTTGCCATGTAAACGCCGCAGTGCATTTGTGCCGACCGCGCGGATGTTCTCAGGCGGTAAGCTGGCTAACAGCTGACCAAACTCTTTCAAACAACG
Source organism: Gammaproteobacteria bacterium (assembly GCA_017854775.1). Taxonomy (GTDB): domain Bacteria; phylum Pseudomonadota; class Gammaproteobacteria; order Arenicellales; family Arenicellaceae; genus Arenicella. The sequence goes on along the minus strand of JAFMHC010000035.1, from coordinate 23,832 downwards.
TAAGGCACGCTCTGCAACTTCTTCTGAGAGATAGTTTTTTTCGTCAAGACCGGCAGCCAGACGCACAACTTCGCGCTGACGGTCGATGACGGTGAACTCGCCATGATTATAGCGAGAAATGACTAAGTGAAAGCTGTTTGAGCCCAAATCGACGGCGGCGTAACAATCGCCACCTAACTCGGGCCCTGTGGCGTCTAAAGCTAATGGTTGCATAAAGTGCGGCTTAGTATCCACCACAGTCACTGTGGTGAAGGTTTATTCAAGCTAGTATTGTATCCAAGTTTTCAGTCAACCGCACTCCTGAGATTTGTATCGCCCCTCTAAGCCGATATTTCACAAGAAAATACAAAATATTGGCAAAATGACTTGAGTTTGTAGGCAACCTTCCTTAAAGTCCGCATAGAATTTCTAAGGCCCACAATGCTTATTATATCCACACCTTGTAGATACCCGTTAGATACAGTCAGGTATGTAATAGACATTAGAAAGTACAGAGCCAATTAGGCTGTTCACTTTTACCACAATCTAGCGTGTTGAATCTATGTTGAAGAATATCCGTAACACCATCGCCGCCTGCGCCACCATCGCGCTCGTGACTTCGTTTTCAAGCGCTCAAGTTGCTAATGCAGCTGACGCCGCTAACGGAGAGAAATTAGCGCAAACCTGCTTAGGTTGTCACGGCGCACCGGGTTTACGTAACCCTGGGCCGGTCTACGAGATTCCTATGATTGGTGGGCAGCATGCCGAATACATCATTAGCTCATTAAAAGCATATAAGGATAAAACACGTAGCCATAAAACAATGCAAGCGCAGGCATCTAACCTCAGCGATGAAGGTATGGCCGACATAGCCGCATTTTTCTCGCAAATGGAAGGTAATTCACGACCTAGCCTAGTCAGCGAAGCTGAATTGAGAAGGGGCGAAAAGGCAGCTGCCTCATGCGCGGCATGTCATGGTAAGACAGGCGATGGCGCACAGAGCGCGTTTCCTAAGCTCGCTGGTCAATATGAGAGCTACCTAATTCAGTCACTAAAAGACTATCGCTCTAGCGATCGCCAAAACATAATTATGTCAGGCCAGGCAGCAAACCTGAGCATAGGTGAAATCAAAGCACTTGCAGCTTGGTTCTCATCTCAGGACGGAGGTCTATCCGCTCCTGAAAGCAAAATATTCAAATAACAGCCCTGAGCTCCTTTTAAATAGCAGCCCTAAGCTGCTATTTAATAATAGCCCTGAGCGTCTGCTATCTAAAAGCCTGATCATCTGTTAAGTAACAGCTCTGAGCTATTTGATAGAATAAAGCCTGCACTAAGTGTGGGCTTTTTTTATCAAAACCATTAATAGCTGGCCGGAATTTACCTCTAACTAACTCAGTTTGACAAATACCACCGGCTCGCTAAAATTGAAGACTGAAGTCTTACTTTAGCAAACAAAAATTACCCGCCCACGGAGGCATTATGACCCTATTTTCAAAAACTTTAATTGCCTGTACTTTGGCACTTGGTTTATCCAGCAACGTACTCGCCCAATGCAATGCTCCTGCAGCACCGATAATTCCTGATGGCAATGTAGCGAGTGAAGACGAGCTTGTAGCGGCCCAGCGTGGGTATAAGGCATTTGAACAAAAGTTTTTTGATTACCGAGATTGTCTGACCGCAAAAGAGCAAGCCATTAACCCAGAAGCGGCCGATTTGGAAGAGCAAAAAGCGGTCATTTCGGCTGCAGATAATGCTGCGTTTGACGAACTGAACCGAGTTGCTAACGAATTTAATTCAGCGGTAAAAGCGTTCAAAAATAAGTAAAAATTAAGTTTTGTATAGCTCATCTAGCTATACGCAATTAAAAAGGCGACCATCTATTCGGATGATCGCCTTTTTTTCTTACTTTAGAGCGGCTTAGCTTAACGGCTTAGCCTAGCGCCGCCCTGACTAGTTGGTGTTGCTGACGTAACTTGTCAGGCAAACGATCACCATAACTCTCTAGATACTCGCCAAATTCGTCCATTTCTTGACGCCATTGTTGATCGTCGATTGTTATCAATGACTGCCACACGGCTGGATCTATATTCAAATCAGCGGTATCAATGTCATCATCACAAGGCAAATAACCTATCGCTGATTCCTTAGCTCCGATCTCGCCTTTACAGCGCTTAATAATCCATTGCAAAACGCGTAAATTGTCGCCAAAACCCGGCCATAAAAATTTGCCATCTTCATCTTGGCGAAACCAATTTACATGGAAAATTTTCGGTAACGTATCTGTGCGTTCGGCAAAACTAAGCCAATGAGCCCAATAGTCGGCGAAGTTATAACCACAAAACGGCTTCATTGCCATTGGGTCACGACGAACGATGCCTACCTCCCCAGTAGCCGCAGCCGTGGTCTCAGAGGCCACGCCTGCACCGACCATGACGCCATGCTCCCATGACTTAGCTTGATACACCAGTGGCGCAAGCTCACGGCGGCGACCACCAAACACGATCGCAGAAATCGGTACGCCCTCAGCCGCTTCGGCCAAGCTCGAGTAGGCTTTATTTTCAGTTGCCGAAACAGTAAAACGCGAATTGGGGTGAGCCGCTGGACCTGGATTAGCCGCGAAGTCATCGCCCTTCCAGTCTGTTTCAGGCTGGCCTACTTTTTTATCTTCCCACCAAGGCTGGTTATCGGCAGTGGTGCCAACATTAGTAAAGATAGTATTCTGCTGAATCATGTCGTAGGCGTTTTGATTGGTCTTGGCGTTGGTACCAGGAACAACACCAAAATAACCCGCCTCAGGGTTAATCGCGCGCATTTGCCCCGTGGTATCCATATGCAGCCAAGCAATATCGTCGCCGAGAGTCCAAACCTTCCAGTCTTTAAACTTCTCTGGAGGAATCAACATGGCCAAGTTTGTCTTACCGCAGGCCGATGGGAAAGCGGCAGCAATATAATGCGTCTCACCTTCTGGACTTTCCAATCCCAAAATTAGCATATGTTCGGCTAACCAACCTTCTTTACGCGCCTGCCAGCTGGCAATACGCAAGGCATGGCATTTCTTGCCTAATAAGGCGTTACCGCCGTAGCCTGAGCCATAACTCATGATGCTGAGCTCTTCAGGAAAGTGCATGATGAAGCGGCGCTCAGGGTCTAGTTCACCGATCGAGTGCAGACCTTTAACAAATGAGCCTTCAGCCTCAATTCGCGACAAAGCCTTGGTACCCATGCGTGTCATCAATTTCATATTGATTACCACGTATGGACTGTCAGTGATTTCAACGCCACAGCGTGAATACGGAGAGTCAATTGGCCCCATACAATACGGGATCACGTACATAGTGCGTCCCTGCATGCAGCCTTGATAGAGGTCATTCATTTTCTCTTTGGCGTCAGCGACTGGCATCCAGTTGTTGTTGTCGCCGACCGTTGCTTGGTCATCAGAGCAGATAAATGTTAAGTGTTCAACTCGCGCAACATCTTGCGGGTCGGAGAGATGTAAGTAGCAATCTGGGTGCGTGTCAGAGTTTAACGACGACAGTGAGCCGTCGTCCAACATTAGATCTATGATCTGTTGGTACTCTTTTTCGCTGCCATCACACCACACAACTTTTTGCGGTTGTGTGCGCTTAGCAACGTCTGACACCCATGCCGCCAATTCTTGATTTTTCGTGGTCATAATCAACGCTTTATTGGGTTACATTTATGAACAAGGCTCACTCTTTCGTGGAAAGTGGCTATCGCTCAATTGTCTTGGCACTCATTTGTACGCTGTCTGACGCTCTAGGATGAGATTTCACATTTCGATAAAACCACACCACTGCCTCGTGTGTTGGACGAGAACAAGCGACAACCTTCGCTGTGCCTATTATTTTGGTCGGCAGTCTAACAACGTATCTTCGAAAATCCTACCCCGATTGACGATTACCCGACATTCATAGCCGCAATTCGACAGACTGTTCGCTAACTCGTTCGCTAAGATCCTCTCGATTGCTGTGCGCGATCACTTCACCACAATGCAGGCGTAAATAATTGCTTAGTGACGGATGTTAATAACGTTGTGATGGGATTCTCAAACGTTGGCCAATTCGGATGCTTGAGCGTCGTGTTAAGCGATTCGCGTCGAGTAGCAAACTACATTGAACTCGATAGCTTTCGGCAATACCGCAGGCGGTCTGACCAGACCGAACCACATGCCAACTGTTCTTTGATGACACTTTAACAAATTGGCCGATCTGAATAACACTGCTGCGGCGCAATCCATTAATAGCCAAAAACTCACCACATCGCATGCCTGACCGTTCAGCGATAGAGCATGATGTGTCACCACTCTGGACCTTATAACGCTGCAGACTTGAACTGCTTTTGCCGATACCTTCTGCCGAGTTAGAAACACCCGTGGTAGCTGTGAGGCCTGAGGTACTTGTGCGATTAGACGTATTACTTAAACTGGACTTAGTTGAGGCGACACTTATGCCACCAGACTTAGTCGGCACTTTGAGTCGTTGACCAACATAAATCATCGCACTGCGATTCAGTTTATTTAGCTTGCGCAATGACGTGCACGGGGCTTTATACTTCTCAGCTATGCCGCACGCCGTCTGACCCCGCCTGACCTTGTGCCAAACAAAGCCTGGCTTCTCTGTCTCTTTCGGCAGCTGACCCATCTGTGCCACAGAGGCCGCCCAGCCCTGCTCCCTATAAGGTAGTTTCAGGCTATAGCCTTTGGGAATCAACGCTTTGTGTTGCCAGATAATACGTTTCAATGCAGGATTGAGGGTCTTTAGCTCGTCGATATTAATGCCTAGCTCATGACCAATACGTTTTGCCGATGTTGAGCGCGCGAGCACCAGCGTATTAAACGAGGCAAACCGCCGAGTATCATCGGGGGCAACGACACCGAAAAATTTATCCGAATTTTTGGCCACGTGACGTGCCGCCAAAAAGCTGGCGTAAAAATTCTTCACCGCGGTTTGGAAGCTCGGTGACTTATATTCGAGCAGTAACCGCTCATAGTCCAAACCTACCTGCTTGATCGCACGCTGCATACCACGCACGCCATAGTTATAAGAAGTTATGACAAACGGATTTAGATCTTTTGCATTGACCGTACCGCCATTTTCAAAGGCCGCTTCGCTTAAAGTATCGACGCTGTTACGAAAATATTTTGCCGCCGCGTAGGTGGCCGCTCTAGGGTCGTACCGCTCGTCAATCTTGTTGTCGACAATTAGGCCAAGAGAACGGCCGGTGCTTGGCATGATTTGCCATAAGCCCGCCGCTCCAACGTGCGATAAAGCCTCAGGGTTAAAAGCCGATTCAACAAATGGTAAATATTGCAGCTCAGGGGTTAAATTTTTAGATTCTAAAGCCGCTAATATTGTCGGACGATAAATATGAAAGTGTGTCAACGCCTCTCGCATACGATCTTTGTTACCAGACTGGCAGCGAACCCGCTCCGAGGCGGCTTGAACCTCTTGAGCCGATGCCCCGTCGAACGATGCATAAAGACGTGTCTGAGATTCAGTTAGGCCGCTGCCACTGCTAAGCTTCTGTGACAAAGCAGATAAATTACGTTTCAAGCGCTTTCGCTCTTGACTGATCGAGTCGCCTTTACGACTCTTACGGCAGCCCTCCTTTCTCTGCAACGTTGAGTACACACGGTGCGGATTTTCTTTGTCATGAAAAATGGCCGTACCCGTGTCCCAGCGGCTAAATACCTCAATCCAGAAACTCACGCGAGGCAGTAATGACTCAGGACATGAAAACGCTTCGTCGCATTGCAGCGGATAGTTAGCGACTGGCCTTGACAAAGTTGGTGCCGCTAACGACACCTGCGAGATGCCCAATAACAAGCAGCAATAAGCTACCGCTCTCATCATGCATTTGAGCATTATGGTCCTTGTCAAAATTGTCATTGTCGAAATATCACCAGCGCCTATCGTTCTTCTAACTACCATTACTCTCTACTATTACTGTTTTAATATGGCTCTCGCAAGTCTGCAAACTGATCTAAACCTAGTTTAAAAAAACAGTTTTAAACTAGGTTTTGCTCGCAGCACTTGATGGCCTAAATTTAACGGTGATACAACCGGCGGTGTGCCTGCTCTAAGGCCTTATTTATGCCCTGATGATAACCACACCAAGCAACGATTGGTATCTTCATTGCCAACAATTTAAATTATCACGCTACAAATAGAGCCGATGCTGCCATCACGGCGTAATCTATGTTTAAATAGTCAAGCTATCCAACCAACCCTATATAAAAAATCAGTAGCATGAGCCTCGAAAACACAAATATTACCAGCCTAGAACGCTTGGTGACGCCACAGCAATTTAAACAGAAATTCCCGATCAATGCTCAGGTTGCCAAGCATGTTGAGGCCAGCCGTAAAACCTTAAGAGACATCCTCGATCGCAAAGACAAACGCCTTATTGTGGTAGTAGGTCCCTGCTCAGTGCATGACACCAAGGCGGCAATTGAATACGCTGAACGATTAGCCAAGCTAGCTGAGGATTTAAAAGAAGATTTATTCATTGTCATGCGTGTCTACTTTGAGAAACCGAGAACGACGGTTGGATGGAAAGGCCTAATCAATGATCCATACTTAGATGGCAGTTTTCAGATTGAGAAGGGTATGTCGCTAGGCCGCGAGTTGATGATTAAGATCAACCAGCTGGGCTTGCCAATTGCCAACGAAGCACTTGACCCAATTTCGCCTCAGTACATGCAAGATTTGATTAGCTGGTCAGCAATTGGTGCACGCACCACCGAATCACAAACGCATAGAGAAATGGCGAGCGGCTTATCGGTACCAATTGGCTTTAAGAACGGTACCGACGGTGGCTTGGAAGTCGCGATCAATGCACTTCAATCGGCCAGCTCTGGACACAGCTTTTTGGGCATAGATGGAGAAGGCAAGGTTTCGATCGTCAATTCTTCGGGCAACCAGTACTCACATATAGTATTGCGAGGCGGTGGCGGTAAGACGAACTATGATTCGGTTAACGTGCGACTAACTGAGCGCGAATTACGCGCGTCGAAGCTGCCGGTAAACGTGATGATTGATTGCAGCCATGCCAACTCAAGCAAAGACCCTGAATTGCAACCTCTGGTGCTGGACAATGTTGCGCAGCAAATTCTTGAGGGAAATCAAAGCATTATCGGTGTGATGCTCGAAAGTCACTTAGAGGCAGGCAACCAGAAATTGACCGATGACAAGTCTAAACTGGTATATGGTCAATCTATAACCGATGGGTGTATCGACTGGGAAACAACTGAAAAATCTTTACGCCAACTGGCAAGAAAACTGAATAGATTTAATCAGTCGGTAGGTCAAAACTATTTATAACACTAGCAAAGATAGGCCTGTGTTTCACGCAAACTAGTTAGTCGTCGAACGCTAGAAAGCTATCACGGTGTTCGCGCCTTAGACGTAAACGATAGCTCGGCGTAGCAAGTAAACAAGCAAGAAAAAGCTCGAAGTGATTTCACTTCGAGCTTTTTATTTGATCTAGATAAAGCTCCGGACCAGCAATGCCAATACAACCGTAGGGCAAACAAAACGCACGTAAGCCGGCCATACCTTCCAAAAAAATGACTCTTGCATCTCTGGACACCCTTCCTTTAGTTCACCTAATAGGGTGTCACGCTTCCAAACCCAGCCTACGAAGAAACAGAATAGGATACCGATCAATGGCTCGCTAAACTGCGTCGCGAAGTTAACCACGCCATCGAATAACCAGGCCATATTAAAAACGATAAACACGCTGAACGCTAAAATGGCGATACCAACATACCAAGCGGCTTTTTTACGCGACAAGCCTAAACTATCGTTAGCATAGGCAACCGGCACTTCTAGCATCGAGATGGAGGACGTTAACGCGGCGATGCTCATTAATACGAAGAACAATAGCGATACGATGTTACCCGCTGCGCCCATAGTCTCAAACAAAGAAGGCAGTACATTAAATATCAGTCGGCCACTTTCAATTAATTTACCAGCCTCGTCGTAAATCACCACGCCATTATGCTGCGCTACATACATTGCTGGTATGACAAGCATTCCGGCGAGCACTGCAATACCAATATCCATACAGGCAACCGTGGCGCCAAGTTTCGGTAAATTTTCCGATTTATTGATGTACGAGCCGTAGACCATCATAGTGCCTACTCCCAACGACAACGAGAAAAATGCTTGACTCAATGCGTCCAATACCAAGCTGGGTTCAGTGACCTTACTAAAATCTGGTTGCAGGTAGACCGCCCAACCTTCGGATGCCCCGGGCAATGTGGCGATGTAAATGACTAAGCTTATGATGAGTAAGATAAGAATTGGCATCAATCGCGTCGACCACTTCTCAATACCACTAGCGACACCACTGGCTACGATGCCTATAGTGAGAAGGAAAAACAACGCGCAGAAAATAATACTTCGACTCATTGATTCATTAATAAACCAAGAGTCAGTCAAGCCAACCAAACTCACTAATGAGCCCCCGGCATGGGAAATCATCCAACCTGCCACAATTGCATAAAAGCTCAGAATTAAGCTGGCTGTCAGCATTCCCCAATAGCCCGTCAGCGCCCCTAGAGCTCGAGACTTAGGGCCACTGATGGTCACCATTGATTTAACCGTATCAGCCTTAGCATGACGACCTATCACCAGCTCAGCCATCAAAATTGGGTAGGCTAAGATAAAGGTGAGAATGATGTATGTGAACACGAATGCGCCACCACCATTTGATGCGACTTTAATTGGGAAACCCCAAATATTGCCTAAGCCTATGGCCGACCCTGAAGCCGCCAATACAAATGCGGTACGTGAACTAAATTCGCCTCGGGTGGCCATTAGCGTTCTCCTATTTATTTCTTATATTTTTTATGTCGGGCCGCCATTGAAGAGCGGCCCGTTGAAATTACTTCGATGATTTTTTAACTAACTAACGCGTGATGACGTCAGCTACTCGCTCAACGATAACAGGCAGATTCTGTTCAGACAAGCCAGCGACATTGATACGCGTGCTCTCTAATAGATAAATTCCGAACTCAGAACGGAGTGTAAGCACATCTTGCTGCGGTATACCTAAGTAGCAAAACATACCCTTGCTCTGAGATACAAAACTAAAGTCGATCTTAGACTGGGCTTGATTTAACCCTGTTGCCAACCCTTGCCGCAAGCTATTCATGCGAGTTCGCACGCTCTCAAGCTCGGATTTCCACTCTTGAGTCAAAGACTCGCTACTTAGCAAATGCCCAACGACAGCGCCTCCGTGCGATGGCGGCATGCTATAACAGCGACGCGCGGCGGATAAAATGTGTGACTTGGCCGCCGCCGTTTGTGCTTCGCTCGTCGTAATTACCAAGGCCGCACCGACGCGTTCGCGATAAACACCGAAGTTTTTTGAGCATGAACTTGCGATTAACACTTCCGGTAAACGACTTACCGCTAGACGAATTCCATAGGCATCATCGACTAAGCTATCACCAAAACCTTGATAGGCAACGTCAATAAACGGCATAAGATCTCGTTCAGCCAAGATATCGATAACGGTATCCCACTGCGCTTTGGTTAAATCTGCGCCAGTTGGATTGTGACAACAGCCGTGCAATAACACTACGTCGCCCTTGGGAATAGCATTTAATGATTCAACCATAGCGGCAAAATCAACACCATGGGTCTCAGGGCTATAGTAGTTATAAGTTTTAAGCGTGAGGCCGGCACTTTGCAACAAGGGATAGTGATTTGCCCAAGTCGGATCACTCACCCAAACAGTGGCATTGGGATTAGATTGTATTAATAACTCGGCGTTCATTCTCAAGGCACCGCAGCCGCCCGGTGTCATCACCGTAGCAACGCGATCGCCTAAAGTCTTTGCTAGCTCGTCGCCGAGCAGTAAATTTGTAATATGCTCGACAAATGCAGGGTCACCTGCTTGCGGCGCATATGCCTTAGTAGTTTGCAGATCAATAAGTTGTTGTTCTGCTTTCTTAACCGCGGCAAAAATAGGCGTGGTGCCCTGCGCGGTTTGATAAACACCGATTGACAAGTTTATCTTGTCGGCGTTGTTATCTTGTTGAAAAATTTGATTCAGCCCTAAAATAGGGTCAGCAGGGAGGGTTTTCAGTTGCTCAAACATGAGATTGACCGTGAGTTGACGTTGAGAAGTTAGTACTTATCTTAATACTCTAGAGTAAACCGCGGGTCGGTACTCTAAATGACTATTTTAAGCGTGAATATACCTATCTTAACTTGCAAACTAGCTACCCCGACTATTGTCAGACAAAGGCGTTTTATTTAGCTCTTGCTCAGGTGGCGTAGTACGCTTAATTTCGGATAAATATTTAAATAATAATCGTGCCGACTTAGGCGGCTTATCGTGCGCTTGTTCTTGCGCCGCGTTTCTAACCAGTTGCCGTATATGCTGTCTATTAATAACCGGAAATTGGTCTATCAGTTTCGTAAGCAACTTGTCATCGCCGGAGATCAAGCGATCCCGCCATTGCTCCAGCTGATGAAGCTCGGCAGTTTGTTGTTTGCTCGGCTGCTTCTGCCTTGCGATTTCAGATTGAATGGCTTCGACATCTTCATAAGCCATTAAGCTGGCTATACGCCGAAGCTGACGCTGGTAAGCTCCTCGCTGAAATCGTTGTCCATCCTTGACCGCTTGACGCATCTGGTCCGTTAGAGGTACTTTTTTTAAAGCCGACGCTGGCATTTCGATCAGCTCTTTACCTAACTGGTTCAGAACCTTAATTTCTCGTTTAAGCTCAGTTTTATTCGGCCGAATCGCGTATTCTTTTTCGCTCATGAGCAAAGGTTAAGACGTATCATAAAGGTGTTAAATTGAACACAATTATGCGCCCGCAACGCAGTCTTTACCAGTAATTTCTAGGCAAACAGACGCCTACTCTGATTGCCGCCCTATGTTGCCTTGCCCTTAGCGCTTTGCGATTCGTCAAAGAACACCTCTATACGGGTTCCAACACCGACTTCACTATCGACTTCAACAATCCAATTAAACCGGTTCGACAAGCGCTTGACGATGGTTAACCCAACTCCATAGCCCTTACGATCAGTCTTGCCAGATTGCTCAGCGCGATAGTATGGTTGAAAAATCTTTTTGGTCTGCTCGCCGGTCATTCCTATGCCTGTATCCGCTATCACCACGGAATGCTTCTTTATGGTAATAGTCACTGAGCCCTCGTTGGTATACAGAACCGCATTTCTTATTAGGTTGCCCAACACAATAGCAACTACTTTTCGTGCGGTGAAAATTTCGAGTGGATACTGCTCATCAATCTCGATGGTGACCGGCTTATTATCTAAATAAATATCGGCGCTTCGAATCTCGCGCTCTATTACGTTGACAATAACGGTTTGCTCATCTTCAAATTCTTTGTCAGTTTCACGGGCAAGGATTAAAAAAGCATCAATCAATTCCTCCATGTCGCGAGCAGAGCCCTTTATGCGGGTAACGTATTTCTTTGAATATCGGTCGAGATCTTGTTCAGCAAGCAATAGATCGCTAGCCATTTTAATCACCGTCAAGGGGGTCCGAAATTCATGACTTGCGTCCCGAGTAAAAGCTCGCTCGCGTTCAACAAACCGCTGAATGCGTCGCGAGTAAGACGAAAATGAAGCCACCAGCTTTTCGATCTCCCAATCGACATCGCCAGGTATATTTGATAAGTCCTCTAAACTCGCATCGGCGTGTGCAGGGTCGAATCGGTCAAATTTATTGGCTAACCAAACGATCGGACTTAATAGGTAATTGGATTCTCTATAGACCCACCAAGCGGTGGTATATATCAGCACTAACACTATGGTTAGCGGAAATACGCCAAAGTAAAGCGCGAGTCGTAATACGCTTTTGCCATCGAACAAAAGGTACAGACGTTTACCGTTACGCTCGGTTGTATACATTAATGAATGAGCAGTTTGTCCATGCATTTTCTGAAAGCCTAATCCATGGCCCTGCAATTCCTTAGGTATCCCGGCATTGGAATCAACATCGGTCATATAGCCCTTCAAATTTAAGGTATTGGGCGGCTGAAAAGTGCCATCCTTCTCATAACATTCCCAAAAGTGCTTGGCTTCACCGGTCAATGCTTCTTTTACTAAGAACTGTTCAATTACCACGCTGGCGAAGCCGATACTAAGTACTGCTACTAGGCCGATCAAGCATGCCTGCAACGTCATTTTTCGGCTGAGTTTACTGCGAATAGTCGACTGGCGAAAATTGTTCTTATGCTCCACTTAGCAAACTCTCATTTTATAAACACCGTTCGACCTCTTAGCCATTGGATACCATTTGTACAAAAAGCTGTGAAATACTAATCGCTACAGACCCAGAGTTAGGCTGCATCGCCAATGCGGTATCCGCGGGACTGAATCGTCTGTAACAGTGCTTGCTCAAATGGCTTATCTATCTGTTTACGCAAATTATACATATGGCTGCGCAATGTATCGCTATCAGGCAGTATATCGCCCCAGATTTCATGCTCCAACTGGTTGCGGCTAACTACTTTTGGTGACTCTTTCATCAGAATCGTCAAAATTTTCAAGCCTATTGGTGACAAATAAATCTGTTGCCCTGAACGCTTAACCTCTAGGGTGCCGGTGTCCAACTCCAAGTCACCAACATTCAGAACTTCTTGCTGAGCGATCTGACCCTTGCGGCGCATTAGCGCCTTAATGCGAGCTTCTAGCTCTAGTATTTCAAATGGTTTTACTAGGTAATCATCTGCGCCCAACTCCAAGCCGGTAATCTTATCTTCTAGAGTATCGCGAGCTGTCAGCATCAAAATTGGTGTACCTACTTTAGACTCTTCTCTCAACTTACGACAAACGTCCAAACCGTCCATTTCAGGCAACATTAAGTCAAGAAGAATGACGTCATAATCATTTTGACTGGCTAGGTTGAAGCCCATACGCCCGTCACTTGCATAGTCGAGCTCGTAGTCTCTACGCTCAAAATAATCATAGAGCATCTCGGCAATGTCCTTATGATCTTCAATAATTAAAACGCGGGTATTGTTGGTCATGAGTTGTTTAAATTTTTTTGTAATGTGGTAAGTTTAGGTAACAGATAGTGAGATCAATGTGAACGATAACTACCGACAAAGCCCTGTATTTGATAGTTTGAAGACCGCTATAGCGGTATTGTTCAGCATAGTCTTATCTGCGTGTTCCGACAAATCAAAGCCAATAATAAGTGATAGCTCTTCAATAGAAATGTCGCAGCTTGTTTGTCAATCAGCATCTAACTATAAAGACCGGGTAGTCGGCGACGGCCATTGTGTTAGCTTGATCAAGTGGTGCTCCGGAGCACCGCCAACCAAGCTTTGGCGCGCAGGCGCTCCGGTCCTAACATCAGATTTACCGACAGGCACGGTGATAGCTACCTTTAAAAACAATCGTTACCCCAATCATACCGGCCATCACGCCGCTATTTACATAAGACACGATGAAAATGGCATCTGGGTCTGGGATCAATGGGTCGGCAAACCAGTACACCAACGACTAATTCGTAAGCGCACGGATAATGCTAGCGCCGGCAACACGGCTCAGGCTTATCGAGTGGTTTTAATCGAAGACCCTATATCAAATAGTCGTTACTCCAGGGCAAATTAAAAATTGGCCGCCAACTAGTCAACTAATTTGTTATGGACTCCTGTTGAGTGAATTTTTCGCTGAAATTCTTTGTCGCCTTTCGCCGGCCGACAGCGTCACGTTCAACAATAGAGGCGCTAACCCTAACGCACAAACCCGGCTGATTATCAGAGAAAGACAAGTCTAATTTATGTAATTTCAAGACCGCGAATACTAACGCTAGGCCGAGGCCACTGCCCGGTGTGGTGCGACTTTGATCCAAACGATAAAAACGCAGCACTACTTTTTCATGTGCTTCTTCCGGAATGCCGGGGCCATTGTCGGCAATTTCGACATACCAATTGACGCCCTCTTTGACCGAACGGATGGTGATCACGCCTTGGTCGGGAGTGTACTTAATCGCATTATCCAGCAAATTCGCAAAGGCTTGGAAGAGCATATCTCGATCTGCCGAAATCTCCATGGTTTGACAGATATCAATATTAAGACGCTGGCCTTTCTCTTCAATTAAGGGTTCGTAGAGTTCAAGTAAATCATACAGAATTGAGTTCAAATCAACTGATTTAAATCCTTTTCGTTGCTCGCTATACTCAATTCTAGCAATACGCAGCAAGGCGTTAAAAGTAGCTAAAAGACCATCAGCCTCGTGAATAATTTGATCAACCGCAAGCTCTTCTTCTGGTCTGCCAGCGACCCTAATTTTCAATTCTTCGACTCTGTTCTTTAATCGTGCAAGAGGCGTTTTCAGGTCGTGGGCGATGTTATCTGACACCCTTCTGACGCCTTCTACTCCATGCTCAATTTGATCTAGCATGCCGTTTAGATTGCCTGCCAGTTCATCAAATTCGTCGCCGGTTCCACTGGTGGCTATTCGCCGCCTCAGATCACCTTGCATGATCTTGCGACTTGTTTGATTGATAGAGCCCAGACGACTACTCAGCGTACGCCGCATCATCAATCCGCCAATGATTCCCAAGGCTACGGTTAACATTAGGCCCCACATCAACGCTCGACCGACCAGAGCCTTTAGTGTTGTCAGATCTCTCATGCTCTGGCCAACCAGCAAGTTGTAACGGTTATCCAGTAGTACCGCTCGAGCTCTTACACTAAATTCGGTATCACCGCCTTCACGTATGCGGCTTAACTTGAAATCCAGCCAGCCACCTTTGCCATCGACCGACATTCTCGGCCATCCAGACATGTTGCTCACTAACGGCTGAAACTGATAGTCAGCAAGTAAATAGAGGGTTGGATCACCTGGCCGAGGCTGAACTCGTTCAGACATCAAGGTAACTAGGCCGGGGTAACCTTTACGATTGTAAACATCGGTCAGCTCTTGAATCTCGGCGTTTATATCTATATCAGTCTGGTTAGTCTTGTAAACAATGGTCGACCAATAAACAAATCCCAAGATAATCGAGACTGACAGGCCAAATAGCAAGACATAAACCAGCGTGATACGAAACGCCGAGCTTTTAAATGGACTAATCTGGTTCACTCAACATATAACCTGCGCCACGAACGGTATGTAAAAGAGTTACTTCGAACTCTTTATCAATTTTACCGCGCAGACGGCTGATGTGAACGTCAATTACGTTAGTTTGTGGGTCGAAGTGATAATCCCAAACCTTCTCAAGCAGCATAGTACGTGTGACAACTTGGCCACTGTGGCGCATCAGATACTCAAGCAGGCGAAACTCTCGAGGCTGCAAATCAACCTTCTGCTCATTTCGGCGTACTTCACGCTTGAGCAAATCCATCTCCAAATCAGCAACCTTCAGAACCGTATCTGGCGATTCGGGCTCGGCGCGACGCACCAGTGCTTCGATTCGTGCTTGCAGCTCTGAAAATGCAAACGGTTTGACTAGATAGTCATCGGCGCCAGCTTTCAAACCAACTACCCGATCATCGACATCGCCTAATGCACTCAACATCAGAATAGGTGTTCGATTGCCACTGCCACGTAAAGTACGAGTCATGGTGACTCCATCTACCTTCGGCAGCATTCGATCGGCGATTATCGCTTGGTACTCCGTAGAGTCGGCCATTAGTAGACCTTCACGACCATCGGCCGCGTGATCGGCTATGTGGCCGCACTCGGTTAAGCCTTTTACGATGTAATTCGCGGTTTCGTTATCGTCTTCAACGATTAATACTCGGATCATACTTTTTTTATTCATTTCTATTTTTCATCCATTTTACGCTATTTAAAATTTCGCTCCCACTTAATGCGTCACTTTCGGTACTCTTTCTTAGTGACGAGCAGGAGCACGTTATGCGAATCAATGCTGTAAATATCAATCCAATTTGAAGACCAAGAAACCAGGGCTACCACGGCGATTAATTAACACTGCCACCGAACCTTGCTTAGCTTTCTTAGCCGCCTTTAAAACTTTTGTTATCTGCTCGGGGCTGCGAATATCTTTATCGCCGCCAAACTGTACGATCACGTCACCGGGGCGCAGATTGTTCTTCGCCGCTAAACCGCGTCGCTCGACCGAGGTCAAAAGCACACCTTGAACGCTCTCGCCGATGCGATATTCGGCTCGATTAGTCTCATTTAACTGCGCCATTTCTGCGCCGAGCAGTTCATTCATTTTGGGTTCTACTTCTGGCTCAGACGACTCGCTCACTAGTTCCTCATCAGAGGGGAACGGCTCGGTTTTAATCTTAATATTTTTAACCTTGCCATCACGCCAGACTTTCATACCGTAGCTTTTACCGACCTGAGATTGGGCAACTTCTTTCGGCAAATTACGCATCTCTCTTATTGGCTCGCCATTGAACTCCAATACAATGTCACGCGCCTCAAGACCCGCTTTGGCGGCTGGTGAGCCATCCATGACACCCGAGATAAGGGCTCCTTCTTCATTAGGGCGATCTAAAAGTTGCGCCAGTTCTTTCGATACCGAGCCGATAGAGACGCCAACCCAACTACGCTCTACTTGTCCGGAGTCTTGCAACTGACCGATCACACCTTTCGCTAGATTAGCCGGAATTGCAAAGCCAATGCCAACACTGCCACCACTGGGCGAGTAAATCATCGAGTTAATGCCTATTACCTGCCCTTGCATATTGAATAGTGGGCCTCCAGAGTTACCGCGGTTAATTGCCGCATCGACTTGGATGAAATCATCGTAGGGGCCTGCTTGTATGTCTCGGCCAATTGCCGAAATAATGCCGGTGCTCGCAGAGCCTCCAAGGCCAAATGGATTACCAATCGCCAATACCCAATCACCTACTCTAGATCGCTCGTCATCACCCCAAGGCAAAAACGGTAAGCCGCTAACATCTTTTAACTTAAGCAGCGCTAGATCTGTTTTTGGATCACTGCCTTTTATCTCTGCCTCGTACTCTGTGCCGTCAGTTAACGTAACAACGATTTCGTCAGCACCATCAATAACGTGATGATTGGTGACAACGTATCCGTCAGCACTGACAAGGAACCCTGATCCGATGCCCAGCGGACGTGTTTGCTTTTCTTGCGGCTGTTGTTCGTCATCTTGTTCCTCAGGTTCGTTAAGATCCGGACGGCTTTGGCGCGGGTCTATTTGGCCTCGACGACCAAAGAAATCATTGAAGAAGTCTTCCAAGCCCTGCGGGCCACCTCTATAATCTCGATCGTTCGGGACGCCCCGTCGGCTCAGTCTACGACGCTCGATGAAACCGGCAGTGGCAACATGAACCACCGCGGGGCTAACGTCTTCAATTAAATCAGCAAACCCGTTGGCCGGTGTCCACGGCATATTGCTTTCCCTAGGAGTGACCAATGCAGCTGGGATAGGTGTCGCGGCGATAGGTGTCGCCGCGCCTGCCGTTGAAACTACAGCGGCCTGATGAGCCTCTCCAGTCTTGTGACCATCAGCACTGGCTTGTATAGAAATAACCACAGCGGCTGAAATTGCGGCTACCGATGTCCATTTAATGATGGGCATGAACGAGTTTGATATTACTTTGAACATTAATTTCTCCAAAAATCATTGTGTACGCGGATACTATTTTCAGATAGCGCCGGGCCTCTAACGTTTTTAAACAAAATGAGACCAAACATTACTTTTAATACAAGTGCTAAATAAAAATTCTGATACAGAGATAGTAAGGGTCGCTTGATTACCCTCAAGTGAACAGCGGATTACGTTTTAGTAATAGGTGCGTAAAAATCGTGCGTTGACGGTCATGCGTCTAATATAAATAGAAAGTAATTGTCTCTTCCGAAGATTTAACGACAATATTTTTTCTGTCGCTGCAATGAAAGAAAATATGCCTGCCAGTATCACCAATTAATTAACGGCTTAAAATAGCCGACATTAAAGACGAAAACGCCGAGCTCGTTAACACAAGATCGGCGTTTAAAATATTCTAATAAGCTTGGTAACTACTTAGAGTTAGAGCAAAATCGAATCAAATTAGAAAAGTATCAGTTAAAAGTCATCAAGAAGACTCAAGGGTGAAAGTTAATCCTGCATTGTCTTCTAAACGCTTAATCAACTTATCACCCAACGCTGGCGCTGTTGTCCAAATTCCGCCGACAGTATCGCTTGCGTCTTTGAATAAACAAATCGCGCTCTCAGAGATCATTTTTGACGTAGAGCCGTAACCTGGGTCACGATCACCTTTAACCGATAACACCATCTTGCCACCATCAACCGTATCGCCGATATACATAATGTCGTAAAAGCCAGTCTCTCGCTCTTCTTTGCTTGGACCTTCGCCTGGTTTAGGCGCGTCGGGGCCAGCCATCGGGTTAGTTGTGGCAACGTGGTTCGCAATTGCTTCACCTTTTTCGCCATCGCCAGTTAGCATCATTTCATCATAGGTAAAGTCTTCACCGTAAGAATGCCCCAGTAGCGCGTTACTGCGATGCACATTACGCGTATTAATGGCGGCCATAACAAACGGTGCCACCCAGCTCTTAAGCTCATCTGAATAGTTGACTTTGTCCCCATTGGGTTGTTTGACGCCTTCAAAGCCCGGCACCAGCGAGTATGGGTTGACCGCTAACTTGAAAATTTCAGGGTCACCTTTAGCCGCCTTGACCGATTCGGTCAAGCTCGCCGCCGTACCGCCCGAGAAAGTTCCTTTCATACCGCGAACACGGCCACTAATATGCTTGCAGGCGCTGCCAGTTTTCTCAACTGCCAATTGCTGTAGACGAAAGATACCCAAGTCAGATGGTATCGAATCGAAGCCACACGAGAACACGATACGTGCACCGGATTTCTTAGCCGCGGCTTCATGGGCGTCTATCATGTGACGCATCCAGACTGATTCACCGCATAAATCGACATAATCGGTGCCTGAATTGGCGCACAAACCTACCAATTCGGAGCCATATATCTGATACGGGCCGACTGTGGTGATGATTACTTTAGTACTATCGACCATCGCCTGCATTGATGCAGTATCGTTTGAGTCGGCGACCACTAAAGGTGTGTCTGCCGGTAACTCCAGTTGATCACGAACTGACTGTAGCTTTTCTAAACTACGCGCACCCATTGCCCAAGTAACCTCGTTACCATTGCCATAGCGAGTATTCAGGTATTGCGCCACTAAGCGACCAGTAAAACCGGTAGCTCCGTACACAACGATGTCGAATTTTTTGTCTGTCATAGTTAATTCCTAATTATTTTATCAAATCTTTCTGTCATTCACGCAGTGCACTTGAGTCAACCGCATCAAGATAAAAACGCTATGTTGGCCAGTTGTTACCCCAAACTAGCCAGGCTAACAACAGTAACACCGAATAGAATAAGTAAGGTGATAGCGCCAAGCACGAAAAATCTAAGCCGCAGAGGGACATTATTGCTGCTCACATGAACCACAACGTGTGCCCAACGAGTAACAGCAAATATCCAGCTAAGCACAATAACTAAGCTCGACACGGCACCAATATTGAAGAGAATAAAACTTAAGACGTAGAACACCACGGGTAATTGAAATTGATTCGCCAAGGCGTTTGAAGTGAGCACCACTGGTAGTGACCACGCCGTATTATTGATCGCCGCCTCAGGTTTCACTGAGCCCTCTTTTTTATCAGCAGACTTACGTTTACCGTTAAGTAAGAGCACGAAAACTGGAATCGCTAATACCACCAACATTGGCCAAAATATTTGAACTGACTGCATATGAACTCCTGAAAGGTTGAAATAATCAATCGGCCTGCCGCGCTAAGAAAATCAGCGTCGGACAGGCGACAGGCCAAGGAAAAATTCAGCGAGAAGCTGATTTGGACAATGCTTGGCTGAGTAATTTTGAGGTTATATCGACCACAGAAATAACTTGGTCGTAGGCCATACGGGTAGGCCCTATCACGCCTAAGGTACCCAATACTTTACCATCAACGTTATACGGACTAGCGATAACACTGCACTCACCAAGGGCGCTGTAGCCAGATTCTTCGCCGATAAAAACACTGACCCCATTGGCTTTCATGCTTCGATCTAGTAAATCGAGTAGATCACGCTTTGTTTTAAACGCATCGAATAACTTCTGCAGCGTTTCAATCTGACACAAATCGGGAACGTCCAATAGTTTCTGTTCACCGCTCACTACCACGTCGCTCTCGTTACTAGCTTCTTCCTCAGCAATAACTCGGCTTGCAGCCTGCATTGCTTCTTTGTTTAGCCGGTGCATTTCATTGTTATCCCGGTGCATATCTTGCACCAGCAAGCGTCGAACGTCGTCTAATGTGTTGCCTTTATAGCGCCGATTGAAAAAATTCGCTGCCGAGACTAACTCAGAATCGCTAAAACTTTCAGCCGTTGTTAGTACCCGGTTTTGCACGCGACCATCATCGGTTACTAAAATAGCAAGCAACCTCGATTCTGACAATCGCATAAACTCTAGTTGGTGAAAGCGAGTAACAGACTGATTTGGAAGCAATACTACCCCAGCAAACAAGGTCAATTCAGATAAAACATCCGATGCATGTGCCAACAACGCTTGGGGGTCAGTTTCTTGCTCAAAGCGTGCAGATAGTTCGGAGATAGCGGTTTGAGTTAGGGTCGAAGCCTTAACCATACTGTCAACAAACAGTCGATACCCTTGTGATGTTGGTATACGACCCGATGAAGTGTGCGGCGCGGCGATCAGCCCTAGTTGTTCGAGGTCCGACATAACATTGCGCACCGTAGCTGAACTAACACCAAGCTGCGGTAACTTAGCCAATGTACCGGAGCCAACTGGTTGGCCTTGTTGAATATATATTTCAACCAAGTTTTTTAGTACGTTTTCAGCTCTACTATCTAATGCCATTTAATTTCAACTATTTAGCCTTCATTTTATTTCGACTTTAACTACCCTTGTACATCGCCGACGATTATCAATTTCTCGCATTTCATGTTCCACAAAGCATTCACTTTATCGTGACTAAGCCACACTCAATGTACTGGACAAGCCATGTTCAAATTGGCGACAATGCAAGGCTAACAACTATAAATCATATTCCCCATGTTTAAAACTATTGGCGTGTTCGGTAAATATCAAGATGCGAGTGTCGAGAAGCCAGTTAAAGCCTTGACTGCTCACCTAGAAGCAAAAGGTTTAACCGTGAAGCTCGGCTATAATACAGCATCCGAAATCGTCCGAGACTTACCGCAAGAGTTACTGCATGAAGAATTACCTCAAGACATTGACCTCGCCATTGTTATTGGTGGCGATGGTACTATGCTGCATGTAGCCCGACGCATGGCTGAATTTAATATTCCGCTAGCAGGGGTAAACTTAGGCCGACTCGGGTTCTTAACTGACATCCCGCAGGCCGATATGCTGGATGAAATCGATCAAATTCTCGCAGGCAACTATGAGATTGAACGACGAATGATGCTCAAAGTTCAGGTTCTTGATGGCGATACGGTGGTGCATCAACAGACAGCATTAAATGATATTGTAATTGGTCGTCATTCCTTAGAAAAACTAATCAGCTGGCAAGCACATGTGAATAACAATTTTGTCACTGCCGCCCGTTCAGACGGAGTAATTCTTAGTACTCCAACCGGTTCAACTGCCTATGCCCTGTCAGCCGGCGGCGCAATTATGCACCCTGGTACAGACGTAATCTCGATGGTGCCGGTGTCTCCGCACACTCTATCTAACAGGCCGATTACCTTACCTGCAGCATCTGAAGTGTGTTTTTCAATCCACAATCGAACCAAAAATTGCGCTCATGTATCGTCAGACGGCCTTATCGGCTACAACCTAGCGGGACATGAAATTGTTAAAATCACTCGTTCAGAGCACCCGGCTCAATTAATTCATACTGAAAGTTATAATTATTTTGCCATGCTTCGGGCTAAACTAGGCTGGGGCGGAGCACAAGAATCTTAATAAAGGTTTATACTTAAACAATGGCATTGACAGAACTTACAATTCGCAACTTTGCGATCATTAAACAACTTGAGCTTGAAGTAGATCAGGGCTTAACCGTCGTCACCGGTGAAACTGGTGCCGGTAAGTCGATTGTGCTCGATGCTCTCAACTTAATTCTTGGCTCGCGTGCCGAGGCAGACATGATTCGTCATGGCGAAGATCAGTGCGACATTACCGCCCTCTTCTCAATCAGTGGCCTAGCGAACGTTAAGGCTTGGTTAAAAGAACGCGATTTAGATAAGACAGCCGATGATAAAAGCACCTGCTTAGTCCGTCGCGTGGTTCGAGTTAGTAAGCCAACCAAATGCTATATTAATGACCAACCGACAACCTTAACAAGTCTTCGCGAGCTTGGTTATATGCTGGTTGATCTGCATGGTCAACATGAACATCAATCGCTAATGCGAGTGGCCGAGCAACGCCGTATTATCGATCAATTTGCCGATCATAACGACGCGCTCAAGGTAATGGCTAAGCTGGCCTCACGGATTCATCGCATTGAACGTGAACTCAAGTCAGTGTCACAGAACCAATCTGACACGGCTGACAGAATGTCGCTTTTGTCGTTTCAGCTGAATGAATTGGATGAAGCCAATATTGTCGATGGCGAGTTTGAAGAACTTGAGCAGGAACACAGTCGACTTAGTAATTCTCAAGGTTTGATCGAAGGCATTGAAGCCATTATTGATTCCTTGTTTAACAATGAAACAAGCAACGTCAGTGCCGAGTTGGGCCGTAGCGTTAATCAGCTATCGCCACTGGTTGAGTTTGACTCGAATCTTCTTGGTGCTAACGAGTTACTCAATTCGGCCTTGGCACAAGTTGAAGAAGCTCAAGGTGCCTTAACCTCGGCGCGAGCTAAAATCGACCAAGACCCCGAACGTTTGCTAGAAGTAGAACAGCGTCGCGACAACCTGATTAATCTTGCTCGTAAACATCGCTGTGCAGAGAACGCACTACCAGAGCGACATCAATCACTGCAAACTGAATATCAACGCTTAGAATCGGCTCATACCCAACCTGAGAGGTTGCAAAAAGAACTCGGCGATTTGAAAGACCAATACGCGACCATTGCCCATGCCGTTTCATCGGCCCGACAAACGGTTGCCGAATCACTGTCAACCTCAATTTCCGAGCAGATGCAAGACCTTGGTATGAGTGGTGGCCGGCTATCGATCAAAGTAGAGCCTCACATCAGTGACGATGTCATCGTCTCAGAACATGGCATTGACCACATAGAATTTATGGTAAGCACAAATCACGGCATGCCGTTAAAATCATTGAACAAAACAGCTTCCGGTGGAGAAATGTCGCGCATAAGTTTGGCGATCCAAGTCATCACTAGCGAAAAGTCTGAAACCCCTACTCTGGTATTTGATGAGGTCGACGTGGGGGTTGGCGGTAAAGTCGCTCAAATTGTCGGAACACGGCTTAGAAAACTTGGCCGCAACGCACAGGTAATATGCATTACTCATTTACCTCAAGTTGCGTCTCAAGGTGATCAGCATATCTTTATCGATAAAGTATCTACCAATAGCGAAACCTACTCTACCTTGGTCAAGCTAGACGACGAAATGCGCACTATGGAAATAGCTCGTATGCTTGGCGGTGAAGTTATTACTGATCGAACCCGTGCTCACGCACAAGAAATGCTTGCGGCAAGCTCCTAAGGCTCTGACATTGAACACCAAAACAAGGCTTGGCGCTACTGAGTTAGCGGCCTCTGGGGCGGGGTTGGGAGTCTATGGCAGGGTAGAGCGCGCGATAGACAGCGATATACCTAGTATTCAGAAGTTGTTAAATCATTACGCAACTATGGGTGACCTATTGCCGCGTACCAAATCCGATATTATTGATAACCTGCAACATTTTAGAGTTA
>JAFMHC010000034.1 GCA_017854775.1 Gammaproteobacteria bacterium | reverse complement strand
GTTTTGACATAAATGATCTTTATGATTGCCAATCGAATTACTTCATGTATGCTTGACTACTCAAGTAGTAGTCAATCAATAGTAAAGGGTTAGCAATGAGTGAATCAAATTTAGCGGCGGATTTTTTAATCGGCCAATCTTTTTTACACAGTAAGTTACAGCGAAAGGTCGATGGGCAATTAAGTTTGCACGGCATTAGTTTTACTGAGTATCAGATAATGCACCACTTGGCGAGCGCCCCAGAACAGACAATGCGTCGTATCGAGCTGGCCGATTGTGTTGGTATTAGCGCATCCGGAGTAACTCGTTTATTGGCGCCGATGGAAAAGAATCACTTGATTGAGAAGCGCTCAAACCCGCGCGATGCACGGGTAAGCTTGGTTAAGCTATCGCAGGTCGGCGCAACTTTATTTGAAGACGCAAGTGTTAGCTTTCGCTATTGCGCTGAAGATTTGACCTCAATGCTAAGCACCAAGCAGCTAGAAAACTTGATTGATCTTTCTAACCGCTTGATTACAGCCGCTTGAGTGTAGGCGGTTAGATACTTGCTGTTAGATTGCGGTTAGCGTTAAAGGCAACAGGTCAGACGGCTTGCCTATTGGCGCTGGCGCATAGGGCATTTGGTAACCAGGTTCGACGCTAATCTGATAGTTTTTCAATAGGTGAAACAATATTAATTTTACCTGAAGCTCAGCAAATTTAATACCAAGACACTTATGCGCTCCGCCACCGAATGGAATCCAAGCATGTTTATGGTTTCGGTCTTCTGCTCGTTCTTTATTAAAACGTTCCGGGTCAAATTTGTTGGGTTGTGACCAAATCTCAGGCATGCGGTGAGTAAAGTAGGGGCTAACAAATACTTTCTCGCCTTTTTTGATTTCATAGCCTTCAAACTCACAGTCTTTGATAGCCGCTCGAGGAATAGTTGGTAGCGGTGGGTATAAGCGCAGTGCTTCTTTAAGCACTAAGCCTGCCGCGTCAAATTCAGGCATGTCGGAATAGTTGAGAGTATCACTGCCGTGTGCCTGTATTTCGGCGCGAATTTTATCTTGCCACTCTGGGTTTGTAGCCAAGGCAAAACACACACTTGAAAGTGAACTTGTAGTGGTATCGTGAGCGGCCATCATTAAGAAAATTATGTGGTCAACAATATCTTGCTTACTAAAGCCTTCACCGTCGTCGCTTTGCGCTCGGCTTATTTCGGCAAACATATCAGTTTCGTTTGATTGTTGTTTGGCCTCTACACGGGAGCCAAAATATTGCTCGAGAAAGGCTCTGCCAGCTAAGCCTCGCTGATACTTATTACCGAACATTGGGTAACGCACGACTACCATTGACGCATCTACAACATCGACAAAAGCGGTATTTACCTTACCGGCTTCGTTGCTCAGAGTTTCGCCAATGAATATTTTAGACGCAAGGCTTAGCGTTAGATCTTTAATCGCTGGGTAGAAGTGAAAGTCTTTCTGCAAGCCCCAGCCAGCCATAGTAGAGGCTATGTCTGGATTCATGCTCTCAACATACGATTCAAGGGCATGCGCTTTGAATGGCGCACCCATTAGACGGCGGTGATAACGGTGCTCATCACCATCGCGCAACATTAGTCCGTTTGGAAATAATTTGTCGAGCGAGATGTTCCATGCTTTACGGCTGGAAAAATTTTTCTCGCGGTCTAGTAATACAAATTCGTTACCATTAGGGCTGAGTAGATGAATTGCTTTGGTGTTGAGAAAGTTGTTGTAGTAGACCGGCCCATATTTGTGATGCATCTCATCGAAAAGATTATTACAGTTTTTGATGAAACGAAAGACATGACCAAATACAGGTAAGCCGTTTTCGCCTGGGATAGATTTCAAGGGAGCAGTCATGAGAGGATGTAAATTAGAATTATTATTGACACAATGTATCTTATTTTAAGTAGGTTTGCGTGAACGAATACTTAGGTTTGTCTCGCATAGCTTAAGTTTAAGTAGCCTAGAAGACGTTGTTTGCGATATCACCAGCATAATTTGCTAGTCTAGCAGCAAGAACGAGAACAAGAACACGAACACGATTGGTTAGCAATGAATAATATTGAAGAGAATAAGAACTATGTTACTGCTTACGCCTTTACGGTAAACGATTCCTTAATAGGTAAGGCCTTGGCCAGCCCAACCCGAAGGCTATTGTCAATTTTGTTCGATACCATTGTTATTGGTTCGTTAACCTTAATGAGCACTACTGTAATGGCCGCATGCGTAATGGTGGTCTCGATAGTCGGATCGATTAAGGCACGCAATAAAGACGCACGCGATGGTACCTCATCGTTTGCTCCACGCGTTTTGTCTATTGCCGCGGTGATATCTGGCCTGTTTTTAGTCGTAAGCTTATTTATTTGGTGGCTGAGTTCCGACAGCCTTGTAGACTTAATACAGGATCAGTCCGGCGATGAGGTAAGTCTGTCTCAAGCCGAGCTTGAAAAACAATCGGAAGAAGGCTCTGGAGAAAACGGCGAGCAAGAACTGAGCGTTGTAAGCTGGCTGCAAGCGGCATTAACCGACCTTGGAATTGGCTTTGGCTGGGCCGCTATTTACTTCAGTGCGTTTACTGCATGGTGTCATGGGCAAACCTTAGGCAAAGTCTTATTTCGTATACGCGTAATAAAAATCGATGGCAAAGAATTAAGCTTATGGGAAAGCTTTGAGCGCTACGGTGGCTATAGTGCTGGTCTGGCGACAGGGTTGCTGGGCTTTTTACAAGTGATTTGGGACCCAAACCGGCAGGCTATTCACGACAAAATTTCAGAAACAGTGGTGATCGATCTGACTAAAGCCGACCGACGCGTATGATTTCTAGTTTAGACGATTTAAAAAATAGGATTCATGCGTAATCAAGGTGATTAAATCCACGCATCAGGCCGTTCGTCGAGTTATGCTGAGGTCTCTGTAGGTAACATCAACGCCGATGTATCGACCCTCGGTTAGCGGAGAGACCGGCGCGAACTTTATTCACATCTCGCGCTGACGCAATGGCGAATTATTAGAGGTGCGCTTCATGGATGGTCGTAGTTGTTCAAATCACAGTGATTTGTTGGTCAAAATTTCGCTAAAGGTGCACCTGCTCATAGCCCTTATAAAAGGCTCTCAGCGCATCAGATTTTAAGATAGACAATTTATGCAAACCAGTATCAAGGAGTCATCATGCCAAAAAAAGTGGTTATCAAGACGGCCCAAAGTAGCGCCAGCGTCAGCGATTATTTAAACAGCATTGAGTCGGCATCGGCTCGTCGAGATGCGAAGATACTAGCCAAGTTATTCAAACAAACAACGGCTGCAAAGGCAAAAATGTGGGGAGGCAGCATCGTCGGTTATGGTGACTACACCTATTATCGAGCAAATGGCGATGAAGGGATTATGTGCGCTACGGGCTTTGCTGCACGCAAAAGCGGCCCAGTGCTTTATATTATGACGGGCTATGAAAAACATAAAGCGCTAATGTCTAAGCTGGGGCCTCACAAACTTGGCAAGGCATGTTTGTATCTGAAAAATCTGGACGGCGTCAATTTGCAGGTACTTGCACAATTGATCACATTAGGCCTCGAAGATCTTAAAATGACTTACACGGTAAGAATTTAGTCAAAGACATCATTTTTGTTTTATGATGAATGAAAATAGCCCCCAAATAGGAATGCTGAATGCCTTACTCAAACGATATTATTGAAGAACTTAATGTACTTTCCTTGTTTAATCTGGACACTGACTTAGAGGGAATAAAGGTGCACAGCTCAGCGGGCGAACCAAGAGTTTCAGCCGCTCAACGCCTATTTGATAAGGGTCTAACAACACAGAAGGATGGTGGTTATTTAACTAGCCTTGGGCGTACTGCGGCGGAGCATGCTCAGGGGTTATTGCAAATATTGAAATAGCTGAGTCTGATATCGTTTAAACATGGCTCTTTATTGAACGGGGCTTGACCCAAAGCCAACTTGCCAATACCAGCGCACCAAAGGTCGAGTAAGCTATGGTAAACACCCATAGGGGAAAGTCATAATAGAGGAAGCTGCTGAGCCAATGCGAGATGAATGAGCCACTGTAGACTTCGCCACCCGCTTGAGATCGTAACCACATTTCCAGTGTCGTTAATGGGCAAACAACTCCCGCCCAAGCTTGCATAACCACAACCCCGATACAGATCAGGTGGCTTAGTCTGAACCAAGGGTTGGTGACCCATCGCCATTTCAGCGCGCCGCCGATCAATGTGGCAATTAGACCTAATATCACGAACGCAACGATAAACGAGTGCGCTAATAAAACGGTGTCGGCGAGAAATAGGTAGCTGCTTGTTGTCATTAATTGCTCCACTGGTCTAAGCTATATCAGTGTATTCTGTCGCTTAAGCCTTGGCGGCGCAGTTAAAGAAATGGCAATAATTAGCAGAGCAGCCAACCATCGGTTTTGCCTCGATGAGTGTTTGTCAGCGTAACCATCTCAAGTTTAGGTGTGCTTCTTACTACTTAATTTGTAGTCAACACTAAACTACTTAGTTTATATGTCGACATGCTCACGACTTATCTATTTTTCAAATAGGACCGGTGTTTTGTCATGATTGATGAAAAAATTACCACTATCGCTTCGAATGATTCGCAAGGCTAGCTTTCCTAGAAAATTAGGGATACTTGAAAGATTGTATGGTCGAAAGTTAAGTCTAGATGGAATTTTTGACGTAGTTAACGGTCAGCTTAGCAAGAAAATGGATCTCGAGATTTCTGAAATGCAGGATCTAGTGGCGAGACCGCTTTGGCTAAAAACGCTTATCTAGAGTACGATATGCGTTTAGTGGTCGATCAATCTTCGGCTGTTTATCAAGACTTAAAAATAGGCAGATAACTATGCGATTTTATTTTTCTAAGCGGTGGGGTTTACGGCTCCTTTTAGCACTGATTGCATCACTGCTGTTGAGTCAGCAAATTGCCCAAGCAACTCAAGCAACAAGTGAGACTCCGAAGCAGACATTTGTGATTGTACATGGAGCTACAGGCGGCGGTTGGGATTGGCGTACGGTTGCAGAGTTATTAATGCAACAGGGTCATACCGTCTATCGCCCGACATTAACTGGCTTGGGCGAAAAGAATCATTTGGCCGATGATAAGGTCAACTTAACAACGCACATTACCGATATCTCCAATTTGATTTTATTCGAACAACTTCAAAATGTGATTCTAGTGGGCCATAGTTATGGCGGCATGGTGATATCAGGTGTCGCTAACCGTCTGCCTGAGCGAATTGCTCATTTGACATTTTTGGATGCGGCCGTACCAGCTCATGATATGTCGGCGCTTGATGTTTGGGGTACTAAGGTAGTAGATCTGGAAATTATTAACGGTTTGGTAAATTTTCCATGGTTAAAATCTACTCAAGAAGTCCCCAGAGATGTGCCACAACCTATTAATACTTTAACTCAGCAGGTTGAGTTTGATAACCCAGCGGCACTTAAACTTAACGCTACTTACGTCGCTTTTTTACCAAAAGACATTAGCCTAGATGAGCGAAGCAAGGATCCTTCATGGCAACGATCTGAGGCTCGAGGCTGGACTATTCGAACCTTTGCCGGTGATCATGTTGTCTATCGAGTTAAGCCCAAAAAATTTGTATCAATGCTATTGAAAACCGTTTCTGATCGCAATACGCGAGAGGTTATTGAACCTGTCAGCGATCCAATGGAAGAGTGAGTTTGACTCTCTCTCGGCTGCGCTAAGATTAAAACCAACTGAGATCAAAACCAACTGAGATCAAAACCAACTGAGATCCAAACCAACAATAAGTGAGCGTCGCAACCGCCCTGTTAGCACTCGACTAGACCCGCTTTTTCAAGCTCTCTTAGCATCGGCTGAAGTTGGGTTTGATACTTTTTCCAGCGTTCGATTCCCTGTGTGAACATGGGCTGGCGCACCTGTGACGCACTAAGTGTTTTAACGGTGCGTTCAGTTTTATAAAATTCGAAACATTGATGCTGCGGTTCTAAGTTACAAAATTGCAATATCTGCTCAGTAACAGTTTTCTGGTTTTGCACTAGGTCTTCGTATTGCACCCGTAATATCAAGCCATCAGTTACCGATTCCCAATAGTCTATAAGCCTCATATAGCTAGAATATAGTTGAGCAAGCTCATCGAGTTGATAACTGAACCTACCACCCTGGCCACCAAATAACTGTCGATAACAGCCAAACGCTACGTCCATCGGGTTGCGATCTAGAACGATTATTTTAGCGTTAGCTAGCGAGGCTTGGATTATGCCGATTGAGCGATGATTGAACTGGTTTTTGTCGGTAAATACCTTCTTGTCGCCGCGAACGAAACGCATGTTGTGTTCGTATATGCGGCCCATTTTCTGCCAATCGTCGCTGTTGCGTGTGGCTAACCATTGATCAATTTGGCCATTGAAATCTGACTGGCGCTGAGATTGCATTATCGCATTGGCGAGTGCGGTGTATTCGTCACCCCCAGCGACGTTTGAATGGCTGGCGATAATTTGCTCAACTAAGGTAGTTCCGCTGCGCGGCATGCCCATGATAAATATTGGCCGCAAGTCGCTTTTATCCGGTTTTTCTAGACTTTGCATTAACTCAGTGTTGAAGACAGCCTTAGCATTTTCATCAATCGTCAGCTCAGCGCTAAGATCATAGTCAAAGGTTCGCCGTTTCATCGCATTGGCAATTTGTAAATGTTCGAATGCGTCGTCGTAGCGCTCTAATTTTTCGCAATAACGATAGGCGGTGAAGTGCAGGTAATGCGTGTCTTTCAAGTCAACTTCGTTACTCGCAATTAGCTTTTTAACGGCTTTCAGGTCAGCGTCGATATTGCTGCTGTGTGCTGATCGATTCCAATGTGCAGCGGCAAACGACGGTTTGATCTCCACAGCTTTATTGAAGCAAGCTGTGGCATCTTGAAAGTTGCCCACATCATTTTGG
Organism: Gammaproteobacteria bacterium; assembly: GCA_017854775.1. Classification (GTDB taxonomy): domain Bacteria; phylum Pseudomonadota; class Gammaproteobacteria; order Arenicellales; family Arenicellaceae; genus Arenicella. The sequence goes on along the minus strand of JAFMHC010000034.1, from coordinate 21,873 downwards.
AAGCGCCCCAATGAGTTCCAGCTAAGTACGTTGTCTGGGTTTCCTTGGGTTATTGCCTCAAGTAAGTCGATGGCCTCATGATTGCGAAACATGTGTTGTAGTGCGTTCATCTTCCATGAGAACGACGTGGTGCAACTTGGTATTCTCTCTAATCGCGCGCTGGTAAGCTCTAATAATTGCTCGAACATGAACATATCAAATAAGGTTTGATAAAAACTTTCCAGTAACCGCTCAGCATGCGGGTTTTCATTGCTAAGGTTTAGGTAATAGCCTAATGCTCTCGGCAAGTCTTGCTGCGCGATGCTATCGAGCATATGGATTGCCTGTGACTCGGGAATGGTTTTTCGCTCACCATTTTGCATGTAGACAATTTTCTTTTCGTTGGTGACTGCTGTCTTCGAGGATGAGGTCATTAGATTCATTGTTATCTTTTTAATCGCCGTTCAGAAGCTACCTGATAATCCTTCAAAAATGTAGACCTTAGAGTGAAATAAAGGAGTGCAAAAAAGGCAAGCAAGGCGTTAAACTCATTGCATCTTGTGCATACAGCTCAACTGCACGACTCGTCAACTAGGTTCATTAAATTGCGATGAAAGTACTATTCCTAACCAATCAAGCTTCTTACCATCAAATGCACTTTGCTAGGGCGATGGCGGCGGAACTCGGTGAGGCCAATTTTCGCATTGTATTTGAAAAGCCAACTAGTGCGGCTAGGGCTGAAATGGGTTGGAAAGACGAGTATACCGAACCTTACATTTTACGCTTTTGGCAATCTGAGGCTGAAGTAGCTGCGTGGATTGATCAAGCCGATGTTGTGATTCAGGGTCGTTTTCCGATTAAGCATGTTAAGCAACGTATAAGAGCCGGTAAGCTGACCTTTGCTTGCCAAGAGCGGTTGTGGAAAAAACGCCCAACACTAGGCCGCAAGCTCTCGAGGTTGGGGCACTTCTATAAAAATTATATTTCGGTTGATAGGTCAAACTATCACTTCTTGGCGATCGGTGGTTATGCTGCGCAAGATTTAAATCAGTTGGGTTTTTTCAAAGATCGCAGCTGGCAATTCGGCTATTTTATAGATGCTCCAGAATATCAACCAAGGCCTCAACGTGAGGCGGTTGAGTTACTTTGGTGTGCTCGCTTAAGCGAGGTAAAGCAACCCAGTAAGGCGCTTGATATATTAGTTGGCTTGCAGCGCCGAGGTATTAAGGCAAAACTTACAATGCTTGGAGACGGGGTTTTGCGCGGAGCCTTAGAAACTGAGATTAAGGCCCGCAGTCTTAGTGGTTCGGTTGCTTTAACCGGTTGGCAAACGCAAGATCAGGTGCGAGCTCATATGGCTCAAGCTGACCTATTTCTGATGACCAGCCATCACGGAGAAGGCTGGGGATTGGTGGTTAATGAGGCTCTCAGTTATGGCTGTGGAGTGGTCGCTGATCAAGAGCTTGGTTCGGCCATTTGGCTAGTAGAGCCGGGCGTTTCCGGTGTGTTGTATAGTGAACAGAATTTGGACGCTAAACTCGATGAGTTAGCACACTTAGGCCGAGAAGGGATACTAGCGATGGGCAAGGCTGGCAATCTGACTATGCATGACCTGTGGTCTAGTAAGGTTGCCGCGAAACGAACCATTGCGCTGTCTAAATCATTGATCGAAGAGGGCTCTGCAGCAGCCAAAAAGCTTTTTATTGATGGTGTTGCAAAGTTTATCGGCTAACTTCAGATCTTCGCTACGATTTCTATTGCATAATCTGGGTTTGACGCAAAGACGTGTTAACGTTTTGCTAACTTATTTGAGGTTCTGACGGTATGAAAAAATTAATTATTAGTCGTATTTGCCTAGCGGCAAGTCTGTTTGCTTGTGCTACGAGTGCCTATGCATGGGGCGAGCGAGGCCACGATTTAATAACTCGAGTTGCGGTGCAAAATTTGCGCTCTATTTCAGACGACAATCAAGCATTGGTCAAACCATTTGTGGCGAGAAACCATATGCTCGGACATTTATCCAACGCTCCAGATATTGTCTGGCGTGCACCTTACATGACTGATCTTGAACGAGAGGAAAATTATTCGACCCACTTTATCAATTTAGAAAAGGTATATAAGGGGGTAACGCTTTGGACTGATCTGCCCGAAGACTTCGCGGTTTATAGTAAAGATGCGCTAGCCAGTGGGCATACCGCCGTTGAGGTTGGTACCGTGCCATGGCGAGTATTGCAGCTGTATTACGGGGTGGTTCAAGCATTGCAGCTAGCAGGCCACGCTGATGATAAAAAGGCATTGGAAGATAGTGTCAATCAGGCATTGTTGATGGGGGGGCTTATGAGCCATTTTGTTGGCGACTTAGCCAACCCTCACCACACCACAGCTAACTACGATGGCCAATTAAGTGGTCAACGCGGTCTACATGCGTACTTTGAGCATGAAGTGATAGCGCAGCTGCCGTTCGAGTTGAGTGCTCGCATTGCCAAGCAGACTAAAAAGAATTGGCTGACAGCGTATACTGAAACCGAGCAGCAGGCGATTTTGTCTGACCCGCAAAAATTAGTCTGGGCCTTAGTTGGCAATAGTCATAGTCGATTGCCTGCTTTGTTAAAGCTTGATAGTAAATACTCATTGCTGGAAAAAAGCCAAGCAGAGAAAGATCGTGCAAAACGTAAGCCTGTTGCCGAAACCGCTCGACATTATGAGGATTTCGCGGTGGAGCGTTTAGCCGTTGGTGCCTCTGCATTATCGCAATTATGGTTATTGGCTTGGCAGCAAGCAGGTTCTCCAGATCTATCTAAGTTCCGTAGCTATAACTACCCGGTGAAGCCTGATTTTATTAGACCTGACTATTTCCTTGATTAAATACAACAGCGCGAGCTGGAAAGTATAAAAAAGCCGAGTCAGTTTCCTGACTCGGCTTTTCTTTTGCTATCGCACATGTTTACTACAAGTGCGCTCGTACTACCTTACCATTCGGCAGAAAGCTGCACATACAGCAATCGGCCACGCGGGTCGTGAGTTCGAGAATCAAAACCACCATTAGTGAAGACCTGTGGGGGTTGCTCGTCATTAAGGTTGGTTACACCAATAGTTGCCGCGTAATTTTCAGCGAAGTTAAAATTAACTTGTGCATCTAAGGAGCCAAATGAATCGACTTCTACATCGTTTTGATCATCGGTATATGAATCAATATATCGATACGCAAGACGCCCAGTGAAACGTGAGCCAGCATACTTTATGCCTGCTGTATAGCGTGTCTCAGGTGAGGGGCTACCAAAGTTAGTGAAGTTTCGATTACCCGCGCCTTCAACTTGGCCAGCTTGTGGGTCGTTAATATCGTAATTGAACACTTGGGTGTAATCCAAGAATGGCGTAACAATGCCGGCGTTGGTTTCAATATTGTAGCTAGCCGCAATATCAAGGCCGTCTGTTTCAATACTTGAGGCATTTACGAAGTCGGTAAACACAAACAAGATAGTGCCAGCTGGGCTACGCACAACACGTGGACCAGTCGGGTCAGCGTTAACAATAGCTTGAAAGCTTTCTTGGATAATCGCGTCAGTAAAATCAAAGCTCCAGTAGTCTAAATCTAAACTAAAATTACCAGGGTTGAACGACAGGCCAAGATTAAAAGCTTCGCTCTCCTCCGGTTGAATATCTCTACCGCCAGAGCCTGGTTCAAGGTTTCTCACCGCTGCAAACGCCGTGCCACCGAGAGGATCCGTTACTTGATTTAGCGAGGTGCCTTGGCCATTAGTTTGAAATTGACTCGGCGCTCGGAAGCTGCTTGAGAGACTTGTGCGAAGCGAAAGGGTATCGCTTGGGCGATATAGTAATGACACTTTTGGATCGATCGTATCGCCAATGTTGCCACCGTAATCCTCATAGCGTATTGCTGCGCCAAGATCTAGCTTAGGAGTAAGCGGGATAGAGGTCTCAGCAAAAACCGCGACAATATCTCGATCGGCGGCAAAATCAGAACTGCCAATGATAAAGGCGAAGCCATCCTGGTTTGATATGTCGTCGAAATCTCTAGAAAAGTCTTCTTTTCTATACTGAGCGCCGACGGCTAAGCCAATCGGACCAGCTGCTGTTGAACCGATGCTGCCAGATAACACGGTATCCACTACAATCAGTTCTGATTCGCTGTCGATTGTTTGCGTACCGATAATGAAATCGAGTAATGCTGGGTCGTTCGGAATCGCGTTGAAACTGCTAGAGAACGGGTTGAAGAATAGGCACGGTCCTTGACCTCGAGTGCCGGTTGCTGGGTCGCATCCGGCGCCACCCAAGCCGTTCAAGGCATTTGAAAAACGCTGTGTAACGGTATCCTCGGTGCTTGTGATGTGGTCATTTTTAGAATAGCTAAGACCGGCATCATACTGCCAGTTATCAGAGCCTCTGAATGCCCCGCTTAGCTCAGCACTCAAACGGAACGTATCAGATTCGGTTGTTGAGGGCGATACCGTACCGCCATTACCGCTGGCTCGACCAAAGAACAGTACCGGACCTAAGCTCGCCGGAAAAACGTTTCCGGGGTTATCGACAGGTACTACGGCGTTGCCCAGCTGCAAGAATGGGAAGGTCGGCGAGTTTCCACGTAGCGCTTCATTCTTAGCGTAGGTGGCCTCGATGCGAAGCTCGTCGCCACTGTCGAATTCATGCGTCATTGAACCAAATAGATTGATGCGTTCTTCCTCAGGCACTAAAGTGAAGAAGTCACCGAAATCAAAACCACAAAAGCCAGCTTGGAATGGTAAACCAATGGAGTTGATAATCGGTTGTAGATCTGCCCTTGGTAATGGGGTGCCGCCTTGGGAAGCACAGCCAGTCGGATCAATAACCGGTAATGCTCCTAACAAGAAGAATGCACCTGGATTACCCAGTGACGAGGTGTCGTCTTGAGGTCGACTCAATCGACGTTCCTGAGTGGTCAGCTCGCTGCGATCGTAGTAACTTGCGGCTACTACATAATCGGTATTGTCGGTTCCCCAACCGAATTTCGCTTCCAAAGTGACATCTTCTTGATCGCCATCTTCAGTGACCGCAGCGTAGCGTACATTGACCGCTGAGCCTCTGAAGTCGTTATCGGTAATAAAGTTGACTACACCCGCTACCGCATCGGTACCATAAATAGCGGCGGCACCGTCTTTTACGATTTCGACACGTTTAATTGCGATCTGAGGTATCAGAGCGTTAGTATCGACAAAGTTGACACCGTCATTGGTTAGCGCGGCGGTGTTTACTTGTCGCCGACCATTGAGTAGAACTAGGGTTGAGGCTACGCCGAGGCCACGAAGGTTAAAGTTTGACGTACCAACGGTGCCGTTTTGCGTAAACGCGTCTGGATTGTTTTGCGACCCAGCATTTATCGTTAGGTTCTGCACTATGTCGCCAATATTGCCTGCGCCGATATCGGCAATGAAATCGGCACCTAACACGGTAGTCGGTGAGGGAACATCACTTTGACGAAGCCGGCTTAAGTAGGTTCCGGTTACCACAACTTCCTCGAGTGTCGTTTCTTCGGCATCTTGTGCGTGCGTGTGGGACGGTATCAACGCCGCGATTGCGAGAGCAACAGCGCCGAGTTTAAAGGTCGTTTTGTGCAGTTTTGAGGGTGCAGACCCTAATGAAAAGAGTTCTTTCATTCTTTATCTCCTGATGGTTTATATTATTTGAAAGTGCGGTTTCTTTTTGTTTTTGGTGACCGCTATCTTTTGTTATATCAGTTTTTTAGTTAAATGTGCAAAAAGGCTGTCGCCTACTGGACGCAAGTCTAATAATGGCGTATGTAATCTTCTCGTTTAATGGCAAACATTTGCCGTTGACACTCATTTATTTTTTACTCGGGTTCTGCTGAGCTGAGTCCACACTAGTCCGTTAAGATTGCCTTAGTTTGTTACGGTCATCTTAGATGGCAGTGAACGTGAAGCAGCAAGTAAAAGTGCTATGCTTCTAATCATTTGCGACTTGATTAACTTACTCGGAACTTATGATGAAAATTTATCTCGTTTTATTAGGCTGCGTGAGCCTTTTCTTTACAGCAATGGTCAAGGCAGAAATTGTGTCTTCGGAAAAGACCTCTGGTGTTGAATTGAGTGCCGATTGGAGAACACCCAAAGCTGAATCAGTTTTGCTTATGCAGTTAGACTCAGGGAGGGTAGTGATAGAGTTGGCGCCGCAATTTGCGCCAAATCATGTTGCCAATATTAAGCAATTGGTAAGTGATGGCTATTTTGACGGCTCTAAAATTCTTCGTTCACAAGACAATTACGTAGTGCAATGGGGTGACCCAGACGAAGGTACTGAGCAGGCTAGGTCAATTGGTAAAGCTAGCTCTAAGCTAAAGGTCGAATTCTTTGCTGATCACAGTGAACTTAATTTTGCGGCTATAGAGAGCCGCGATGCCTATGCGGCGGAGGTCGGTTTCGTCGATGGTTTTCCGGCCGCTAGTGACGGTAAACGCGCTTGGTTAGCTCACTGCTACGGCATGGTCGGCGTTTCCCGCGGCATGGGCGATGATAGTGGCAACGGCTCTGGTCTCTATGTGGTGACCGGCCATGCACCTAGGCACCTCGATCGAAATGTAACCCTAGTTGGCCGCGTGATCAAAGGGATGCCGCTATTAAGTAGTTTGCCAAGGGGCACCGGAGACCTTGGCTTTTTCGAATCCGCCGAAGAAACTATTCCGATTAAGAGTATTAAACTGGCGACCTCATTAGGCGATAAGTCTGTTTCTCAACAGATTATGGATACCAATAGTGCGGTATTTGAGGAGCATGTGGCAAAGCGTACAACGCGATCTGAAGAGTGGTTTTTAGAGCCTACAGGTAAAATTGAGCTTTGTAATGTCGGCGTGCCCACTCGTTAGTAAAGAAATAATTTGTTAGTAAGAAAGCAATTGCTAGCGAGATGATAGTCGTTAGTCAAACAATTGCCGATTTTCTCTGGACTTAAGCTTCGAAATTTTTAATAGTCAAATTGTAATATTTGAGCCTTTAGTCGGTTCTAATTGTGTTCGATACTCAATTTTTAAACAGAGAAGGAGTTTGTCATGGTTTATCACGTAAACGACGTGCTTAGTCGCTTTAGCGATTTAATTGTTGAAGCTAAGGGGGCAGATGCCTCGTTCTCCAGAATAGATGCGGTGGATGCTTATCAGAGCGATAGTTTGATATTTATTAGTGATGCTGCGGCACTACTAGCGCTGAACAATGCAATGGATAGCAGCAACAGTACTCCGGCTGTGGTGGTAACCAATGCCGATGTATCGGCCTCAATCGATAACCATGGTCTATGCGTTATTACGGTAAAGAATGTGCGTTTTGCTCAAGCGGTAATCAAACAGGCTTATGCTGATTACGATAGCGCTGACAGCCATTGGGGGATGATTCACCCAAGTGCCCTGATTCATCCAAGTGCCAAGCTCGCCAAAGGCGTGAGAGTCGGACCAAACACGGTGATCGGCCCAGATGTTGAAATTGGTATTGATACGCATATACGCTCGAATTGTGTTATCGAACATAGCGTGATGATAGGCGAAAACTGTGTAATCAATAATTTAGTTAACATCGGCTACCTCAGTGTGGTGGGTAATCGCGTGATCATTCGGCCAGGCGCTATTATTGGCAATGAAGGCTTCGGCTTCGGCCAAGATCAGCATGGACGCTATCATCGCACCCCGCATACTGGCATTGTTGAGATTGGTGATGACGTGCAGATAGGCGCAAACTGTAATATTGATCGCGGCACCTATGGCGCAACTAAAATTGCTAAGGGCGTTAAGATCGACGCACTGTGTCATATTGCTCACAACGTGAATATTGACGAAGATGCTTTGTTTGTTGCTCAGTCGGGTGTCGCTGGTTCGTGCAATATCGGTAAACGTGTTATCGCCTCAGGCCAGACCGGCATGCTCGATCATAAAACCGTCGTCGACGATGCAATATTAGTGCATCGCTGCGGTGTCACTGAAGACGTCTTAGAGCCAGGCATGTGGGCTGGTACACCACCTCGTCCATTTAAAGAATACGTTCGCAACCTAAATATCGGTAAGAGCATGAGTAAGAAAGTTACTAAGCTCGAAAACGAACTTCGTGAGCTGAAAAAAATTATGGCGGCTTAGCCATATATTGAGTTACATAGGCGTTGCCCGTGATTATTTCAGGGGTAACTCCTCAGCAATCGAGGCTTAGGTTGCCGTCGCTATAGGCCGAAGAACTCGGTAATCCAATTCAAAATGATATAGAACACGGTAAACCCGATGGTGAACGCGATTGCGCTTAGTGCGGACGCAATCAAAATCATTACCCCGTCTCGCTCCAGTAAGCCTAAAGCAAAACAAATGATCGCCAATGCCGGCGGAAAGTTACTAAACGGGAAAGGTATGGTAACCACGATCCCTAGAAATAGAATTATTAAACCAATTACCCGCCGAGCTAAGCGATTGGTTAACAACGGCCATCTCGGAACGACTAATGTCTCCAAACGCTCGACCCAGCGGCTTATCGTCATCCCCCACTTTTGTAGATTAGCGACGCGCACTTGCCGTTGTTGAATGACATTTGGGAACACTGGAGCCGGCAAGCCGATAAATAATTGGAACGCTGGCACCACCATGGCAATGCCGGCGAACACAGAAATACCCGGCACCATCGCCAGCAATGCCAATATTAACAACACACCGCCGAATGACCTGCGTTGAAACTGCATCATAAGGTCACCAACACTGACATGGGTACTATCGATAGCTTGCAGTGTTTCTGCCAGCAGCGCCGAGGTTTTTATGCTGCTAGTATCGTCTCTGTTTTCTTGGTCGGCGCTTCCATCATTAGAGTTATGATCCATTCAATTCGTCACTTAGCAATATAGTTTGCATGTTTGCTGTCGGTTTTGCGATGTTTAATGGCATGACTGTTAACCGAGAATACGCTCTCGTTGGTAAAGTTTTATAGCTACCCAGGCGAGTGCGGCTGCGAGTATTGTGCTGCATATCATTGATAAACCAATTAGTTCTAGCGCAACAGTTTCACCCTTTAGAGTCTCGATAATAATCATGCCTTGGCTTAACGCCGGAACCCACATGTTCGAGATCGAGGGCTCTGGCGACATAAATGCCAATGACATCAAAGGTAGGGTTGGTACTAACATCACCATCCCAAGGTAAGACTGCGCTTCTTTATAACTCTTAGTGAATGAGGCGACCAAAACCATCAGCGCACAACCGGCGAATACGAATGGCAAGCAAGCAATGAAGATAGTGGCGATTTTGCCAATCCCAACTGATATTGAAATTATATCGACAGGCATGTATTCGAATGCTAGCCCTAAGCCCGTTAGCACCATTAATAGCGTTAACGATGAAAACACAATGGTGGCGCCAAGCTTTGCCAACAATACAATGTGACGCTTAACTGGCTGAGTAAGTAGAGGCTCGAGAGACCCCTTCTCTCGTTCGCCCGCGGTTGTGTCAATCGCTAGGTACATGCCGCCAGCCATGATGAACATGATCATTAAATACGGCATCATTGTCAAAAACTGCCCACTACGGGCCTGTGGAGAGGCAACATCAGACAGATTAATTCGAATTGGGTTGGCGGCTTCTGGGTTAACACCTCTTGCGCTCAGGCGTAGCGAGGCTATCTGCCCACTGTAAGCCTGAATTGCCCCTTGTACAGTATTGAATCCGATCTTTTCAAGGCCTGTTATTGAGCTGTCATGGATCAATCTTAGCGGTGCTGTGGCGCCATTGCGAAATGATTCCGGATAGTCAGCACGAATAAATAGAATTACTCGATGCTCACCCTTAGAGATAGACAGCTCTGGGTCGGCTGGTGGCTTGATAACTTCAATGTTATTTTGAGTTAGCCATTTGACCAAATTGGGCGCGTATTGCGCGCCAACAACCGGCAGCTGTAACGCCGGGGCATTAACTAAGTCCGTTTCTTCTTTAACGGTTTTGTCCAAAAACCAGATGAGCCCAAACATCAGCAACGGGAAGACTACGATCGATACCGCCATGGTGGTCAGTGTACGACGGTCGCGCGCGTTGTCGACAACCTCTTTACGTAGAATGGTCCAAAGGCTAGATAGGTGGCTTATTTTTCGAGTATGCATTTAAATCAGACCCTCTTCAGAACCGATAGCCTTGACAAAGGCGTCTTCTAAATTTGTTTGGCCGGTATCGGCTCGTAATTGTTCTGGTGAACCGCTGGCGGCAACAGTGCCATTCGCTATAATCACTATTTCGTCACCCAGTGCTGCCACTTCCTGCATTACATGACTTGAAAATAATACGCAGTGCCCGGCATCTTTTAAACGCTGAATTACTTCGCGTAAGCCGCGTGTTGCCATAATGTCGAGGCCGTTGGTTGGCTCATCTAACAACACGTTTTTAGGGTTATGCACCAATGCTCTAGCCAGTGCTACCTTAGTCTTTTGACCTTGTGAAAAGCCCTTTGATCGACGATCGATGAAGTCGTTCATTTCTAATAACTCGGCTAACTGGCCGATACGCATTTTAAGTTCTTTACCAGACATTCCATGCAGTTCGCCAAAGTAACGAATATTTTCATAGGCTGTTAAACGCTCATAGATGCCTGCGCCATGGGTTAACACTCCAATTGATGAGCGTACGCCAAGTTTATCGATGGTTACGTCTAGATTATCAATTAAGGCCGTTCCGGCATCGGGTTTAAAGGCGGTATAGAGGATGCGTAAGGTTGTCGATTTGCCAGCTCCATTGGGACCGAGCAAGCCAGTGATTTTGCCATCTTCAGCGCGGAACGATACGCCATCAACTGCCTTTACTGAACCGAAATATTTTCGTAGATTTGATACTTCAATCATGGTGTAGGCCCTGTTGTGTCAATGAAGAAAGGCATGGCGCGTTCGCGCTCAATACAGTCTGATTTAACGTCTTTGAGATTCGCATCGATAACGAAGTCGCGAATTAGAAAGGGTACGCAACCGCGACCTATAACTCCGTGGCCGTGTGACGGTATCACTAGGTGCTTTGAGTTGCTGAACATCGCTGCTGCTCGCGCACCGTTGGCGGGCGGGGTGACAGGGTCTGTTTCTCCGGAAAGGATTAGTATCGGCTTTTCACTATCGAACGCCGCTCGAAAGTCTGCGTCGATGGCTCCTCTTGGCCAAACCTGGCAGACCGCAGCTATGCCTTCTAGCATGTCGCTGCCGAAATAAGTTTCTACGGTTTGTTCTGCGGCTCTAGGGTCAACAAAGGGTGCGTCCTCGGTACACATCACTGAATTGTGCATCCCAGTGGCAAATTCATTACCTAATGATTCAGTTAGGTTGATGCCCTGTGCCGCCAACGGCGTATAATCGCCGGCATGCGCAGAAGCGATTATCATCGGTAACAGCGCCGTGCTTTCGGTCGCGTATGGCATAAATCGCACGGCTGCGAGTAGATCGCTCTCGCTGACCGTATGGTTTATTTCTTTGCCAGTGAGCGGGTGGGCGATTGACAGTTCTACTGGTTGCGTTATTAGCCGTTGCCTAAGTTGTTTAAATTTTTGCTTGATGTCGCCGAATTGTTCAAAGCAACTTGATGTTTCAGTGCAGCGTTTTACCATCCCATCGAAGGCATCTTGTGAGCGCCTCGCGATTTCTGCACCAGCCAAATTCAAACCTATATCGACCACACCGTCAATAATTAGCGCTCGGGTATACTCAGGGAAGCGTCGCAAATAGTGTTGTGCCACTCGAGTGCCGTAGCTGACACCGTATATGGTCAACTGCTCGTAGCCAGCGGCTTGGCGAACAGCATCTAGGTCTTGAACCGCAACTGAGGTGGTGTAAAAGCGTAAATTGTTATCCTTGAGTTTGCTTAAGCATGCTTGGGTTAGCTTGACCGTTTGTTCTCGATCAAAGCTGGTAGCGAGTTGGTCTTGCTCAGGCAGGTCGCATTGAAGGCTATTGGAGCGCCCCGTGCCGCGTTGGTCAACAATCAGAACATCACGTTTTTCCCGCACAAAATCCAGCGCTTGACGAAGTCCAATAGCCAGGTCAATTGAGGAGCCGCCGGGGCCGCCCTGAATCACTGTGAAGGCATCGGCTTGTGGTGTTGAAGAACTCGATGGAAGCTTAACCACGAATAAATCAATTGTCTTCCCGTTAGCTTGATTTGGGTCTTCGGGTCGAGTTAGGGTTGCGCATTCGGCATCAATTTCGACCGCCTTGTGCTTTATTTGGCAGCGCTTAAAATTGAGACTAGAGTTAGACTTCGAATTTAGTTCTTGGGCTTGGCTTGTTTTTGCGGCGATTAAAACAACAATGATTGTAGCAATAAAGGTGCAGCATAAAAAAGTCCAAGCGGCCAATCCAAATTTGGACAGCGGTAATCTCATCGAGCTAGTTCCAATAAAAATAATTGGTGTGTAACTTAACATGTTTTGTCGAACAATAGAGCAGCCTTATTGTTCTCATGTTGAGAAATAAAGCCAGTAGCAGTGGCGTGAAAGAGCCTATCGGCTATCGTCGCGTTTGGTTTGATTCCTGAGCATACCAAAAGGCCTTAAAGGGCCTTTCGGATAATGGTTTTCACTGAGTGCGAAAGCGCCACTTTGGTCTATTTTCCGTTTCATTCGAGCAATAGAACAGTTTCAAATAAACCAAAAACCAGCCTCAAATCACTACTTTCTCCTCACGCAAATCATTATCAGACGAGCCCTTAAATACTCTTCTGTTTACTGTTCAAATGAGTTTTTAGCGCATACTTCAGTGCTGCATAAACCTATTGTAATTCCGCAGAGTTGGACTTTTTAGCTTCGCGAACCATTGACCTCAACGCCTGTTCGTCCCTTAGGCTGGTAATATTGCCGTTGTGTGTTTTTAATGAATCCGAAAATTTTGCAATCAATACTAGGCTCGCCGTATTCAGTTGACGCAACGCGTTAACACATAGCTACTAATATACAGTGCCGTGGTCGCTAGCTTAGCTGGTGCCAATGGCGGTTGCTACGGTAATCCCCCCTGTAATTTCGTTTCGAGTGGCGCTAAAACAAGTATAAGCCTGAAAAACTGATGGTGTTAGCTGAATCATCGGTGTAATAGAACGGTCTTGAGCTAGGTCTTATATGTGAGATTAGACCTCAGCAAAACTCGACGAACCGATTAAAATGTCGATAATGCTTTCATTTTTGGTTGAAACTTGCCAATAGTTCGGCAATTGCTATTGCATTGCTCTAAGTAAGTTGTTTCCTTGCAACTATCGCTATTGGTGAGTTTTCCGCCTTATTGGAAGGCGTTGCAAACATTTTTTATCTCGTCCTTGAGTGATGTAGAGTTCTCAAATTACAAAAAAATGGAGTGGTTTTCTTAACTGCTGCAAACACCAACTAGAGGTTTTTATGCAACGCTTTTTATTACTCGCTACAACGCTACTGGCTATGTTTGCCCAATCTACTTTGTCATTTGCATCGGGGGGGCATTCCGGTGGTTTTAATAGTGGCAGAGATGCGAACAAGCAAGCGCGTCAGGTGGATCAAGTGTATGAAACCGGTAAAGCCATTTTCAATGGCCGAGCAAAGGGCGAGCCTTCGTTGCAATATTGTGTGGCAGTCGGCGGTCAAAAAATACCGGTGCAAAAAAAGTCACTTAAGACATTTAAAAATTCATCCTTTAATGAATTTGCCGAGAGTTTGTACCTTTGCGATCAGCCTGAAAAACCGGTGTCTGATAGCCTTACGCGAGATAGCCTACTGTACGTCGTGTATTATTTAGACAAACGGCATAAATTAGATCTTCGCGGTTCTTAAAATACCCTCCAATAATCGATCATCAACAGCAGCCTCAGAGTTGCCTAGCTTAGTCAGAGGTATTTAATTGTTATTCGGTTGTTGCTGACGTTGCTGATTTTTCAGGAAAAAATAGATTGCGATTATCGCGATCGGTAGAAATTCAAGCGCGATGATACTGGGCCAGTGTTGGTATGGTTCTAGGCCTGAATTACTTAGGTTGATGCCAGTTGCATAGCTAAGAAGAATTGTAGTCGACAGCGACCACGCCCAAACAGTTGGGCGAAGAACGGCAAAGGGCAATAGCCATACTAGGTACCAAGCATTAAATACTGGCGCGGCAAGAAATAAGCCAAGATAGAGTAGATCACCCCTGAGTTCTTGATGGGCAACTGCATCGCGCCCTTTTTTTAAATAGATAATTAGGTAAGCTGCACTAGCAAAGGCAAATGTTCCTAGCAAAGCCAGTTTGACAGCGAATACCGAAACCCATTTGCCAATGGTTAAATCGGCCAAGAGGTAAATTGGCGCATTGAATAACCAACTGTTACCCATTGCACTAAGACCGCCGGGAAACCATGCTTCCTTGATGCCGAAGGGTTGAGCGATTAGCATTGCCGTTGCCAGAAAAGCCAGCCAAGCTTTCCATTCGAACCTGAGTAAAAAGGGTAGCAGGATGAGGGCGAAAATTTTAACACCGCAGGCTAGTGCCATAAACACTCCCAAGCTGACCCATTGGCGCCGATGAAGTACCAATAACGACGATACGATCAGCAATGCGCCGAGCACATCTGGGTGAGCCGTTATTACAAACTCTTTAATTATTAGAGGGCTCCAAGCATAAAGAAGTACTGAGTTAGGCTGCGCTAACTTCAGCAATAACAATATCAGCAGCATATCAGCAGCTCCGAGCAACGCTTGAAGTGGCCATATCTCGCCTGGTGAAATTACGTATGCAAGCGCGAAGAGCCATTGACAAGTTGGGCCATAGATAGTGTCTATGGTCGGATAATTAATGCCATCTAAGATGCGTTCGAATCGGTAGCTTAAGGTCTCATGATCAAAAAAATCAGCTGGCGGCATCGAGTATGGTGAGCCAAACTCCACCGTCATACGAGCGTCCCATAGATAGCGGTAGAAATCGTCTTCTAAAACCGGAAAGGTAAGGCCGCCGATAACTCGAAACAAAATCGCAAAGCTTAGCAGTATGATTAGATTTATTTCTTGTTGCTGTCGAACATGAACATACCAAACCCAAAAACTTAAAGCAGCGCAAAAAACGCTCAAGCTCAGTAGTTGCACTAACTCAAAATCACCATCATGACGTGAGCCATTGGCCATATAGAGATAGGCACTGATTGATAAAAGCCCTGCTATTACAGCGTGCCAAGCAGGCGTTAAGCGATGTGTTGGAAAATCAGAAGTAGTGCTGCTTGGCGTCATTTTTTGGATGTCTAATTTCTCTGGTAAGGAAAGTCGCTGCTTCAGGGTCTCTATATATACATACCTTAAGAATAACTCAGGGACGAGATAGAAATAGTTTGGATTTTTTCAATCGAAAGTGAAGAACATTACAGTCAATTTATCCGTTCGTCGAGTTATGCTGAGGTTTAATAGCGATAAATGAGTTTTATTTCAGGTATCAGCTTTGGTGACCCAGTGAAGGTAAGGCTAAACCGTTAATTACAGTCATGTCAGGTATCCCTAATGCCGTATCATCATCATCGTGTCGCTGTCATCATACCCGCTTTTAATGAAGCGCTTAGTATTGAACTTGTGGTCACTGAATTGCTCAGCTTAAGGTCGCCCAAAAATAGTGATCTCCCGCTGATTGATGATCTGATTGTTGTTAATAACGGCTCCACAGATGGCACTGCTGAAATTGCAAAAGGTGCAGGAGCCAACGTATTTAGCGAGTTTCGACGGGGTTACGGTTATGCCTGTCTGCGTGGTATCGAACAACTCGAGCGAGCAGGTTGTCAAGCGCCAAACGTGGTTGTGTTTGTTGATGGTGATCATTCGGTTGACGCTAAACAGTTAGTAATACTGTTACAAGCAATCGGTGAGGGTAATGATTTGGTTGTGGGTAGCCGAGAGCGACATTTGCAGGAAGCTCAGTCAGTAGGGCCTCACCAACAGTTTGGTAACGATCTGGCCAGTAGCTTAATTGGCTTATTGTGGAATCAGCCAATAACCGATCTGGGGCCATTCAGAGCAATTCGGTATGCCGCTTTAAGGCAGCTCAACATGCAAGACCAAGGTTTTGGTTGGACTGCTGAGATGCAAATAAAGGCAATTCAGGCTGGGTTGTCGTATAAGGAGGTGCCAGTTAGCAGTTTGCGCCGTATCGGTGTGTCGAAAATAAGTGGCACGGTAGGTGGTACGATAGGAGCTGCTATCGGGATATTCTCGATGGTGTTTAAACTTTACTGGAGCGACGCTAAGTTTTTCGCCTCTTTAAAGTCGATCTTAGAATAAACTTACCCTTAATCTCACCTGTGATCACCTAATTGATAGTTTAGCGTTACGGTGTGCTCCGTGCGGCCAATAGCGAATGTTGCTTTGCACAATCAACCTTTGAATTTTTTGCTGCTACGGTCATAATGGGCTGATAACAAAAAGGTTAACAAGGGCTGGTTATGAAAAATTTGGTGTTGCTGATATTGCTGTTAGTTGGCGCGGCATTTGTCGCAAAGATAGCTATCGAAAAGAATTATGAAAGCAAGTTAGATGACGCGATTGCCTTTACCCAAGGCTTCGTAGATATACGCTATGACGATATTAAAATTGGTTTCGATGGTTCCATCGCTATTAACGGGCTCAGTGTCACTCCTAGTGGACGCGATGAAAGCGTTAGCGTAGCAAGTATTATCGCAACGTCATCAGATCGAATGTTTCCGGTTAGAGGTATTGGAGTATTTGACAATGGCAACTTCCCAGAAACCTTTGAAGTAGATGTTCGCCAGTTTTCTGCGCCAATCGAGATACTCGAAAGTGATGGCGCGAACGGAACTTATTTCGACTTTTTGCCTAAAACTGAAGAGTGCCGCAGCTTTGCTTCCTCATTCAACTACGCTAAAGCTGGCTACTCAAGGTTTGATGCCGATATGCGAGTCGCTTTTGATTTTAGTGACGTATACAACTCAGTGGTCAGATTTGAGCAGTTTGATCAAACCGCTAGCATGACCGTTGAATGGATTTTCAACGCAAGCCAAGTCGAGCGTGTTTTTATGCGCCAGTCAGATCAGTTGCCGGTCGACGACATAAGGGTCACCTATGAGCTTGAACCTGACGCCGCCGAACGGTTTGTTGCGCAATGTGCCAAAGTTTTTAGCATAACACCGGAAGTCTATCTTGAAAAAGTAGTTGGTTCAGCCAAGTACTCGCAAAACAGTTTTGGCGCCGATCTTGGTCCAGACATGCGTGCCGCGCTGGTTAAATTTATGCAGGGTGGATCGCAGTTTAGCTTAACCTCGAAGCCTGGGCCTCAGTTGAAAAAATTTGAACAGCTTCAATTTTATAAAGCTAAAGATATATTGCGCTGGATGAACCTGACTGTTTCTTTAGACGATGATAAGATTCCGTTAACGGCCTCTGTTGTAGCCAACGAGAGCGATTCTGAAGCTGACGATAGTGCGGCACAGGAATCTAAACCCAAGTACTTTTCGGCACCAGCGGCAGAAGCTAAAAATCATATCGGCCGTTGGGTACGTATTAAACGAAGCGATGAGCGCAAGCCGTTAGAAGGCGAGCTTACTGGTATTGATGCAGGTAATCGCTTGATGGTTGAAATGTATCAGTACGGGGGGCTTATGACGCTTAGTGTTGGTGTTGAAGAGATTGAACAATTTCAAGTTCTTGATAAGTAGCGCTCTGCAAGAGGCGCGGCAAGTAACGGAATCTGAATGCTCGAACCACCGAGAATCGACGACTTTGCCCTTGAGCTTGGTCAAGGGTCTGAGATCGGCCTAGCGCTATCTTTGGCAACCATGATGTTCTCGGTTGCGCTAGGTTTAAAGCCCTCGAGTTTTGCTTTTTTACGCTCAGCTCCACGGGCATTTTTAATTGGCATTGCTGGGCAACTATTTGCATTGCCTATTTTAACCATCACGTTGTGTGTGTTGATTCAACCGATGCCATCGGTGGCCTTAGGTATGATTTTGATTGCCTGTTGCCCTGGCGGTAACGTCTCGAATATGCTGGTTTTATTGGCACGAGGCAATACCGCTTTATCGGTATCTTTAACCGCCACTTCTAGCCTTGCTGCGGCATTCATTACACCTGTCGCGGTAGTGTTCTGGAGCGGTTTGTACCCGCCAACTGCAGAACTTCTTAGTCAAATTGAATTTGATGCGATCAGTTTTTTGCTTCAAACGTCTGTTGTTTTAGCCTTACCATTGGTGATAGGCATCGCGGTCAATGTTTATCTACCTAGGCTCGCCGCCGCAATTCGACAGCCCTTGGTGTGGTTGTCAAGCACTACCTTGTTGGTGTTAATATTGCTCGGCGGCGCTCGTTATTGGTCGGATTTCGTATTGATTGGTGTGAGCCTTGTCGGATTAGTTGCCTTACATAATGCATTAGCTTTCTTGCTCGGCAATATGTTGGCACGTTTAGGCCGCGTCAGTATTGCCGATCGTCGAGCGCTGACTTATGAAGTAGGCATTCAGAATGCTGGCCTCGGTATTGTTATTCTGCTCACGCAAATGGGAGGGCTTGGCGGTGCTGCGGTGGTCGCTGGTCTATGGGGCACATGGCATATTATAGCCGGCCTAATATTGGTAATGGTATTTCGTGTGGCTGATAAATTAAGCGTTAGAGAATAATAGTATAAATACCAATGCTAACGCGAAGTAGAGAGTAGAGAACATTAGAAATTCATTACAAAAGGATAATTTATGTACGACCTAAAAATCATCAACGGTTTAATCATCGACGGAACAGGCTCAGAAGCCTTTCAAGCTGAAATCGGAATACGCGACGGGGTAATCGTCGATATTGGCGATGCGAAGGGCGATGCTAAGCAGATTATTGATGCTGCTGGTGCGATTGTGACGCCTGGCTTTGTCGATTTACATACTCACTACGATGGGCAAATCTCATGGGATGAGGAACTAATGCCATCTGTGAACCACGGCGTAACGACAGCGGTACTTGGTAACTGTGGTGTTGGTTTCGCACCGTGCCGCGCAGATGATCGAGACCAACTGATTCGACTGATGGAGGGCGTAGAAGACATTCCTGGGTCAGCTTTGCATGAAGGTATAAAATGGGAATGGGAGACATTTCCTGAATACATGAATGCGATTGAAAAACGACCGCACACCATCGACTTTGCAGTGATGGTGCCGCATGACCCATTGCGAGTGTATGCCATGGGTGAACGAGCGATGTTTGATGAACTCGCAAATCAACAGGAAATAGCGACCATGCGCTCGTTAGTTCGAGAGGCAATGGAAGCCGGCGCGGTCGGGTTTTCGACCGGTCGAAGTGATTCTCACAAGACCTCCGACGGCGACTGGACGCCAGCCAGTGAAGCCGCTCAGGAAGAACTTGTCGGAATCGCCGAAGCTTTTCAGGGCCTAGACTATGGCGTGCTACAAGCCGTTAACGACTTTGATATTTCACGCCCAGAAGATAATTTTGAGCACGAGTTCAGTATTATGGAGGCGTACTTTAAGGCGAGTGGTGGACGACCTGGATCTATGTCGTTAATGCAACGAGACTTTGCCCCCGATGATTGGTTAAAGATTATCGCAGGTAGTGAAAAGATGAATGCCGAAGGCTTGGACATTAGTTTGCAAGTTGCGCCGCGCGCGATAGGGGTATTTAGCGGATTGAATTGTACTTTTCATCCGTTGATGGGGCACCCAAGCTACATTGCTATTAGCGATAAAAGTTTGTCGGAGAGGGTGGCTTTCATGCGCGACCCAGCGTTTAAAAAGCAGCTGTTATCCGAATCACCCGTTGCCCTGTGTGGCGAAGGCTCAGCCGTGCCACCTATGGTTGACGTTATGATCGCACAGTTTCCAGCGATGGCTGAAAAGTTCTTTAAGCTGGATCACGAGGGGGTTGTTGACTACGAGCAGAGTAATGAGACGTCTATTGCCGGTAAGGCTCGTAAGGAAGGCCTTTCAGTTTGGGAAAAGACCTACGATCTAATGCTTGAAGATGATGGTCACGCGTTGATCTATTTTCCGGTGTTTAACTATACCGAGATGAATTACGACAATGTCTACACCATGCTGACGCACCCTAAAGCGCTACCGGGGCTGTCTGACGGTGGAGCCCACGTCGGGACGATCTGTGACGCGAGCTTTCCAACCTATTTACTCGCCTATTGGACTCGAGATCGAAAAGCTAAGAATCGCCCAAGCATTGAATTGGAACGCGCAGTTCAAATGTTAACCGCAGACGGAGCTGATTATTTGGGCATGCATGATCGGGGGCGCTTAACGGTTGGATTAAAAGCCGACATTAATGTCATTAATTATCAATCTCTAGAGCTAGGTGTGCCACGAATGGTGCAAGATCTTCCCGCTGGGGGGCAGCGCCTTCTACAACCAGTAAGTGGTTATAAGGCGGTGTTTGTGAGTGGTGAGCAGGTGATCGCCGATGATCAAGTCTTAGCGGCGAGACCGGGTAAATTAGTTCGTATGGGAAGATGACAGACGCTATTTTTATACCAAATGTTTCGATACTCTTTGTTCCTATTTCAACGGCAACATTAATCGAGCGATGAAAATGCGATCGATTAATGTTTAACCATAGTTAAGCCTTAGTTAACTAATTATGCTGAGCTCTCGTTAAGTAATCAGAGTAGAAAAATAGCAATGTAGTGACAGGAGCTACCGCCAATCACAAACAGGTGCCAAATTTCGTGACACCAGGGATACCAGTGATCGAGTACGTAGAACACCACCCCAGCGGTGTAGACGATGCCACCTGCAAGCAAGTATCCGAAGCCGACTGACGACATGCCGGCCATCATTGAGTCGAGTGTAAATACACAGGCCCAGCCCATCATCAAATAAATCACAATTGGGATGACGCGTGGGCCTTTAATCGGCAAGTTCTCAATGATCATACCGATCACGGCCAATGCCCAAACCACCCCAAATAGCCACCACCCGGTTACTCCCTTTATGGCGACTAATGCAAAGGGTGTATAGGTGCCCGCGATCAGTAGGTAGATCGCCAAGTGATCGAAGCGCTGGAAAACCTCTTTAGTTCGGCCTTGGAAACTGTGGTACAAGGTTGAGCACAGGTAAAGTAAAAACAGCGCTCCGCTATATACGCTATAGCTAATAATTTTGAGGGTGTCACCTTCAACCGAGGCTAAAGTGACGAGTACCGTAGCTCCGATTAGCGCGAAAACGGCTGCGACTAAATGGCTTACACTATTAAATATTTCGCCTTTATACATGTTTTAATAATTTTAGGTTTTCTTTGATGAATGCAAGATCGGCTAAGCTTCAAGTGCGGTTTTGTAAATGCTTTTTATTGGCTTGGCAAAGACTTCTCTTACCATTGGCTCAAAGAGCTTTAGCGACAGTTTGGGCTTGCTGTCATCAAACGCCAAGTCATCGTAATTATCGACAAATCGCAGAGTGTGTTGGTAATGTGGGTGATCTTTAAATTGTTCTCGCATGTTTCTGTCAATCCCGAGGTGATGAAAGAAATTGTAGCCTTGAACGATCGCATGGTGTTTGATCATCCATAAGTTTTCATCACTGATAAACGGTTCAAGAATAGCCGCTGCGACATCGGCATGGTTGGTGCTTCCTAAGGTATCACCAATATCGTGTAATAAGGCGCACACCACGTATTGATTGTCTTCACCCGCTTGCGCAGCCAGCTCGGCGGTTTGTAAGCTATGCTGTAAACGGTCGACAGGGAAGCCTCCGTAATCTTCATTAAGCAATTCCATGTGGGCTAAAATACGGTCAGGCAACTTAGTGAAGAACGCCATTTGTTCGCCCATGATCGATTGCCAATCTTCGGCTGTACTGTCGGACATTTTACTGAAATTTGCTTGCATCATTCTCTCTCGTTAGAATTTTAACCTAAGTATGATTATTAGAGACCTCTGCATAACTCTAGTGCAAAAGGAAAATGAGAAAATATTTTCAAG
>JAFMHC010000256.1 GCA_017854775.1 Gammaproteobacteria bacterium | reverse complement strand
AAGAGCCTATGCGGCGCATCCAAACAACCATCGAGTGCTAAGCAAGCTGATAGAAGGCTTATTACATGAAAACCAGTTAGACCAAGCCATCAAGCTCTGCAAGGACCATCGGCGACAATACACGCAGGACGACCATGTTTACGCCCTGCTCACGTATTTGTATCGCAAATCAGGCAATTTTGATGCCCTTATCGAAGCGGGTGCAGCTGCCTTAGAGTATTCGCCAAGAGTCGACACACGAGTACAACTCGCATACGCCTACGCACAAATGGGTCTCTACGATCAGGCCGCAGACAGCCTTCCTCCCAAAGAGCAATTCTCGACCATACAAACCAACCAACTGAGAGTAGTGCTCGAGACTCTTTTGCGCATCCAGCAACCCGAACAAGTCTGCCAGATATATCAAGCTCTTCAGCCGTCACAGCTTTTCGACTCAGGGCTCAAATCGAATTATCTAAAAGCGCTGTATAAACTCGGCAGACAAGCCGAGCTAGACCGCATTATTAATTACCGTGACTTGATTAAAGAATACCAATTGGCCGAACTGTATGATGGTCAGGACATAGGTAAATTAAATACTGAATTAGAAAACTTTTTTCTATTTCACCCGAAACAACAATATGAACCTGGCAATCACACCACTCGTTATGGCAGTCAAATGCATTTCGAAAGTGATTGGCACCCGGCATTGGGCGAGCTTGAAGGTAAAATCAAAGCTACAGTAGAACGCTACTTTAGTGAACAGGCATCTCTTGATGCAAACAACCAATTATTCACATTGAATTTATGGTCTAACGTATTAAATAAAAATGGCCATCAGATTAGCCACACACACCCTGATGCATTTATCAGTGGAGTCTATTATATTTCTGTGCCGACCAGCATCAAGCAAGCAAAAGAGACCGACGACCGACAGGGTCACCTATTGTTCACCCAAGCTGAGAACCTTAATCATCGTTATGTTAAACCCGAAGAAGGATTAATAGCTATTTTTCCATCCTATTTCTACCATCAAACACTCCCCCTAGAGCACGATGAATTTCGGGTTTGTGTCGCATTTGATGTGGTTAAAGAGGACTAGTATAGAAAGAACCACCTATTCTTAACCGCCTAAGCTATTTTGTGGCTGGCTTGAGGGTCAGACTAGATGAATCTCATTATTTCGCTTACTATACTCGCATGAATCAAAGCCAGTCGCCTCAGGACATACTAAGCACGTATATTAGCCAAAAGTATCTAAACTCAGATGCTCAGCTAGGACTCAATTCACACTTTAACAACAGCAGTATTGGCCTGCTACAATTAGACAATTTCCTTGTTTCAGAAGTTGCCGAGTCTAGCAATCAGTTTTTAAATGGTCATGCCGAGTACGGTGCTATCTATGGTTACACCGGCAAAAAAAAATCGACTGCCGACAAAAAAAAATGGCTGACAGCGCCTGAAAGTGAACGTTTTTTCTGTTATGAAATGTTAGAAGCAAATAGCGGTAGTGCGCTCGATGTGACCGCAATCAGCTTTTTAAAGCTTCGCCATTTTCTGCAGTCCAATGCATTCCAAGCCTTTATCGAAACACTGACAACTCGTGACTTGGGCTCTGTAACTCCGATTCGAGTACATCGCATGAAAACCGGCCACTATTTAAAGACACACAGCGATAGAGGCAACGATAGAGAGATCGCTTTTATTTTGTATTTGTCACCAGAATGGTCAGCTGATTTCGGCGGTGACTTGCATATTATTGATCGTGATGGAAATCGCACTACCTATAATCCAACGTACAATAAACTGCTAATATTTGATGTCAACCAGCACAAACATCATTACATCTCTGAAATCACTGAACAAGCTGCAGACTTAAGCACTGGCCGAATTAGTATCAATGGTTGGTTTCTGAAAAGCACCGGCAAGCACACTCCATAGCTATAGACCTGATGTCCTCAACAGAGAATGCCAATGCCCAGCATCGGCCATATATACTCGGCATAAGCGCTTCGCACAATGGCGGCGCTTGTTTGTTGCACGGGGACGACATCCTGGTCGCTATTCAAGAAGAACGTTTAACTCGCATTAAGCGAGATAGGGTCTACGCTAGTAAGCCATCGCTGGCAATACAGTACTGTTTGTCTTCTGCGAATATTGAAGTGACGGAACTCGATTTAATCGTGGTATGTGTTCCAGGCCAGATAAAACATGCGTCGCAAGATGCATCATTAAACCCACAACTAAAGAACAAACGCGATGATGTTGAAATCATCTATGCGCCACACCACTTATGCCATGCCATCAGCGCTTTTGCGACTTCCGGGTTTTCTCGGAGTGATCTGCTGGTTATCGATGGTATTGGTTCGCCGCAGACTGACCTCCCTGAAAATGAGGTTCGTTTAACCCAAGGCAAAGACGACTATTGGGAAGGGTTATCCAGCTACCGCGTTGAAGACAATCAGATTATCCCACTGACTAAACACATGTCGCACAGCCCTGAGGTCGCTAGCCCTGAAGAATGGGACGAAACCATCGGGCCTTTGAAGACCTACACAACCACCACGGGATTGATTCGTGTGGGACGAGAGCTTGATTCACATAACGCCAGAATATCAGCTGTAACGATCGGCAGTTTAGGCTCTATGTTTGAAGCCGTATCGCTGATTATCTTTGGCGAACGCTTGCAGGCTGGAAAAGTCATGGGCTTAGCAGCCTACGGTAAACCAACCATACCTGTTGAAGAGTTTCTTGACTGGAGTGACGGAAAAATTACCTATACCAGCACCTTTACTACGCGATTCACACAACACCGTATATGGCCGGAAAATGCTAGCGAACATCAAGACTTAGCATGCTCTGTACAACTCGCATTGGAATACGCAGTTCTTAAACAGGTAGAATTTTTGCGGCAAACATCTCGAGGAACGCACCTTTGTTATGCTGGCGGTGTCGCTTTAAATACACTCTTAAACGAGCGCATCATAAGGGAATCTGGATATGAAAAAGTTTATATCATACCGGCTGCCGAAGACAGCGGAACAGCCTTAGGCGCCGCCTTCTTTGGTCTACGGCAACTGGTAGGTGCATTTCCACGCAACGCGCTTTCAACGGACAATTTGGGCCACAATTATAGTGAGCAAGAGGTAGCCTGTTCAATTGACTCTCTTCCAGCAACACACTTTATTGGTAACTGTGTCAAAGATAGATTAGATAAGGTTGTTGAAGAGCTCTGCGACGGGAGCATCGTTGCTTGGTTTCAGGGCGGCGCAGAGCTAGGGCCACGAGCCCTCGGTCAACGTAGCATGCTGTGTGACCCGCGCACTGTCGCGGCTAAAAACTACCTAAACCTTCAGGTTAAAAAAAGAGAGGCTTTCCGGCCCTTTGCCCCAATCGTTCTAGCTAAACACGCACTTGACTGGTTTGACTTTGGTGAGTCAGAGCCTCTCAGTCCATTTATGTTGAGAGTAGCCGAGGCATTGCCACGTGCCAAAGAGTTGATTCCAGCAGTAGTGCATTTTGATGGTTCCGCGAGAGTGCAAACAGTGACCAAAGAAAACGGGCTGCTCTACCCTCTTCTAAAACGATTTTATGCTAAGACAGGCGTGCCAGTGTTACTCAATACATCCCTGAACGTAGCCGGCGAGCCGATTGTCGAAACGCCGAGAGATGTCTGGCGATGCCTGTACTCCACTCCCATTTACTTATGTATGATTGATCAGCAGTTAATGGTCAAGAATAATATCTCTAAGAGCCTTTTAGATTTTACCGCCACAGCGACTATCACGCGTTACACAATAGACAAGCCTGGAAACAAAATACAAAATTCGCTATCTGTGAACATTTGGGCTAATTCGCCTTGGGGAGAGTTAGAAAGCAAAATATCTATCCACCATTTCTTTATTCTAAATGCACAGGACGGCAAACGCTCCGGTCTGCAGATAATGCATGACATGCAACAAGACCCGAATAATCCTGAGCACCGGCAATCAATGTTGGATGCGCTGAGAGTGCTTCATCAGTTTCATGCCATTCGTTTTTCCGACCCGGATTGCTAAAATTTCTAGATCGAAATAAACCGAGACAGAGTACTAGCTGCGAACGGACTGCTAGCTAACAACGTAGTTTGCATTAATTAGTCAGTCTTAACCAAATAACAATCATCTGTAATAGTTTGTAATAGACATTTGCAATCTTGGTGTGCGATAGTTACTTAGCTATTAACAATTGAAACCTAAAAAGTCTTATGGAGATAGATTATGAGTAATGAAGTTAAGAAAAGTTTGCAGGACAATACAGACGAAATATTGAAGAATTTGCCAGATGAGTTTCATGCCGATTTTAAAGCCAGCGTAGAAAGCGCTGCCCCAGCTCCAAAGCTAACTGATGACGAAGCCAAAGCGCATTCAGCCCAATTAATGAAAGAGAACCCATCTATAGCAGACGAGGAGTGCGTTCCATTGCTTGATGAAGACGTGTTGATTAATCAAGCCATTGGCCAGCCGAATGATGAGGAGTTAGAACAACAGAAAAAAGAATTACTGGCTGAAATTGAAGCTGGGCTAGAAGCCGAATAATTAACAAAAGGGGGAAATGATGGATTTCAATGCGCTTTCTTTACCTGCTGGTCTTCATGTAAGGCCATCTACACCTAGCGATCAACCTTTTTTGGAATTATTGTATAAATCAACTCGTACCGATCTTGATTTGATTGCAGCAGACAACGATTTCATTGAGGAGTTAAAGGGTAGTCAGTTTGCAGCGCAAACCGCTAGCTATGAAGAGCAGTTTCCAAATGCGATGTATTTTGTGATTCAACATCATGACCAAAAAGTAGGTCGTGTGATCTTAGACTTCGGCAGTACTGAAATTCTTGTCGTGGATATTTCATTTGTTCCAGAAGCCCGTAACAAAGGTTTAGGCAGTGGAGTTATGCGTTCTTTCATGCATGTCTCAGATCAAATACGCACTCCATTAAAACTCAGTGTTCTACAAGAAAATATAGCTGCTAAAGCATTTTATTCGCAACTTGGCTTTATTCATGACGAACACCGATATCCTCGCGACTACCTAGTGTATTACCCAAGCACCCAGGCCACTAGAGTAACTGCCTGAAGCTTGGCTTTACAAAATTATTGAGTAAATAAAGGAGGTTATCAAAAATCAGTAACTTAAAAACAACAGCGCATCGTAAGGGCGCCTCGTGCAATCGATATATCAACAGCGTCATTACTTGTCGTATTGCAAATTCATTCGCTTTCTTAGAGGAACAATTTCATGTCGGAACCATTTTTAGCTGAAATACGCATCGTCGGGTTTAATTTTGCCCCACGTGGCTGGGCTTTCTGTGATGGTCAGATTTTACCCATCAATCAGAACCAGTCTCTTTATTCATTGTTGGGGACCACCTATGGGGGGGATGGGCGAACTAGCTTTGCTCTGCCAGACCTACGTAGCCGAACCCCGATACATAGAAGCGACGGTCACTCACTGGGTCAAAAAAGCGGCGTTGAAACCGTGACGCTAACAGCAGCACAAATAGCCCCGCACACGCACACCTTCAAAGCATCAAGCTCTGCAGGTGTAGACCGCAGCGCAACCAATGATATTCTTGCAGACACCGCACCAGACGGCAACTTATATCGCGATGCTGAGGCTGCAACCATGACAGCGCTAAGGTCTGGTTCGATCACCAACGCTGGCGGCGGTCAAGCACACAATAATATGCAGCCATACACAACGCTTAGTTTTTGCATCGCGTTGCAAGGGCTTTTCCCAAGCCGTAACTAATTACAGGAGATAATACGATGTCAGAACCATTTGTAGGAGAAATCCGTATGTTTGCAGGCAACTTTGCTCCGCGAGGCTGGGCATTTGCCGATGGGCAGTTATTAGCAGTCTCACAGAACGACGCCCTGTTCAGCCTGTATGGCACCATTTATGGAGGCGATGGACGCACCACTTTTGGCCTGCCTGATTTGCGCGGGCGTATTCCGTTACATCAGGGTACCGGGCCGGGTCTTAGTTCTCGCCGACTAGGGTCAAAAAGCGGTAGCGAAAATGAAACGCTAACTACCAATCAGCTCGCTAGCCATACCCACGATCTTAACGCGAATACAGCGCCAGCCACGGGGTCCGCACCACAGGGCAAGGTCTTAGCAGACCCTACGCCAGCGCGGATCTATGACCCAGTAGGTCAAAATTCGAGCGCTGCAACCACGTCGATTACCAATACCGGCGGTAGTCGATCACATACCAATCTAATGCCAA
>JAFMHC010000255.1 GCA_017854775.1 Gammaproteobacteria bacterium | reverse complement strand
GATCTTTTGTCCCTTAATTAGGTAGTGATCGCCATTTGGGGTGGCTTTAGTTTTCAGGTTTGATAAGTCCGATCCCGCATGCGATTCGGTAAGATTCATGGTTCCCGACCAGTTTGCGCTAATCATATCTGGCAAGAATTTCTCGCGAAGCTCTTCACTTCCATGCGCAACTAAGGCATCAATTGCACCAGCACTCAACATTGGGCAGAGCGCCAACGCCATGTTTGCGCTGTTCCAGAATTCACTGGCGGCCATGTGCAGGGTAAACGGTAAACCTTGACCGCCATACTCTGTTGGTTGTGCCAAGCTCAGCCAACCGTTTTCAATAAACATCGCATACGCTTCCTTAAAGCCATCCGGAGTTTTCACCTCGCCATTACTTGCTTTACTATGCTGTATATCGCCAATGCGATTTAATGGTGCAATTACGTCAGCGGCAAATTTACCCGCTTCTTCGACCACAGCCTCAATTAACTCAGGCGTAGCTTCGGCAAAACAATCAATAGAAGTAAGTTGATCTATATTCAATAAATCATTGATAACAAAAGAAATTTCAGAAATAGGAGCTTTGTAATCAGCCATTTGGACTGCCTTCAGGTATATTAGTTAGAATTTACCTAATCAAACTTACTTGTTTGTAACAAGTAAGTCAAATAACCCAATCAACTTGTCTGAATTTTGATGCCTGCAGCTACTCTAATTTAATCGCCATTTGAGTTAAACTGCTGCTCCCGAATCTCGCCCATACCCTATAAAGTGCCAATAAAATCAAAAAAACCTACGCCGTTGAAGCCAACTCGAACAAAGGATACCAGCTGCGGTCGCCGCCGTGACGGCACCAAGCATCAGGCGATACTTCAAGCAACACGGGAGCTACTTGAAGAGAAAGGCTATCGCGGCCTTTCGTTAAAGTCGATCGCAAGTCGCTCTAAAGTATCGCGTAATGTGCTCTACAATTGGTGGGACGGTGACATAACCAGCATCGTCGAAGAAGCCCTATTACCCGACGTCAGTGCTTGGCCCATGCCGGACAACGGCACCTTTATGCAAGACATAGAGCAATTTTTAGAGCTCACCATCGATGCCATTCATAAACCTAATGTATTAAAAGGATTTCTTATCTTAGCATCGGAAGTGGCCAACGATAAGAACGAGCTAACTCAGACCAGCCGTTACTTCCGCGCACCCTATGCACGAATGGTTGGGCGCATCATCAAAAATGCCGAGAAACGTGATGAGATTGCCAAAGGTTTAGAGCCAAAACTGATTGCGCAGATGCTGTCCGGTAGCGTAATGCAGTTTGCTATTAGTAAAAATCCCGGCAAACGCAAGACCAAGGCGGTGCTTTGCCAGTTTGTAATGAAAATTGCAGCCAAATGAGTTGATACTTTAAAGCAGGCTGATAGCTAAAGGGAATAGCTCAAAGGTCTAGAATAAGGCATCAGCTCTACCGACAAGGATTGTATACACATACCAAAGATTAAAATCTATTTAGCGCAATAATGGCCATAAAAACAAGATATTGTTGACAATGCGCACTCAAAACGGCACACTTTGCAGCCTATGAATAAGTCCTCCTCCAGCGTTGCAGAGATACAAAACCAGACCGATGATAAAACCTTAAGTGGCCAAACTACCTTGGCGTTACGTGAGGCGATTATCAAAGGCGATATTGCCCCTGGGGAAAAACTAAATGAACCGAAGCTAGCTGAACAATTTCAAGTAAGCCGTGGGCCGTTGAGAGAAGCGATCCGGCGCTTGGTAGCCATGCGCTTGGTTAAACATGTACCGCATGTCGGAGCCACAGTGGTGACTCTTGAGCTAAAAAGTATTTTAGAACTTTACGACGTACGTGAAGCATTGGAAGGCAAAGCCGCGGCGCTTGCGGCTGAAAATATGAGCCCGCAAGACATCGCAAAGTTACGATCTTTATTGGAACTTCATCGCCAGCACTCTGAAGATAATCCAGGGCAATACATGCAAACCGACGGCGACTTTGATTTTCATTATCAGATCATTAAAGGCAGTGGCAACCAATTACTAACAGACCAACTATGCGACGAGCTATATCATTTGATTCGCATGTTTCGTTTTCAGACAAGTCGATTTAAATCCAGATCGAACCGAGCATTAATTGAACACGAACAATTGATCTATGCGATTGAACAGCGCGACCCGCAACTTGCCGAGATGCTAATGCGCAAGCACATTGCACGAGCCAAAACGGCGATAAAGCAAGCACTAGGCAATATCGAGTCAAGCGACATTGAACCCAGTTCGGTGAAATAGTTCCGGGAAATAGTTCCGGGAAATAGTTCCGGGGAATAGTTCGGTGAATTAGACCGATGGCCTAGTTCACAGCAAGCAGCTTGAGTAACACTAATCTGTTTTATCGAAGAGAACCTTTAAGAAAACTAGCAGAACTATTTAAATAGAACTAGCAAAACTAAGAGAACCATGACGATGACCCAAATTACTCCTGGCCAGCGCTTTCGACAAGCCTTAGACGACAATTCGCCTTTGCAAATCATGGGCACTATCAATGCCTATACAGCTCTAATGGCCACCAAGATCGGACATCAGGCAATCTACATTTCCGGTGGCGCATGCGCCAATGCCTCCTACGGCCTACCAGATTTAGGTATGACCAGCATGAATGACGTGCTCGAAGACGCTAGGCGCATCACCGCCGTGGTCGAGGCTCCGCTGATGATCGATATAGATACAGGCTGGGGTGGCGCATTTAATATTGCGCGAACCATTAAAGAGAGT
The DNA here is from genome assembly GCA_017854775.1 of Gammaproteobacteria bacterium. Taxonomy (GTDB): domain Bacteria; phylum Pseudomonadota; class Gammaproteobacteria; order Arenicellales; family Arenicellaceae; genus Arenicella. The sequence goes on along the minus strand of JAFMHC010000255.1, from coordinate 3,517 downwards.
ATTCGCGCAGGGGTTGCGGCGGTGCATATCGAAGACCAAGTAGCCGCTAAACGCTGTGGCCACCGCCCGAATAAAGAAATTGTTAGCACCGCCGAAATGGTCGATCGTATTAAAGCCGCGGTAGATGCAAAGACTGATGACAGTTTCTTTATCATGGCCCGCACAGACTCATACGCCGGTGAAGGCTTGCAGTCTGCGGTAGATCGCGCCGGTGCCTACGTTGACGCTGGCGCTGATGGCATTTTTGCTGAAGCGATGGCGACCCTAGAAGAATATACAGCTTACGACAAAGCGGTCGACGCGCCGCTGCTAGCAAATATGACCGAATTCGGCATGTCACCGTTATTTGATACTAAGGAGCTAGCGGCGCATGGCGTAGACATGGTGCTATACCCGCTGACCGCCACCAGAGCAATGAATAAGGCCGCTGAAATGGTCTACCGAGATGTGCTTGAGAAGGGCCATCAACGCGACGTAGTCGACGCCATGCAGACTCGCATGGAGTTGTATGACTATTTAAATTATCACGAATACGAAAACACTTTAGATAAGTTGTTTTCAGAAGGAAAATCTTAGGAGGCAACACACATGGCAACTGATAAAAAACTTTCTGGCGCTGGCTTACGCGGCCAAGTCGCTGGTCAAACGGCTCTATGCACAGTCGGCACTCAAGGCTCAGGCCTAAACTATCGCGGCTACGATGTAGATGACCTAGCCGATAATTGCATCTTCGAAGAAGTAGCGCACTTGATCCTTAAAGGCCACCTGCCAACGCAAGCCGAGTTAGACGCATACCAAGCCAAGCTTCACGGCCTACGTGACTTACCAGCGGCGCTTAAAACATGCTTAGAGTTGATTCCAGCCGACGCCCACCCGATGGACGTAATGCGAACCGGTGTTTCTTTGCTCGGCAACCTCGAGCAAGAAACCAGCTTCGAGCAACAAGGTGACAAAGTAGATCGTATCTTAGCCCTACTCCCGGCCATGGTTGTTTATTGGTATCGCTTTGTGAAAGACGGCACACGTGTGAGCACGGACACCGGAGCCGCTACCATTGGTGGCCACTTCTTGCATATGTTACACGGCAAAAAGCCTAGCGAACTGCATCAGCAAGCGATGAATGTATCGCTGATTCTCTACGCCGAGCACGAATTCAACGCGTCAACCTTTAATGGTCGCGTGGCGGCATCAACGCTTACCGATATTCATTCTGTGATTACCGGCGCAATCGGCACCTTACGCGGCCCACTACACGGCGGTGCCAATGAAGCGGCAATGGAGATGATTGAGCAATGGTCGTCAGCCGACGAAGCCGAAGCCGCAATCATGCAAAAGCTGGCCAACAAAGAATTAATCATGGGCTTTGGTCACGCGGTCTATAAAGAGCGAGATCCAAGAAATGCGATCATCAAAAAATGGGCTGAAAAGCTTGCCGATGATGTTGGTGACACTGTTCTTTACCCAGTATCGGTTCGCTGCGAAGCGGTAATGAAGCGCGAAAAAGGCATGTTCTGTAACGCTGACTTCTTCCACGCGTCGGCTTACAGCTTTATGGGGATCCCTACTGGCCTATTCACTCCTATTTTCGTAATGTCACGGGTAACCGGTTGGGCCGCACACGCTTTTGAGCAACGCGCTAATAATCGTATTATTCGCCCTAGCGCCGAATACACCGGGCCGGAACACCGCAAAGTTGAACCGATCGGCGAACGCGGTTAACAGCTAAGTTAGTTGAAGCGTTAAGTTAGTTAAAAACCAAAAAAGGCTGAGTTATTAACTCAGCCTTTTTTGATTTAAATACCTCGAAAGCCTATACCGAATCGAAAAGCTCAACCTCGGGTGCTTCAACGATACAGCTTCCTAGCTCGGCACCAATACGTTTGTAATACTCAGTCTTAGCATGTGCCGCCAAGGCATCCTCGTCGGCGTACTGTTCAAGCACCATGTAAAGTAGAGGGTCTTCACGAGATTGATGCAGCGCGTAGAAGTTGCAGCCATCTTCGTTACTGTTAACAGCCTCTTCCAGCTGTTTAAATAGCGCTTCAAACTCGTCATTCTTGCCCGGTTGAACGCGTAACTTCGCGGTAACTCCAATTGCCATTTCGTGCCTCTTTATTGATTTAAAGTCTTTGTCAAATATGATGCTAACAGCATGGCACATAGACAACAAGGCTAGCCGTCACCTCTGACTCGGGGTACAGCAGGTCTAGGGATTGATAATGAGACGCCGATAGCAAACTAAAGTTTAAAACCTAAATTTTCTCGGCAATATCTATAAAGCGCTCTAAGACACCCAAAGGAGTACGTTTCTCGAGGACTTATATGATCAGGTTTGGAAGTTATTTAGTAATCGATGAATCCCGCTCAACAGCGAGCCAATCACTGGGTGCTCCGCTTCGAAGTCTACCATCAGGCCGCTGACCTGTTCAGCCAGAGCAGAATGCTGATCAAAAGTGTCGGGATAAAGTGCTTGCTGTTCCAGTGATTCAACAATTTCATCCAGTCGATTCTGGTATTCAGTGTCTACTATGCCTGAGCCTTTTCTCTGCTCTTTCAACTGTGTTAGAAAATCATGTAGATCTTGGTTGCTCATGAATCAATACTCCTTGGAAAAGCCGATTAGTGGAATCAAGTATTGCTGAGATGGCGGTTTAATTCAACATAAGTAAATTAAAGCCAGTAGCCGCTTTTTCGATTCAAGAGCTCCGTATTGCCTAAGTAGAAACCTACTTTCTGAACCAATTGTGTGCGGACAGCCATCACTAAATCGTTGATTTTCAAGATTCTTAGCATGGGGGTCTCGCTAGTGGTTTTTATATGGTTAACAACCAAACTATCCTTAAAGGAATGTGACTGAATTTGCTAAGCATTGGTACATCACTCTTTTCCAATGATTAGAAAACTGGGTTGATTGTATTATTGGCATAAGGTTTGAGTTAATAAACTCTGTTTTTATTTCTTGATGTGTTAATAATGGCGCTAGCCTTAGAACACTTTGTGTAAAGGCATTTTTTTGATCAATAACTTCACTTAAATGTTTCCCTGCCTCTAGCCGATATCGACTGGCTAAATCTAGAACATTAAAATGATTAGCCGCCCTATTTTTGTCTTCCTGACTCCATACGTCAGGGCAATTAACGTAAAAGCGAAACGCTCCATCATCGTCGTCAAGATACTCAGCAAATACCCATTGTTCCTGATAAAAAATTGTTTTATCTACATAGGGGTGAAGCGCTTGTTCACCAGCCACGGTAGCGTAAGATTGGCCTTTCGCACCCATATTGCAGTCACGGCATGACGGCACTAAATTCAATGGCATTACTGAAAACTCAGGAAAATGAGCTTTTGGTAAAAAGTGATCTAAATTCTTAGCTTGACCTATATCCCCACAAAATGGGCAACGCTCCCCAGAAGAAACCAACAAAACGTCATAATAATCTCTTGCTGGTTTACCTTTACCACGTACATTATTTTCATATAAATTAACTAATTTCTTTTTTGTCAGGTGTCCAACAAC
>JAFMHC010000254.1 GCA_017854775.1 Gammaproteobacteria bacterium | reverse complement strand
AGCGCCTGAACATGCCTAACAATCATACCTATTACCATAGACTCAGCTGCCCAACGCCCTAGAGCATTCATTGGCATCACCGTCATAGGCTTGGGCGCCTGTCAATTGGCTCGGGCACGATAAGCACATCACGCTGTGTAATATTGCGTAATACTCCTTTAATAGCCCACCAACTATGCTGACACGGTAACTGTTATCAGACACGCATAACTCTGATTGCTCAGTGAAATATGAGAAACCAAGCTCATCCCCTCGAAGACAAATAGATGATCGTTAGAAAACAACGATAGGAGAACTAAACATTATGAGTTACTTACAATTTAACCCACACAATCAAGGACCGTTGCAGGAAAGCGCTGCCAAGCAAACCAAAACTCAACAGGGATCGATCAAGCGGTCTTTCTCAGATTGGATCATTGAGAATTATGGCACAGACTATTTAGAGACGTTAAATAAGCAACGCTCTGAAAGAGGAGCTGAACGATTCAATAACGGTGTTGCCTCAGACCAGCCTTTAGTTGGGATCATCGGTGGTGGGTTTGCGGGAATGTATGCGGGGCTGATTCTCCAATCGCTAGGCATAGAGAGTCAAATTTTCGAAGGTTCTGAGCGGGTCGGAGGTCGGATTGATACTTGGTATTCCAGTAACTACGATGCGGCGAATGAACAAACTGCTGGCTTATATGGTGAGATGGGGGGTATGCGTTTGCCACAATACTCGCAAGATATGTTGCCAGTGCAACATTTAGCCTTAGCGGTCAATGCGGTATTAAAAAGTAACGACATGAATGACAAGCTGGTTGAGTGGCGTAAATTTTACTACAATTCTCCAGTGCAACGGATGCGTTATAACAACATGCCAGACCCTATCGAAGCGCAAGATTCTAGCCTGAACTCGCTTAATTTTGGTACTGATGAAGGTGGTGACATTCCGATGGTTTGGGTAACTCCTACAACGCAAGGAAGCCCCACCAGCACTGAGTATTTGCCGATTAACGTTATTTTGGACAAAGTTAATGATAAATTTATCAAAGCATTAGATAAATCTTTCGCCGCTGGGTTCGCATTGCTGATGCCATTCGATAATTACTCTATGTGGGCATATTTAACCAACGTCTTTACGTTAGGCGAGTTGGGCGAGTATTACCAAGAGTCAATGGGGCCCAAAGACGCGAATTTGTCTTACAACGTTACCAGCTATCTAGAGACGATGAACGTTGGCACCGGCATGTATTCGGTATCCTTTGTTGAGATGGTAATTGCTGTTTACGATTGGGGCGGTAGTACAAATTCATACGATCCCACCGACCCAAACATCTACATGCTAACCGTTGATAAGGGAATGCAGAACTTTCCGGATGCTTGCCAAGCAGTATTGAATTTAGAGTCTGGCGTTACCGCAGATGTAGGATATGCCGCGCAACAACAGATAGGCATGATCAAGGGCACTAACGACCAAAAGGGCTATTCGCCAGACAACCTCACAGCCGCAGCGCAACCTCCAGCAAGCGTACCGAAGGCAGAATCTATTTCCAGCAACCCACCGCCGGCCTCATCAGCAAAGCAACGGGTGTTTATGAATCACCAAGTATTGGGTGCGGTCCATGATTCTTCATTGTATGACGGTCTGGGCGGCATGACAGTATCGGTGAAAAATAATGATGACCAAGGCGAGGTTGTTGAAAAACAGTTTCCGTATGTAATTAGCACCCTGCCAAACGGTAAATATTTAAACGGGCAAACGAATGTTGATTTCTTTCAAGATTTATCCTTTTCTAAGGCAAGGGGGCTAAGAGAAGCAAACTATATGCCATCGTTTAAGGCATTTATAACTTTTGATAGTCAATTTTGGGCCATTCTTGGCGAACGTCAAGATGCGGGTTTAGGCGTAGGCACTTCTGATCGATCTAACCGACAAATCGTCTATCCGAGCTATGGTTACGATGCCGATGCCGGGGTATTACAAGTCTACTGTTGGGCTCAAGATGCCGAGCGCTTAGGCGCGTTAACCGATCAAGAGGCGATCAACGAGTGCTTAAAGGGTATTCAATATCTATACCCAGAAGTTGACGTTATGGCTGAATATGCCGGATATGGCCCCGACGTCACCACTAAAACATGGTTTTGGGATAATCATGCCGGTGGCGGCGCCTTTGCCATGTTTAACCCTGGGCAATTCAAGCACCTTTACACCACGCTACTCACGCCGGAATTTGATGGTTGCCTAAACTTCGCTGGCGAATGTTGCTCGGTGCACCATGGCTGGATCGTCGGTGCTTTAGATTCGGCTTACAACGCTGTTTATAACATCATTCGCCAGTCAGGAGATGACGCTCTGCTTGATCAAATGGAACGTACTTGGGGCGTATTAACTGCGCCCGATATCGATTCACGATCAGTCCGTGTGAAACAAATGTTGGCGTAAACGTTTTAATCTAAGGCTAGTGGCTAGTGCCGGACAAAATATGACTTAGGTTGTCGAATTAAGACCTAATCATATCAATCCGGCACTCAAAGCTATGCTCCCGTCGACAGCGTGATGGGTATCTATTGTTGAGAGGTCTATTTTCTAAAGCCCACTCATCTATTCTACTCTTTGATCTTAAGGTCTACCATAGACTCGGCTGCTCAGCGCTCATGCCGTACCATTCAGGGAACAACAATATACTCATCAATACCGCCAACTGTATGGCAATAAATGGAATGACCCCACGGTAAATATGGGCGGTTTGTACTTCATTCGGCGCAACCCCTTTTAAATAGAATAGGGCGAAACCAAATGGTGGTGTTAAGAACGAGGTTTGTAGATTCATAGCCACTAAAATTGCAAACCACACTTGATTGATTCCGAGCTCGACAACAACGGCGTAAACCAATGGCAACACGATGTAGGAAATTTCGATGTAGTCTAGAAAGAAGCCGAGTAGGGTGATTAGCAACATAATCGCGATCAGAAATCCCCACTTCTCACCGGGAATGGAGAGCAGCAGCTGTTCCACTTGATGTTCACCGCCAGTGTATGAAAAACCCATGGAGAAGATTGATGCTCCAAGTAACACGGCGAACACCATCGCGGTGATCTTTACCGTATCGTGAGCACTTTCCCAAAGCATTTGAACAGAAAACTTACGATATAAAATGGCCAACACAACCGCCCCTAAGCATCCTAGAGCTGACGATTCTGTCGGCGTGGCAACTGCGTTGAAGATCGACCCTAGCACAATCAAGATCAACGCTAATGGCGGGATTACGGCGATTAAGGCTTGCCTAATAACCTTGCCGCGAGACTGGTTAACATCGGTCTGCGGTATGATTGGTGCAGCCGACGGGTTAAGCCTGCAATAGATTAAAACGTATACTACATAGGCTGCGATAAGCACTAGCCCGGGCTTTAATGCCGCTCTGAATAAGTCACCAACGGGCACATTGAGAACATCGCCGAGGATGATCAATACGATTGATGGCGGAATGATTTGGCCTAAAGTACCGGCGGCGGTAATGGTACCAGTGGCAAGTTCAGTTTTATAGCCGTGACGAAGCATCACTGGAAGTGAAATGAGGCCCATTGCGACCACACTTGCACCAACTACACCGGTTGAAGCGGCTAATAATGCGCCGACTAAAATGGTTGATATCGCTAGGCCACCCCTGAGTGAGCCAAATAATTGCCCCATCGATTCGAGCAATTGCTCGGCAAGCTTAGTGCGCTGTAGAATAATTCCCATAAAGATAAACAGCGGGACCGCCATGAGCACTTGGCCCTCGCCGTAGTCGCCCATATTGGCGTAAATACGATACGGTATCTGGGCCAATTGGCTTGGGTCGGCGAACAGTACAACAAAGGCAATGCCGATGGCGGCAAAGGTAAATGCTACTGGGTAGCCAAACAACAGCAGCAGTAGGGCAACCAGAAAAATAGAGATACCTATCATGTTACTGATGCTCCAGACTTGCTCTGCGACGGGCCATCAGAGGAACCATCGGGTTTGCCGCCGCGGAATTCTATCCATTTTTCCATTAGCGCCGCGATTGCGGCCAATAGCAAGAACAAAAACGAGACTGGAATAACGGCTTTGATAAGCCATCGGTTTAATAAGCCGCCAGGGTCTTGGGAGCGCTCACCAATGCCAGTGCTAACAAGTTGATTGAAAAACTGCCCAACCGAGTCTGGTTGCGCACCCAGTTGATAGGCCGCGATTGTGAATTGCCAGCCGGTGACTATTATTACTAGGCAGGTAGGTATCAAGAACAACGCTGTGCCGACAAGGTCGACAAGCTGCTGATTGCGTAGCGACATTTTTTCGAACAAAAGATCAACCCGTACGTGCGACCCTGACTGCAGCGCATACGGTATGCCGAACAAAAAAATTGTTGCGTAGGCATGCCAGCTTAGCTCTTCGAGGCCAATAGACGATGCGCTGAAGGCATATCTTGCTATCACGTTGTAGCACATCAACATGACCAATAAGATCAACAGGGTGCTGGCTATGGCGCCCATTGCGGAGACTAATCGTCTGACTAGTTTGATAAACAGTATGGCCATGAGTCTATTCTCTTAGAGTTAATCGGCTACTGACTCTAAGTACAATTGATCGCCGATGGTGGTCCATGCGCGCGCCTTGGACAAGTAAGCTTCTCTTGATTCAATGATTCGCTTGGCAATCGGGCTACGTGCTTTTTCTTGCTCGATTAACTCGGCGTTCGACTCCTTAAGCGCTTGCATCACCGACGCTGGGAATTGTTTTATTTGCACGTCTGGGTATTGGCTTGAAATAGTTTGCCAGTTGTCTGCATTGGCGGCGAAGGTCTCGGTTGTCATATTGTACGAGGTCAACTTGGCCGCGTTAAGCAAGATCGACTTAGCCCATTCGGGCAATTTTGCCATGCTGTCTTTGTTAAAGAAGTACATTAATTCGGTGCCAGGTTCGTGCCAGCCGCTGTAGTAGTAGGGCGCTACCTTGTGAAACCCCATGCGTAAGTCTAACCCTGGACCAACCCATTCAAGCGCATCAATAGTGCCGCGTTCAAGCGCTTGATACAGCTCGCCAGTAGGAATGTTGGTAGGAACAGCGCCGACACCAGCGATTACCTTGCCGCCAAAACCCGGAATACGCATTTTTAGACCTTTTAAGTCATCAATGGTGTTTATTTCTTTGCGAAACCAACCGCCCATTTGCATGCCTGTATTGCCGCCAAGCATTACTTGCATATTGTGTTTGTCATACACTTCATTTGCCAGCTCTAAGCCGCCGCCGTGATAGAACCATGACCATTGTTCTTGCGTGGTCATACTGAATGGCATGGATGAGAAAAATAATGCGTCGGGGTCTTTGCCTCCGTAATAGTATGAGGCTGATTGGCCAATATCGTATTGGCCACTCTTAACAAAATCGAAAATGCCAAAAGCTGATTTGTGTCTGTTAGTGCTATCGACGGATAATTGAATGCGACCGTTCGACATTGACTCGACCAGATCCTTATAGTCTTCAACTGACTCACCGAAGATTGGGTAAGCGGTTGGCCAGCCATGAGCCAGCTTAAGGCTAATCACCTCATCAACCTTGGCGTTTGGCACCGGTGATGTTGACGTATTTTGGTCGGAGCTAGAGCAGGCTCCAAGCAATAAGAGGGTGCTGATTACAGCAAAAGCATATCTGGTCATAATTATCGTTATCGTTATTAAACATCAGAATCGACCAGTATTGTAGAGCTAGCCGATGTTTAATTCTAGCCTTTGCTCGGCTTGATATCTTGCTCGGGTGATATCGTCGGCGTCAAGCTGCAGATTATTGGCGATAAGTTCGATTACTAGGCGTTCGTCGATTCTGATTTCATCATCTGCGGTAGCCAAAAACCAAAAATCGTTTAATAGTTGTTCGCGCTTTTTAGCGCCCCAATGATGACATAACTGCTGCGCTAGAAGCTCAAGCCCATGGTCACTAATGCAGGCTTGGCGCGCCGAAGCAACTAGGCTCGATATCTCGTCACTACCAAGTGCGTAGCGCGAACGTAAAATATCGACCATATGAGCAAGCTCTAAGTGATCGGTATCACCATCGGCTCGTATCACCGAAAACATCAGTGTTGCTGCGATTAAATGCAGATCAGTGTCCGACCTTTGTTGGTTTAGCTCGGTCTTTTTACCTTCTAATGTCTTTGTAAACGTCATGATTTACCTCTAAGTTATCCATTTTAGTTGTCCATTACTACGACGACGCAGTAAATACTAAGTGGATAGCTCGTGTGAGGATATACGACAGATGGACTAGACATGCTATTTAGATCTAAAACGCTTGAGGCCTAGCTCTATCTATTCAGACTCAATCTTTGATGAGGTTAACTAT
>JAFMHC010000253.1 GCA_017854775.1 Gammaproteobacteria bacterium | reverse complement strand
CAAGACCTTGAGCGATTATCTAATAGTTATTCATTTTTAAATAAAACCATTTAGTGGTTCGTCGTATTTCATGTTTGTCAAAATAAAGAAACTTCTCGTCATCGGCGTTTGTCTGCCATTGTGCCTGAGTGGAGTGTGCGCAACCGCAGAGGCCGCTGATAGTAATGCCACTGTAGCGACTAAAACAAGTAACCCATCTAGAGTGGAGCTTTCATTTGTTGGTGTCGAAGGCGACATTTTAGCAAACATTAAACAGCATGTGCGTTTGCACCAGCGACTAGCTGACCCCACTCCGCTTTCGGGCGGTGAGCGGCGTCGGCTTAAGCGACGTATACCAAAGGAAATACAGGAAGCTATTCAGCCGTTTGGCTATTACCTCGCAACTGTGACGTTGATACCGGCTGAGTCCGTCACCAAACTGATTTATAAAATTGAGCTAAATCAGCCTGTCGTTATTAATAAGCTATCGCTGGAGATCAATGGTACCCCGAAGCAGAAAGCGCATTTTCAGACTTGGTTAGCCAATTATTCTTTAAAAGTAGGGCAGGTTCTAGAGCAAGCAAAATACGAGCAGGATAAAAAGGCCCTATTGGCGAGAGCTCTGAGGCTCGGGTATTTTGATGCCGAACTTGTTCGCAGTGAGATGGTGATAGATGAAGCTCGTACTGGTGCTGGAATTAACCTGATATTTAACACTGGCGAGCGTTACTCGATAAGTCAGATCAATATTGATTGGCAACTTAGCAGTGCAACTAGCACTGGCTTTAAAAAGCGTCTTAAGCAGGACTTACTTGACTCCTATATCACTATCAAAGCCGGTGATCCTTTCGATTCAGATGCCTTAGTTAAGACGCAACAGAGCTTGCTCGCAACGCCTTATTTTTCGACCGTTTCGGTGCAAGCGGGCGAGACTAGTTCGGCATCGGCTAGCTTGCCAGTGATAATCGCTTTGAGCGCTAAAAAGCGTAACGCTTACTCGGCTGAAATCGGTGTTGGCACTGACACCGGCGTGCGCGGTGGGGTGGGGTATGAAAATAGGCGGATCAATAGCCGAGGCCATAACTTAAGTACACGATTGGGCGGCTCCGAGATCAAGCGTTCGGTGATTGTTAATTATCAAATACCACAGAATCGCTCGGCTAAAGACAGCCTCAGTTTCTTTGCCGCACTTGAAGAAGAACTCGGCGATAGCCGAAGTTTCGAATCAACCAAGATCGGCAGCCAACGGCTACGGTCCTGGAATGACTCATTATTGACTTTCGGATTGACCGCAAGCCGCGAGACGTTTACCCGTAACACCTCTGATCCGCTGACTAATACTCAGCAATCAGATAACGTTAACGAGTTATTTGCCACTGAACAAACCACCGATTTATTAATGCCAAGCGTTCGTTGGGAACGAACCAAAGCTGATGACGACTATTTTCCGACCAAGGGTTGGAGTGCATCCGCCACTGTTAGGGGCGCAAGTAAATCAGTCGCATCGGACATCGATTTAGTACAAGTCATTTTGGATTCCAAACGCTTGATTCCACTTGGAACAGGCCGAGTAAAGTTTCGCTTTAAATTAGCCAGCAGTTTAATTGATGAAGCGACAAAACTGCCGGAGTCACTTGGTTTTTTGGCTGGTGGTGATGACAGCATACGCGGCTACAAATATGAAAGTGTTGGTGTTAATCGAAATGGCGAAGTGACGGTAGCAAAGAATTTGCTGGTCGGCAGCATAGAATATGAGCACCCAATTAAAAACGATATCTCACTTGCTGCATTCTTTGATGCTGGCGATGCTTTTGATAGCAATGTAGATTATAAGAAAGGTGTCGGCGTCGGTTTGCGCTGGCGACTGCCATTTGGCTCTATGCGTTTGGATGCGGCTTCTGCCTTAGATCGAGACGGCAACCCGTTACGACTGCACTTTAGCTTTGGAACAGACCTATGATGGCTAACAAATCTATGATGACTATAGTCAAGGGTTTCCTATCGACGTTGGTCGTCATCGCGGTACTACTAGGCAGTTTTTTATTTTGGTTGCTTGGCACTACTAGCGGGCTGCGGTGGGCGGTTAATTTGGCCCCTGATATAATGACTGTCGAGTCGATTGACGGCGATGCTAGTGACTTTAGTTTTAATCGCTTACAGTTGAATTTTGATGGCACCACGATTCTCATAGCTCAAGGCTCTTTGGCATGGCGACCGCTTGATCTACTAAGACAGCACGCCAACGTAGAGCGTATTAGTTTTACCGGCGTTGATCTTGAGCTAGTCGAGGCCGAGCCGGTAACAAGTGATTATGTACCTTGGCAAGGACTCGAGATTCCGATTGGCGTGTCGCTTGATCAAGCAGAAATTAACCGAATTTCTGTGCAAAGCGTAGCCTTAGGTTCCAAGACTCCGTCTCCTTTGCTTGCTCTTAAAAAAATAGTGTTGTCAGCCGATATCGACAACAGCGTGTTGACACTAAAAGAGCTGAAGGTAGTTGATTCAGACAAGCAAGTGTCGTTAATTGGTAAGATTGATTTGTCGGCTAAACCGGATGGTGTGCTGGATTTATCGCACACAGTTGATTGGCAAATTGAGCAAATGAATATTGAGTCGAACGGCTTGCTTAGCGGCACATGGTCTTCGATAAACATAGAGCAGAATCAAATAGCACCGGTAGATGCGCGTTTAACCGCCGTAGTTAATAATGCCTTAAGCCAGCGAATCGAGTGGGCGGCTGATTTGAAAACCGCGGCGCGTGATGCCGAGCAAGTAATGGGCGAAACGGTTTCTCTTGGAAGCGGCGAGTTTAAGCTCGATGGGCATTTTTTGCCGGAGCAGGGATTAGCCGGTTTAACCGCAAACATCATTGGCCAAACATCCATAGCAAGCGCCGGATATTCGAACTGGAATGTAGCGGCAGACGTATCTTTGGTTAGCGACGATCTTTCTATTGTTAAGCTGTCGTTAGCGCAGCAAAAGCCGCAAAGTCAGAAGAGCCCGGCAAATTTTACTCTCTCCGGTCAGATCAATGACTTAACGAGTTTCTTAGACCAAGACAACAGTGCGGCGGCCAAGGTAGGAAGTGTTGATATTAATGCAGTGTGGTCGTCATTGTCATGGCCGTTAGCGTTGAGTGCTGATACCACTGCGGCTCAAGTGACCTCAGGCGGCAAGCTTAGTGTCACCGGTTCCAGTCAACGATATGCTGTGGTCGCCAATGCCACGGGCAAAGCCTATAGGCAAGACCTTAAGGCCGACATGAATATGCTGTTAATTGGGCGCGTCGTAGAGGTCGAGAAACTATTACTTGTTTCGGGTAAATCACGTTTATCCGCTAACGGCAAGATCGATGATCGCTTAAACCTCAGTTGGTCAGTTGCGTCGCCTGACATTGGTGATTTTTTAGCCTACGGTTCCGGTCCGCTTACCAGCACCGGTAAAGTAACAGGCCTACCAAGTAAACCTAAAGTCAGTATCAAGGCTAGCTCTAAGGGGCTCTCGTTTGCCGGTTTCTCAGCAGATGATCTTGATCTGTCAGCAGTGGCATCTTTGGCCAACGCCAAGGACGCATTAGAGGTTTCCTTGCAAGCAAGTTCTATTCGGCAAGAGCAGACAACCATTGCGAACCTTCTGTCGCTAAATATTGGCGGCCAGCTTGACTCCCATTCGATCTCGCTTGAATCGACCTTGGCAAATAATGCAACACTAAATGTCAGGGCTAACGGCAGTTTGCTGAATGATGAATGGACAGGTGTGCTATCCAAACTTGATTTAAATGACACAGTGTTAGCCGAATGGACACTGAAAAATGAGGTTTCATTGGAAGTGGCTAACGGTGGTTTTTCGGTGTCTGAGAGCTGCTTGATAAATCAAACTCAGGCGCTTTGTTTCGAGGCAAATATAAATCCTCAAAGTACTAATGTTACGGCGGCGCTAACGGCACTCGATTTAGCCAATTTAAATCGCTTTCTGCAACTCTATGACTTGAATATTGAGGGGCAAGCTAATGGTGTATTTTCATATATACAGGCACCAAATCAGGCATCGGCAACAATCGATGGATACCTTGAATCAACTGCAGCAGTACTAACCTGGCAAGAGTCTGGCGATGATGAGCTGTCTGATGAAACACTGGTATTTGAATCTATTCGAGCAAGTATTAAACAGGTCGAGAGCTTACAAGGCTCGGTAGATGTGATTTTAGCAAATGCCGACGTAATGACATTTAATATTAGTGTCGACCAAGCTGTTGAATCACCGACATTTATGCAGGCGAAAGCTCTTGGTCGAGCCAAGTTGGCGATAGCCGATCTGTCGATATTGCCTACGGTGCTACTTGATGCCGTTAGTCTAAATGGTGCTTTAAATGCTGAATTAGAGCTGACCGGGTCGTTGTCGGCACCTGAGATTGTCGCATCTGGAGAACTTAAAAATGCCAGAGCTGATATTCCCGAGCTTGGTTTACAGCTCGAGGGCCTTGAGTTGAACGTTACGTCTGATGGAACCTCCAAAATCGACCTCCATGGCCAGCTTCGTTCTGGTAGTGGCGCGCTGCTTTTGAGTGGTAATGTTGACTTCTTGAACCTCCAGTCGCCTAAAGTGACTCTGGTATTCGCCGGTGAAAACATTCAGTTAGCAGACACTCCCGAGTTAAACGTGGTAGGCGATATCGATTTAACCGCAAAACTAGAAAATGAGACCCTAGATTTACGCGGCGGCGTAGTCATTGATCGCGCTAATTTAGATTTTAAGTTACCGGAAACGGCTGTATTAGTCTCCAGTGATGTGGTGCTCGTGGGTGCAGAGACACGAGTCTCGAGCTTTAGGCAACGACTTAAAGTTACCGTCGACTTAGGCGATAAAACTAATATCAGTGCACAAGGGTTAGATGCTAACTTGTTGGGTAAGCTACTTGTTTTTCAAGAACCAGGCGGCATTCTAAGAGGCGAAGGGCAGATCACGGTCAACAACGGTCGCTATCAAGCCTATGGGCAGGATCTAAAAATCGATAAAGGTCGGCTTGTCTTTGACGGTGGCAGTATCGATGACCCGAGCCTAGATTTAAAAGCCGAAAAAACAGTCGATTCGATCACCGCAGGTGTTCGCGTTTCTGGTCGTGCGAGCGCACCAAGGCTTAATTTGTATTCGACTCCGTCGATGCAAGATGAAGATATTTTGTCGGTGCTGATTTTCAATAAGCCGCTAGGAAACCTCGGATCACAAGATGGCTTTACCTTGTTACGCATAGCCAACTCTTTACGAGGTGATGGCACCAACGAAGTGACTAGGATGACCGAAAAATTACAGCAATCTTTGGGGCTGACCAGTTTAGAGCTTCAGTTGACCAATAATGCGCCGAGTGTTGTTGCGGGCAAGCAACTGTCGTCAAAGTTTTACATCGGCTACGGCTATGGTTTGCTCGATGCCGCACAGTCTCTAATCTTGCGTTACAACTTGAACGAAGCTTGGTCGGTTAAAGCCGACCTCGGCGTCAATAGCGGTGCTGACTTGCGGTATCAGATTGAGCGCTGAGCTTGTTAGCGTATAAGTAGGTAACTCCAGCGATCATACAAAAGGTCGACACCGATCTGATATTGTTCAGATCTGAGCCGGTCGCTGCAGGTTCAGCTTACTTTATCCAATGATCAACAATCTGAACAAAGCCACTTATGTTTTCATTTCTCAAGAAAGACCCATTATCAAAGCTCAATAAACAATATAGTTCGCTCTTAGAGCAGGCGCTAGTGGCGCAAAGAAAAGGTGATATACGAACTTACTCTGATCTATCTGCCAAAGCGGAAGCGATTGCTGATGAAATTGACGCATTGAAAAAACAAAGCTAGGGACTCGGTCGGCTGCGTATACAGTCGGTTTAGCAATGCAATTTAACTCACTGAGCTGTAGCGATAGCTCAGTGTGAAGAAGGCCTGATATCTACATAAATCCAGTTGATGACTGAATGTTATCCACATGTGGCTATGGCTCTTTAGCATCGAGTGATTGATCGCTGTAGATTACCGAGCCATTAACGATTGTCATAAGCACTTTGCCATCCAAAATCTTAGCCGGTGATGAGGTAGCGAGCTGAAATGGGTCTATGTCGATTATGGTAAGGTCAGCCCAGAAACCTGGTTTTAATTTGCCAGTTTGTTTCTCTCTAAACGCCGAATACGCCGCCCAATTGGTATAGGCTCTAATGGCTTCTTCAATCGTCACCGCTTGTTCGGGGTACCAGCCATTGCTTGGTTGAGCCTGTTTATCACGACGGGTGATGGCGGCATGCAATGCGTAAAATATTGAATGATCAGAGCCGGGTAAGTCTGAATTGAATGTAAGCGGAACACCCGCCTTACGTAAAGTTCTCCACGCGTAAGCACCTTT
>JAFMHC010000252.1 GCA_017854775.1 Gammaproteobacteria bacterium | reverse complement strand
TGATAACGGAGTCGCTGCTGGCGAATTGATTTCATATGAAATCACAAATATTGGCGCCATAATCGAAGTAGTCATCCGCAGGGGTGACAGCAATGCTGAAATTATCGGTCAACTTGATATTGATATGGACAACCTCATCGCCGGAGGCACGGGTTATGACGTGTTTGATGAGTGGATGTATTTCAAAGCCGGTGCATATACGCAAAACAACACCGGCAACGGCAATGATTTTGATCAAATACGCTTTTATCGTCTTGAGAACACTCATTAGCGGCAGTTTCTTAGCAGTTTTTTAAGGAGTTGCTTAATGAATTGCTTAATGAATTGCTTAGAAGTTGATCAGCAATAGGTCCGACAGTGGGGCAAGTTCAATATCAGAGCTTGCCCCACATTTTTGTACCTACTTAGTTTAGGTAATATTTCCGACATGGAAAAATGCCAAGTCATTACTAAATTAGGAACGTGATACCACGAAATTCAGTAAACTCAGGGCGACCTTAGGTCTTGTCACTGACTTGAGAATGGCACTTACAACTTTAATTCGGGTGCTTTACCTTGTACATGACAACCGTATTATCACGGCACACCTCACGCATTAATGCCCGCAACATAGCCTGACGACCAGGCCCACTGAAAGTTGAAACCGCCAAGATGGCCGGTCACATCTAACGCCTCACCGACAAAAAATAGGTTTTTCTGACCGATAACTTGCATGGTTTTTGACGAAATACTATTAACGTCTACGCCACCGCGGGTTACTTCGGCGGTTCGATAACCCTCAGTCCCTGAGGGGCGAATAGACCAGTTATTAAACAACGCGCCTAAGCGTTGCAACTCTTCATTTTTCATTTCGTGCAACGTCGAGGCTGAATGTTCAGGCCACCACCTTGATTGAAGCTCGGCGATCAACGACTTTGGTAAGAAGTTAGTTAATATTCCCGACAACATGCTTTTAGGATTAGTCTTTTTGCGTTGTATGAAGAGCTCAGCGGCATTCTCATTCGGCAATAAATTGAT
Organism: Gammaproteobacteria bacterium; assembly: GCA_017854775.1. Taxonomy (GTDB): domain Bacteria; phylum Pseudomonadota; class Gammaproteobacteria; order Arenicellales; family Arenicellaceae; genus Arenicella. The sequence goes on along the minus strand of JAFMHC010000252.1, from coordinate 5,351 downwards.
TCCAATAGGCTCGCCCGCATGCCAGTAATTTGATAACTGTAAGATCGCAGGGCCACTTAAGCCGCGATGAGTGAACAACATGCTTTCGGCGAAGCCTTTGCTTGCAACCGACACAACTACCGGTAAAGACACACCGGAAATAGCGGTCGACAGATCTTGCCACTTGCCGCTCAGTGTCATCGGTACTAACGACGCTTCTGTGGCATGCAGGTTTAAACCGAACTGCTCGGCTAATTGGTAGCCTAAGCCAGTGGCACCCCCCAAACTCGGTATTGATAAGCCGCCGGTGGCAACGATCAAACTCTGGCCTGAGATAACACCCTGGTTAGTCTCGACTCGATAGCCATTATCACTGCCCACTTTAGTGGTATCACAGTTTAGCCTGAGATCAACATTAACCGCCTGGCACTCGTCGATTAGTATCTTAAGAATATCCTTTGATGAATTATCGCAGAACAATTGTCCATGCGCTTTCTCATGATAATCAACACCATGCTTGGCGACTAAGGCTATAAAATCCCATTGCGAATATTGCGCCAAGGCGGATTTAACAAAGTGTGGGTTTTCGCAAATGAAGTTACTCGGCATTACATCAAGATTAGTGAAGTTACACCGGCCACCACCTGACATTAGAATTTTTTTACCTAGTTTATTTGACACTTCAAGCACAACGACTCGCTTACCTCGCTGACCAGCGGTAAAAGCCGCCATGAGTCCTGCGGCACCACCGCCCAGAACCACAACATCGAACTCCTCAGTTGATACGCTAGCAGTACTCATAATCGGTCTTTGTGGTTTGATAATATTGTGCAAGGCATTAGAAATCTCATATTCGGATGAAAGCAGGCATGGGCGTTTCGCATTGATCTAAGATTATAGCGCTTAGCCGCTATAATAGTTTGTTTGTGAAAGCTAAACCGAGAGTTAAACTGAGAGTTAAGCTAACCAAGTATCTATCACTTACCTTTTCTCGCTGTAGAGTTTGGAAAGCCAATTTGCGAACGGTCGAGATTCCCATTGCTCTGCGGTTATGGCTACTCGCGGTGGCAACATTACGATGTTCGAGGCTGGATGCTTGGCCGGTGAAAAAAGCGGCGCGATAAGACTGGCGGCGGCGATGTCAGCATTAGAAAGTGAGTCCCCGACTAGAAATTGCCGATCACCAGCCAACAAAGAATCCAACCAATTAAGCTGCTCTGCCACAATATCCTTGGATTGAGTCTCTTGTTGTCTGCCTAAGTCCATGCGTTTAATCATAGTAGCCACAACTTTCGGCCAAGCCAGCCTAAGCATAGTACGACTTACAAACCCCGATCCCTCGGCAAACACCGGCCTAACCGTTTGCGGGCAGTCGAGTAATGACTCTGAATAAAACCAACGGCGCACATGAACACCTAGAACATCGTCTAAACGCTTCTCTATCTCGTTTGACTCTTCTGAGATGGTCAGGCCATGCTTGCCATTGATGGACGCCTGTTGATTGGCCCAGGAGAGGATGTCAGCTGAGCCTTGTATTATCCGTGACCCATCATTCTCTACTGATTGCATTTGTAAGATTGGCAATGCCGAACTCGAAGCACCAATCGCTTTGGCGGTCTTGGCATGCTCCAAGGGTGACAAGAGGTTAACTTGGTAGTCGACACCCGCAAGGTCTAATGCCCAACGAGCCTTCTCGCAATAATGCGAGATTAAAAAGACATGGAGGATCGGTTTCTGCTTGAGTTTCTGAATGGGTTCTTGCATCGGTCTGGCACTCTCAAAATTATTGGAAATTAACACCTCAAAAATCACACGGGCAAGCAAAAGCAGCGTAAAATCGGGAGATGGATTCTATCATATCAATTAAAGACTTAAGCAAAGTCTACGACAACGGCTTTCAAGCACTCAAAGGTATTAACCTCGAGATTGAACGTGGCGAAATCTTGGCATTACTTGGCCCTAACGGTGCCGGAAAAACCACACTGATTTCGGTGATTACCGGTATCGTGTCAGCCTCATCAGGGTCGGTAACAGTAGACGGCCACGACAACGTCAAAAGCTATCGGCAAGCCAGACAGCTAATTGGCTTAGTTCCGCAAGAGCTTACCTTGAGTTCGTTTGAGACAGTTTGGAATACAGTACGCTTTACCCGTGGGCTATACGGTGCTAACACCGACAATGCCTACCTAGAACAACTGCTAAAAGATTTATCCTTGTGGGATAAAAAAGATAATCAGCTGCGAATGTTGTCGGGCGGTATGAAACGTCGTGTTTTGATTGCTAAAGCGTTGTCACACGCGCCTAGAATTTTGTTTTTAGATGAGCCAACGGCGGGGGTCGATGTTGAGCTGCGCAAAGACATGTGGGCTATGATCGGAAACTTGCGGGAGTCTGGTGTTACGATTATTTTAACCACGCATTACATCGAAGAAGCTGAAGACATCGCAGACCGTATCGGTGTGATCAATGATGGTGAAATATTATTGATTGAAGATAAGGCCGAGTTAATGCAGAAACTTGGAAAAAAACAATTAATCATCGAGTTGAAGGAACCAGCTAATGCCATCCCAAGCAGTTTGGTCGGTTTAGATGTAAGCCTCTCTAATGACGGTATGGTGCTAACCTACACCTTCGATGCCACCGCCAACGCCACCGGCATCACTAAATTGCTCAACCTGCTCAGCGAGAGCGGGCTGCAATTGAAAGACTTACAAACCACACAGAGCTCACTGGAAGACATCTTTGTCGATCTGGTGCATAAAGACTCTGAGCTAACCCCATCGGCCAAGGCGTAAACATGAACTTTTCAGCAATTAAAGTAATCTATCGCGCTGAAATGATGCGTGCTATCAATACATTATTTCAGACCTTAGCATCACCGGTTATATCAACCTCATTGTACTTTGTGGTATTTGGCTCAGCAATTGGCTCGCGGATTCAAACCATCGATGGTGTCAGCTATGGCTTATTCATCGTGCCAGGCTTGACCATGTTAACGATACTAACGCAGAGCATATCGAACGCTAGCTTTGGGATTTTCTTTCCAAAATTCAACGGCACTATTTACGAAATTTTATCGGCTCCATTATCGTTTTTCGAAGCGCTTCTCGGCTATGTTGGAGCAGCAGCGACCAAGTCATTCGTTATTGGCTGCGTTATTTTAATAACCGCTAGCCTATTTGTCGATTTGCAGATCCAACACCCTGTTTGGATGGTGAGTTTTCTTATTCTCACCTGTATATCCTTTAGCCTATTCGGCTTTATAATAGGCTTATGGGCTGATAGCTTTGAGAAACTTCAGATAGTGCCTATTTTAGTCATTACACCATTAGTGTTCTTAGGCGGCAGTTTCTATTCAATCAATATGCTACCGCCATTTTGGCAAACAGTCTCTCTTTTTAACCCAGTGGTTTATCTAGTTAGCGGTTTCCGTTGGAGCTTTTTTGAAGTCTCCGATGTTAATGTCTGGACAAGTCTTACAATGATTTTCGTATTTCTGGCTTTGTGCCTGATTGTCGTGTCTTGGATGTTCAAAACTGGCTACAAACTTAAAGAATAAAGTTATTCGTCAGTAATTACTGACGACTCTATTTACTAGTTGCGATAAAGTTACTAGTCCAAAAAAATAATAGTTCCTAGAATATAAGAGTTCCGGGAATATAATAGTTCCGAGAAAATCATGAGCAGCAATAAATATCAAAGCGAAGTAGTGCAAGACGGTGACAATTGGACCGCGCGCATCACACGCCAGGTTACATCTCGAAAATCGCATGTATCAAAGCAACAAGAAGGGCTTGCCAGCGAATCTGAAGCGAACGCTTGGGTTGAGACTAATATGGCTGAATTTATTAACACTCAAAAAGGTGCTAATACACGCCAAGGCAGTAACCGTAAGGAGCAAGAAGAAATAAAGCGCCAACGGTCTGCACGCCGCGCCGAGAAAACGGAAATAGCCAAGCGTGAGAAAAAAGAATCGGAGCTAGCGAAACAAGGTAGCGACAAGGGTAGCGGTAGTGATGGTGACTCTGAATCCGGATTTGATTTCGAAGCCGAATTTGACTCGTTCGACGACGACTAGCCATAACTCAGACTTGGCCTCTATCTAAGTCGTCTAACTATCTAAGTCGTCTAATATCTAAGTCGTCTAAAACCCAAGCCGTCTAAAATCCAAGTGATCAGTCTAGCTGACTGACGGTATAGCCGGCGGCTTTTAAGCGCGTTATCAGACCGTCAGATCCGGCCATATGCAACGCACCAACGAGGATGAATTCTTTATCTTCGCTGAGTATCATCGCTTTTATTTCATCAAGCCATTGGTCATTGCGCTTAACTAGAATCGTTTGATATAGAGTCGGGAAGTCGCGCTTCATGTCAACGATGCCGATCTTCTCTAATTGATCTAAGTCTCCGTTACGCCAAGCACTTAATAGTTCAGCCCAAACGGTTTCTAATTGTTCGATGTCGTTGATACCCGACTTGATAAGCAGATTGGGCTCAAGTTGATTCATGCTTTGAATAAAGCTTAGTTGCTGTTCAAAAGACTCGAGAAAGAGTGATTCTTTTTTATCGCGTATCGCTCGCGCGCCAAAGTGAGCGTCTACCCCTTCACCACCAATTAAGCCCAGCCTTTGAAGTTCAAACTGGGTTAGCGCCATCATCGCTCCGGCTGGCGTGAATCGATCGAACACCGCAATTGGTATGCCTTTGGATTTGAGCAGTTGATCTAGCTGGCTGTAGGTATCACGATCTAACACATTAGACAGAGCTCGATGATCTTGATATGACATAGCATTTAGTATGCGCCCCTGAACCTCGGGTGCCACTAACGCGGCCGCATCGGTTTCGAGCACGATGTCATCAACACGGTTATACGCTATTTCAAATGCTTGCGGCAATGGATAGTCGTTTTTAGATAGCACATGAATTGTGCCGCCTAGATACAAATAGTCATCGCCCTTGCTGACCTTCCAAACGGGTGCCTTGGCGATCGCCGCAGTGATAGACGTCATTGACAAAGCAAGCAACAGGCTAAGCAGTATTTTCATATGTGCACCTTTAAAGACTGAATTATGTAACGCTTAAGTTTTATAAAGTACTTGTATCAAGTGGAAGCCGAACTTAGTTTTAATTGGCCCGAGGTATTTTTTATCTTCACTGCCATTAGTGAATATAGCCTTATCAAACTGGGCCACCATGGCGCCTTTTCTAAATTCACCCAGATCCCCGCCTTTCTTAGCCGATGGGCAGGTCGAATACTTTTTTGCGAGTTGCGAAAAACTGTCACCGGCATCCAACTTCTTCATAATGTTGCGCGCCTCGTGTTCGTTTTTAATCAGAATATGCGATGCGCAGGCCATCTTTGCCATGGCTAT
>JAFMHC010000033.1:10786-29778 GCA_017854775.1 Gammaproteobacteria bacterium | reverse complement strand
CCACGGGTATCATTGTCATCAGCGCATCTGGGTTAAGACTGATTGAGTCAATTCCAAGCCGAACTAAGAACTCGCATACTTCGGGGTAGTCCGAAGGCGCTTGTCCGCAGATACCGATAGAGCGGTTGTGACAATGGGCTCCCAATATCGCTTGACGCATCATTTCCAGTACACCAGGGTCTCGCTCATCGAATTCAGAGGCGACCAGATCAGAATCACGGTCAACTCCTAACACCAGTTGTGTAAGATCATTTGAGCCAATCGAAATTCCGTCGAACAACTGACAAAATTGATCGATACGAATCACATTGTTCGGTACCTCACACATCATGAAGATTTTCAGCTTGGCACCAGAGTCAGTCTTGTCGCGAGCCAATCCATGTTTAGCCATTATGTCGATGACTCGTTTTGCTTCATTGACGCTGCGGCAAAAAGGAATCATTGGAACTATGTTAAATAATCCCATTTCTTCACGTGCGTATTTAAGCGCTGCACATTCGAGCGCAAACCCAGCTTCATAATCAGGATGACCATAGCGTACGGCGCCACGAAATCCGAGCATCGGGTTTTCTTCAGCGGGCTCGAAATTTTTGCCGCCGAGTAAATTTGCGTATTCATTAGTTTTAAAGTCTGAGAAACGCACCACAACGGTTCGAGGGTAAAATGCCGCCGCGATCATGCCGATACCTTCAGCTAATTTAGCGACAAAATAATCAGCCCCAGATTTGTAAGGTCTGATAAGTTCATGCAATATACTGACTAAGGCGTCGCTCTCAGTTTTCTCAGGGTGAATCAACGCCATTGGATGCGCCTTGATGTGATTATTGATAATAAACTCCATACGCGCTAAACCGACGCCGGCTGAGGGTAATAAACTGGCTTTAAAGGCGTGATCGGGGCTGGCGATACTAAGCATTATCTCGGTTTGTGTTTGTGGAAGATCATCAAGCTTATGTGTTTTGGTTTCAAAGCGCAGGGCGCCATCGAATACCTTGCCGCTAGCGCCATCAGCACAACATACAGTAATGGTTTGGCCGTTGTTTAATCGCTCGGTCGCATTGGGTACGCCAACAATCGCTGGAATTGCTAATTCTCGAGCCACAATCGCAGCATGACAAGTGCGTCCACCGTGTTCGGTGATCACCGCGCTGGCTTGCGCCATTACCGCGACCCAATCTGGGTGGGTGTTACTGGCTACCAGTATTTCTCCAGGCTTAAACTGAGCCAATTGTTGTTTATTATTGACAATCCGAACCTGACCACTGGCAATGCGTTGTCCCACTGCGCGCCCTGAGGCGATAGGTGTTGCCTGATCTAGAAGTTTGTAAGTCTCCCAAATATTAGTTGCTCGTTGCGAGATGACGGTTTCGGGACGCGCTTGAATAAGGTATAGCTGACCGTCGATACCGTCTTTGGCCCACTCCATATCCATCGGGCAGAGGTGGCCCATATCATCACTGAAATGTATTTCGGTTTTGATCGCGTAGTCGGCAAGAGTAAGCACCTCGTGATCTTGCAGACAGAACGTTTTTCGTTCAATGTCAGAGGTCGCTACGTTTTTTACATCAGTGCGCCCGTTATTGTTGTCATAGACCATCTTGATCTTCTTGTTGCCAAGATGATGGCTTAGTACGCTACGATGACCTAGTTCAAAGGTCGGTTTGTGCACGTAGTATTCATCCGGGTCTACGATGCCTTGCACTATATTCTCACCCAGACCATACGAGCCAGTAATAAACACCGCATCGCGATAACCTGATTCAGTATCGATACTGAACATTACACCGCTGGTGGCGCAGTCAGCACGTACCATTTTCATCACGCCTATCGACAACGACACTTGAAAATGGTCGAAGCCGTTGTTCAGTCGGTAGATGATGGCACGGTCAGTAAACAAAGACGCGAAGCAATTTGAGCACGCTTTTAATAGCGCCGAGTCACCACTAATGTTTAAAAAGGTGTCGTGTTGTCCGGCAAAGCTGGCATTGGGAAGATCTTCGGCGGTGGCAGAGCTACGAACCGCAACGCTTAACGAATCTCCGTACTCTTGTTTAAGTTGTTGGTAGGCCGTTTTGATGCCGGTGACCAATTCACTCGGTAGCTCGGCGTTGCCAATTAAGGTTCTTGCTTGTTCTGCATTCTCGGCTAGCAAATCGACATCATGGCCGTCAATTGGTGCCATCAATTGGCGTAATTTGTCCCATAGTTCATTGTGATCGAGTAGCGCTCGATAGGCCGCGGCGGTAACCGCGAAACCATTGGGTACTCTAATTTGAAGCGGTGTTAATGATTGATACATCTCACCTAAGGCGGCATTTTTACCGCCAACGGTAGCGATGCTTGAACGGTCGATTGAGTCAAACCATGCAATATATTTATTTGAATTGCCCATCTTTTCATGTCCTGAGACTAAAGTAGTTTTGATTAGTGTATTCAAGCTAACAATGAACATTTTGATCCAAATCAATCAGTCAGGATATTTACCAGAGAGCTGCGCATAGGGTTAGCGAATAATCTAGGGCTTGCTTAGCCCTTGATAGAGCCTTAGGTAATTTCGAGCACTTCGACCCCATGAAAAATCTTGCTTCATGGCACTGGATTGTAGATTTTGCCAGAGGTTTTTATCAGCAAAACATGACGCTGCATGTAAAATGGACTCATAAAGAGCATCAGGGCTTGCTTCATCAAATACAAAACCGTTGGCGGTATTGTTGGCAATAGTTTCTGTTGTGCTATTGACTACGGTGTCGGCCAAGCCGCCGACGTTTCTAACCAGAGGCAGGGTGCCATAGCGTAAACTATAGAGTTGGGTTAATCCACATGGCTCATAGCGTGAGGGAATGGCAAACACATCGGCGCCTGCGACAATTTGATGCGCCAATTGCTCGTCATAACCAACTTGCACGGCCACAGTAACAGGATACGCGGCGGCGGCTTCAATTAGCTCTCCTTCAATCTTGGAGTCGCCAGTTCCGAGTATAATTAATTGTATCGCGTGTTTACTAATGGCCGCTATATTTTGCAGTAAGAGGTCGATGCCTTTTTGCTTATAGAGGCGGCTAACAACGCCGATGAGCATTGCTTTGTCGTTAAGCAGTAAGCCGAAATCGCGTTGCAAAGCGCGTTTGTTTTTGATTTTACCGGACAATAAATCAACGGAATAATTGTGCACCAAATTGGTATCCGTTTGCGGGTTCCATTGTTGATTGTCGATGCCGTTGAGAATGCCTGTCAGCTTATCATTTCGCGCCTGCAATAGGCCTTCAAGCCCATAGCCAAATTCTGCCGTGGTGATTTCCTCAGCATAACGCGGGCTGACGGTGGTGATTTGGTCTGCGAATACCAAGCCGCCCTTTATGAATGATAGTTGTCCATAGTATTCCAATGCCTCTGAACTCCACAATTCGGAAGGTAGCTGCAGAGCTTGGAATACGTCATACGAGAACAAACCTTGAAATGCCAGATTGTGAATCGTAAAAACCGTTTTCGGTCGTTCACTCGCCGGGCGTTGATTGAGATAAACCGGGGTCAGCCCAGTCTGCCAATCATTGCAATGGACTAATTCTGGGAGCCAATTGAGACCAAGCTCGTCGGTGGCCACTTTAGCAGCTACTTCACAAAATAAGCCGAAACGTTGAGCGTTATCTGGCCAGTCCTGTCCTTGGGCGTTTATGTATGGCGAGCCTGGGCGATTAAACAGCTCAGGGCAATCCACTAGCCATATTGTTAGCCGTGAGGGTGCTAAGTGCGTTTCCAGCAGCCGCACCGAGTAACCATTGAGATCAAACTTGGCGATAACCTTAACCTCTTTCAGAGGCACTAGAACCGATTGATAAGCCGGCAGCAATACGCGTACCGCCTGACGTCGGTTTTTAAGTGCCACTGGCAAGTTGTTAGAAACGTCGGCGAGGCCACCGATTTTAATCAGCGGATAGAGTTCACTGGTCGCGAAGAGAAGTTTCATGTAATAGGGCTCTTTAAATACTCAATGATTGTCATCGTATTTCGAGTCAGCAACAAGTAAGTTGATCTGCATCAATCCATTCTCGATTAGTGTGTGTTGCAATCTGCTGCAAGATGCAATCCTTTATCAAAAAAACTACCGCTCTGTTTGGCTGGAAGTCGTTATTCGCCGGCTTGAGCTGGATTTTTTTAGTCTCGTTATGGTTGTGGTTTGTAGGTGTTGATAACCAATCACATGCTTTGCTGCATCGTGCCTCAGAGTACCCCTACAACTGGGTTGTACTTATAGTGCTCGGAATCGTGTCAATGGTGTTGTTACTGCCTGGGATCATGATCACGATCAGCGCTGGTTATCTGTTCGGCTTGTTAAAAGGCATCGTGTTAGTGCTTATTGCTACCACTATTGGTGCCAGTATCGCGTTTTGGCTTGGGCGAAGAGTTTTTAAACAACCCTTGCTCAAACACCTTGGCGTTCACCACCCAGTACTTCTAAGCTTGAACAGTGGACTGCGTGAAAAAGGCGGCTTGATTGTCTTTCTGACTCGATTGCTTCCGTTTTTCCCATTTAAATTATCAAACTACTATTTCGGTGCAGCCAATTATCGAATGCGCGGTTTCGTTATCGGCACGTTGTTAGGAATAATTCCAATTACCGCTTTGAATGTCTATCTAGGCGCTGCGTTGGCTCGTATTACCACCCATGCGAGCGCCGCTGACAAGTCGATGCAGACGCTGTGGCTAACAATATTAGGTGCGATTGCACTAGCAGTCTTAGTGAGTATTATCTCGCGCCAAGCGGCGCGTTCTCTGACTCAATTAAAAGACAAAACACAGACGTCAACTGCAACCTCGAAGGAGTAGAGCAATGTTTAAGTCTCGATGGTTTCCATGGAAAACGCTGGTGCGTAAGATGGCCAAGGAACACGGTTTCCTTGATCCGATCATACTGTCTGCACAATTACAACGCTTTACCCAGCCTTCAGAAGTTCAGGAGCCGATTGAGTTGTTGCGTGCGGGTGCCTTGATGCATGCACGCGGCCTACTCAATAGCCGAGTGATTCAGCACAACCTTGATTGGGTTTGGCCGCACTGGGTGGAAGAGCAATTTAACCCCAACAGCCCGTCGTTTGTGCCGCGTGCGTTTTCACTCACACACATTAATCTGACCCATCGAAATTGGACCGCTGTGGGCGTGCCAGATAATGAGTCGTTGCCGATTATTGACCCTCGTGGATTGTTAACGCCGTTATGGGATAAATGGTCTCTGGATGCTTGGCTTGTGTGTGAGAACGGTGAGTTGTTAGTACCATCAAAAGCCGAGTCTTCGGAACAGTATTTATCCGCCGAAGATGGATTGAGCGTGCATACCATAACGATTTTGGGCGACAGTGTTCTGAGTACCAGAGGGCATGTTGAATATCAAGATTCTGTTGCTATGTGTGTGTTGGATATTGAGGTGGCTACAGAGACTGATGATCAGTTAGCTGTGAGCTTGCGCCCATACAACCCAGAAGGCATTAGTTTTATTTACGATTTAGAGTTGTCGGGTGACGGCTTGGCCTGGACCATCAATAAACAAGACAGCGTGTTTTTCGATCGACCGGTGCACATGCATTGCAGTTCGAATTTTAAGCATGGCGACGTTTATTCGCTTCTAAGCGAAAAAAGCAAACATCTGGTTCATCACAATTTAAACCTCGCGAAGTTCACTGGCGGCTCCTGGCAAGATTATGAACCGGTTAATTCAGCGCATAATCATTGTGATGTGGGAATGTTGTCTGCGGTGGCGGTGCTGCCCTCGACCGTCGAGGGCAGCAATAGAATGCAAATTCGTATACCGCTGAATCACAACGACAACGACAACGACAAAGACAAGACCGAGAGCGAACCAGTATTGACTGCCGAGCAACGCTGGAGCCAAGCGCTTAACGGTGTCTGTCAGTTACAAATACCTGATAGCGCAATGCTTGGTTTATACAACACTGCGTTGCATACATTAATTCTGCATTCGGTGGAAAAGGTCTATCCAGGGCCTTACACTTATAAGCGATTTTGGTATCGAGATGCCACGTTTATTACCAACGCGCTGTTAAGTGTTGGTTTAAATGAGCGAGCGGAAAAGGCGCTTGACTATTTTCCTGAGCAGCAAACTGCGATGGGATATTTTCACTCGCAAGCCGGCGAATGGGACTCCAACGGCCAGGCGCTGTGGATATTTGCTCAGTACTGCCGCATGTTGAACGCAGACCTTAAACCTGCCTGGCGAGACGCTGTTTATGCTGGGGCTAAGTGGTTAGACCGCAAGCGCGAAGAGGATTCCGATCAATCGCCCCATGGCGGCTTACTGCCTGCCGGCTTCAGCGCTGAACACCTTGGCCCAAACGACCATTACTATTGGGATGACTACTGGGCGGTAGCAGGCTTATCGGCGGCCAGCTATTTGGCGCAAAAAAACAACGACGAAGATGCGGTTAAACGGTTCTCAAAATGGCAAGCCGACTATCAATCTGCGATTGAAAAGAGCCTCCTTAAGGTCGAACAGCGTATTCAAAAGGCTGCTATTCCAGCATCACCATATCGTCGCTTAGACTCCGGCGCAATAGGCTCAATTGTCTGTGGCTACCCACTACAGTTGGTTGCTCCAAATAACGAGCGCCTGCTAAATACGGTAGAGTTTATGTTGGATCAATGCATGGTCAATGACGGCTTCTTTCAAGACATGATTCATTCGGGTGTTAACCCTTATCTGACCCTACATATCGCGCAAGTATTGCTGCGCGCTGGTGACCCTAGGTTTTATCGCTTGATGCAACGAGTTGCCGAGCTGGCCTCCAGCACTGGACAATGGCCAGAGGCAATCCATCCGCACACCAACGGCGGTTGTATGGGCGATGGTCAACATGCGTGGGCCGCGGCCGAATGGGTGCTCATGATGCGGCACTGTTTTGTGCGCGAAGAAGGCGACATGCTGATACTCGCCGCTGGCGTTACTGGAGACTGGTGGGGGGCAGGTGAACTTATTTTCTTCGGGCCTGCACCAACGCACTTCGGAACGGTTTCGATCGCTATTGAAGTAATCAACGTTGATCAGGCTGCTGGCGATAGACTGAAAATATCGTGGCAAGCAGCGTGGCACGCGAATGCGCCAAATATTGAAATTCATTTGCCGGGTTTTAACATCGTTAAAGTCGAGCTAAACCAAACATATATCGAACTTCCAATCGGAGATTTTGAATGAATATATTAATGATGACTAACACTTATTTACCGCATGTTGGCGGAGTCGCTCGCTCGGTTGAAGCGTTTAGCGAAAAGTATCATGAGCTTGGTCATAAGGTAATGATAGTCGCGCCGAACTTTGACGGCGCTGACGATAGTATGAGCAGCGCCGAAGTGGTGCGACTACCGGCAATTCAAAACTTCAACGGCAGCGATTTTTCGGTTGTATTGCCGATCTCTAGCATTTTTAGTAATCTAATTGAAGGCTTCAAACCAGATGTGGTGCATTCACATCATCCGTTTTTAATTGGTTCAACCGCATTGCGGCTAGCGGCCTTATATGGTTTTCCACATGTATTCACGCATCACACCATGTACGAGCAATACACTCACTACGTGCCAGGAGACTCTAAACGCATGCGAAGTTTTGCCAAGCGACTTTCTACGCATTACGCAAACTTGTGTGACCATGTGATTGCGCCGAGCGAAAGTATTGCCAAATTATTGCGTCAACGAGAAGTAAAAGCGCCTATCAGTGTTGTGCCAACAGGAGTTAAACTTGAACGCTTTAAAGCGGGCGATGTCGGTCAGTTCAAGGCAGACAACAATATTCCAGAAGACGCTTTCGTTGTTGGTCATTTAGGCAGATTGGCCGAAGAAAAGAATCTGCCTTATCTGGCTGATGCTATTAGCTTATTTTTACGCCAACACCCAAAGGCCTACTGTTTAATAGTGGGTGAGGGGCCGGCACATGAACGCATTGGTGATAGTTTTGCCGAATCAGGAGTAGCCGATCGAGTGGTGATGCTGGGGATTATTGAGGGTGATGAGTTCGCCAGTGCGTACCGCTCAATGGACGTTTTTGCCTTTGCCTCTAAAAGTGAAACGCAGGGGATGGTGCTGACTGAGGCGATGGCCGCTGGAGTACCGGTTATCGGGCTGGATGCGCCCGGTGTGAGAGAAGTGCTGAAAGATAAGCAAAATGGCAGGTTGTTATTCAACGCCAGCATCGAGCAGTTTGCTACGACTTTGGGCGAATTTACGACATTAAGTAAAGCCGCTAAGGAACGCTACCGGAAGGGTGCGTTGGCTACTGCCGAAGAATTTTCGCTGGATAATTCGGCGCGCAAAGCGCTATCACTTTATCAGTCGTTGATTGATGCTGATGTAAAGCACCGTTATGGTCAACATGACGTTTGGTCTGGTTTACTGCCGCTTATCAGTACTGAATGGGAATTACTTAAAACCTATATCGAATCAGCCGGTGGCGCGGCATTGGGCACTAGAAGTGATGCTGATACTGAGCAGCGAACAGGAGATTGATGATTTCAAAAATCGAACGCTTTTTCCGTCAAACACGAGTCTCTATAAGTCGTAATCAATGGCTGGTGCGCGTTTTGGGCTTGAGCATTGAGCCGCATGAGGCTGGTGGCGAACGTAAACGCGGGTTGATTATCATCCAAATTGATGGACTTGCTAAGCGCCAACTTGAGCGCGCGCTGGATGAGAAATCAATGCAGTTTTTAAACAAACTTCTGAATAAAGAACAATATCAATTGCATTCGGTTTATACCGGTCAGCCTTCAAGCACACCGGCGGTACAGGGCGAATTATTTTATGGCGTAAAGGGCTGCGTGCCAGCATTCAGTTTTAAACGCCACGATGATCAACGAACCGTGGTGATGGTTGAACCGAATGCCGCAGCGACAGTCGAGGCGCGGTTAGTCGAGCAGGGCGGGCAGCCTCTATTACGTGATGGCAGCACGTTTTCTAACATCTTTACAGGGGGTGCTAAAGAGTCATCGTTTTGTGCTGCCTCGTTTGGTTGGTCGAGTATGATGCCAACCAATAACCCATTAAAGATGATCATCTTTGCCGTGCTTAACGTCTTTAGTTTTATAAGGGTACTATTACTGATGATGGTCGAGTTAGGACTGGCCGTGGTCGATTTCTTTAGAGGTTTGATTGATGGTCGCGATTTATTTCAGGAGTTGAAATATGTGCCTACAAGGGTGGCGACGTGTGTTTTGATGCGTGAATTGGTAACTATTGGGGTCAGTTTAGATGCCACTAGGGGAATGCCTATTATCCACGCTAATTTCATCGGCTATGACGAACAAGCTCATCGAAGAGGCCCGTCATCAAAGTTTGCGCACTGGAGCCTTACCGGCATTGATCGGGCAATCCATCGCATTTGGGGTACAGCCAAACGTTCTAAATATCGAGACTATGACCTTTGGGTTTATTCCGATCATGGTCAAGAGGCAGTAATGCCTTACTCAAGTCTGACAACTCATACGATTCAAAGCGCGGTTGAGCGCGTGTACGAGAACCAGTTACAGAAATATAGCCAAGAAAAGCACAACGGCTCGCTACAACAGTTGAATAAAACTTGGTCACGGCGTGCTAATTGGCTGGGTATTCCTAACTTTGGTAGTCATCGTATAGAGGACGATTCGCCGAGTAGCAGCTTTACTCAACAGCATCGCACTGAAGTTGTCGCAATGGGGCCAATTGGGTTTGTGTACTTGCCTAAAAAAATTAGCTACGCCGAAAAAGTTCGAATGGCCGAAGCGATGGTAGACGAGAGCGATATTCCGATCGTCTTGGTGGTTAACGATGATCCAGCCGTGCAAGCTCAAGTACTTGCATGGACCAAAGATGGCCGCTTTGAACTGCCTAGAGATAGTGCAAAGGTACTCGGCGAAGATCATCCATTTCTCGCAGATATTGCTGCCGATTTTGTTGAATTAGTGCGCCACCCAGATTCCGGTGACTTTGTAATTAGCGGCTGGCGACCTCACGCTCAACCGATCAGTTTCCGTATGGAAAACGGTTCGCATGCAGGGCCCGGTGTAAACGAAACAGACGCATTTGCGCTTATTCCAGGAGATACAGAATTGCCAGTAACAAATAAAAATTATCTTCGCTTTCTGAGCCTTCGAGAGGCGGCGATGAAGTTACTTGGCCGATTAAAAAATCCGGCACCGGATAGCGAAAAACAACGCCGGACAATACCCGTTGATGAACACAAGCAAATCGTCGTCGCGCCGAATGCCAAGCGCAAAGAACACCAACATTGCTTGCGCGTACTCACCTATAACATCCACAGTTGCATAGGCATGGATGGGTTGGTGTCAACCGCGCGCATCGCCCGTGTGATCGCGCAGTACCGGCCAGACGTTGTTGCGCTGCAAGAGCTTGATGTAGAGCGCGCTAAGACTGATCATGTTGATCAGGCGCAAATGATCGCTGACGAACTTAGTATGGATATTCATTTCCACCCAGTGAAACACTTGGAGCAGGGGCGTTTTGGAAACGCGATATTGACCGATTTACCGATGCGACGTATTAAAGCCGAAGAACTATCAATTCCTGACCAGAATAGAAAAGGACTGTCTCGCCGACTACCATTTAACGAACCACGAGGGGCTCTGTGGGTGGAGATTGACTTCAACGGCCAAAAGGTGAATATGATCACTACGCACCTTGGTTTAACGCCTAGAGAGCGACGAGAGCAGGTTGATACCTTGCTAAGCGAAAACTGGCTCAACAGCCCCGACTGCCAAGGACCAACCATTCTTTGTGGTGATTTCAACGCTACACCGCGCCAGCAAGCAATCCGACGATTGACATCACACTTGAGCAGCGCGCAAACGGACCTATACGGTAGGAGAGTTAAACAAACCTTTTCTGGGCGTTACCCGACTTTGTGTCTTGATCATGTATTAAGTGATTCATCAATTACTGCGATGGCAGTTATTGTGGCAAATGATAGCTTGGCCAAAGTCGCATCTGATCATTTACCACTGATTGTGGATTTAGAAATTATGAGTCAGGGTGTTAACCGCCCTGATTAGTAACCACTGCTGGGCGGGATTCGCAGAGCAAACGTAACCAAGTTTTACTCGCTAGATTTTTTTAAAGGTCGACGATTAAGAACCTGCGGCCGCGTTTCTATATCGCCGCCGATTTTGCCTCTAAATTATTTGCAAAAGTGGCCAACTTCGATTGATACGTTTGCTCCTTGAGTTCTTTTTCGTTGATGACTAGAGTCGCAATGGCTTGTTTCTTTATTTCTTCGCTCATTTGCTTAAACACGCGCTTGTCTCCGTTGCCGCCTTGAGTACAAAAGAAAGCCACTCGTTTGAATTGCCGTGAATGACGTGTTAGGTAGCCTCGGGTAAACGAACTCAATTTAAACATCCATACCGGTGTACCTACAACAATCAGATCGTAGTCTTGAGGGGACTTTTTTGATGGCTCAATTTCAGAACTACGTTGAAAGGCTGTGTTAAGAAGCGCGCGAAAGAATTTAAAACCTTTATCGCCATCACTCTTACTTACAATGGCTTCAGTATCCGCACCGCACCGCTCTGCTAATTCTTTAGCAATTTTCGCTGTGTGACCTGTTTTTGAATAGTAGACAATCAAGATTTTATTCATCTTACTTCCTCTTTAATACCGATGAAAAAAGTTTAACCAAGCTTTTAATTAGCCAATTTTACCTTACGAGTTTTTGCTCGTTCTAGCATTTCTTGGCGATGTTTCTCTCTTAGCAACTTACGCTGTTCATCAGAACTCTGTTCGCGAAGACTTTTGCGGTAGGCATTACGTTCTTCCATAGTCATAAGGTGATGAGCATAAATTTTGCCGCCAATAGAATCTTCGTCAGGTTCAAATTGCACGTCAACATCTCGATCACGCTCTCGATCACGAATTCGATCGAAGTCTTTACCGCCATCTCGATCCCGGTCTTGCAGGCGATCCTTTTGTTGAACCGCATCGGGTTTATGTATTTTCGACTGCATGCGATCTTGAGAACGATCTCGTGGTTTACTACCTTGCGCCAAAACGTTGCTGCCAGCAATGCACAGCATACTGATAGCCAGTAAGCTTGTTAAGGATGATTTTTTCATAGTATTAATCCTAGTATGTTTAATTTGACTTCATTTATAAGCAGATTACGAAGATTTTCGCGTTCTCAGCTTTAATCGGAAAGCACATGTCATCGTCGACCACCGGGGGCTCAATTATTGATTCTAAATCAACCACGTAAAGCTCTAGTTGGTTGAATATATCGTTGTCGGCGATGTAAGCAATATAGCGTCCATCATTGCTGAACTTTGCGAATGCCGTGGAAGAGCCGAACGGTAACGCGTCATTTAACCTGACGGGGGCACTGGACGTCGCTGGCGTTAAATAAAGATTCACCTCTTGATCGAGTGTCTGGTCTGCACGATAAGCCACATTATTGCCAGCATTATTGGCTATGAAGTCAATCACATCACCGTTATTGATCAGGTTGGCATTTAGTCTTAGCGAGGTGCCACCGTCAATTGGCACGCTGAAGAGTTCGTTTGTATCAGTGGTGATCTGATCGGCACGATAGATGACATTGGCACTGTCGCTGCTGATCGAAAAACCATCGAGAACTCGCTTGTCGCCAGTTAATAATGGGTTGAGTCTAATCGCTGTGCCGCCAATTGTCGGAGCTGAGTGAATATCGACAGTTCCGTTGGTGGTTTGGTCTCCGCGATACACTACCTTGCCGCTATCTGGGCTTATGGCAAAGCCAGTAAAAATATTACCATTGAGTGGTGGCGTTGGGTTAAGTTTAATGGGCATTGTCATGCCGTCAATACCGACGCTGAAAAGCTCAGCTTTTGAGCTCGAAATTTGATTTGAAATGTACGCCACTCGAGAACTGTCTGGGCTGATTTGAAAGCCTCGGCTAACTTCCTGATTGGTAGACAATGAGCCACTCAACTTGGATTGGGTTCCGCCAGCAATCGGTACACTGAAAAGCTCGATGATACCGTCGCTGCTTATATCTCCGCGAAAAACCACGAAATTGCTGTCAGGGCTAATCAAGAAATCGAGCTCTAAATCACCATTGGCGATTGGAGTAGTATTCAATTTTTGTATGCCGCCTCCGCCAATTAGTACACTGTAAATCTCAAGTACATTGTCATTCTCCTGATCAGCAATATAGACTACCCGGCTGTTGTCAGGGCTAATCAAAAAATCAAATTCCACATCCCCGTTTGTTGGCAGAGGTGTATTCAATTTAAGCGAAGTGCCACCAGTGATCGGCACACTATAAAGCTCGTTAACGTTATTTACGTTTTGATCCGACAAATAGACAACTCGAGTGCTGTCCGAGCTTATCTGGAAACCTGAATAGACATCGCCGCCAGAAGTTGGGCTTGCGTTTAGTTTTGTCGGTACTCCTCCGGTGATCGGCACACTATAGAGCTCGAACACGTCGTTGGATTGCTGATCAGCTTGATATACAACTCGCGAACCGTCGGGGCTGATCTTGAAACCTCGTTGAACATCTCCACCAGTGGTAAGCGGTGCATTCAGTTTAGTTGGCGTACCGCCAGTGATCGCGACGCTAAATAGCTCATAAACGTTGTCGGCGTCCTGATCCGCCAGATATACAATGAACTTCGAGGCTGGGCTGATGGAGTAACCGTCTGCGGCAAAAAACACATCGCCAGTTGGCCCCATTTCGGCACTGACTTGATATGGTTCGCCGATACTCGCATGGCTAGTACCGATCTGCATTACTAGCAGTAGCGCGAATATCGTGAGCGTTAGACGATCGATCTTATTTGGCTTATTTTTAAAGCGGTATATCATGTTAGTAATCCTGTATTTAGCCGCCACTTAGCCCATTTGATCGAGAGCGTCTTTCGATTGCTTGGGGAGCGTTTTCGCGGGGTTATTATCAGTATCGAATTCGATTTTATTTAAATCAGATTCAAGTTTTTCTTCAGTCTTTTGACGCTGACTTTGTTGCGTCTTATCGTCGCCCTCTGTAGTCACTATCTCGGAAGACATCGGTGCAGACTCATCTGGCTGGTTTTCTTGTTCAACATGGCCACCGTGGTGATTTGGCCTTCCTTGACCGCTGCCAGGCGTGTTCTTCATGTAGTCTCGACCCATACCTGGTCCCTTACCCAGAACGGGGGGGCTGGTACGTTGCGGCGTTGGCGAATCCTCAACTGCCTCGGTATCGATCTGCCTTACCGGCAAATCGGGTTCCTCAGCTTGGCACGCCGACATCATCAAGAGGATGACGATTGCGAGCCCTTTTGTGTATAGATCTGTCATTGGATCAGTTATTACCAGCGGCTGATTTGGGTCGTTTGTGTTTCAGTCTGGGTCGGTTTCTCATTGCCTTGTTGAAAAACTGTGATTGTCCAGTCCAACTTTTGCGCACGCCGATCATCTACTAACCAATCAAACGTAAGGGTAGTATCAGAATTGGATTGCAAACGATCCAAGCGACCAATAAAAGGCCCAACTTGGGAGCCTCGATCATTTAGCCCAACGATCTTTAGTAGACCACTAAGTCTTTCTGAGTCAGTATTGCTAACGGTAATTGATACGCTCTTTATCTCATCGTAACGTGCTTTAGTGGGTATTTTGACGTCGCTAATTTTGAGTGATGACGTGTTGTCAGAATTTTGAAACACAGTTATAAAATTAGCCGCCCACTTAGACAGAGTACTATTCGAAGCTGCATTATTTACCCCGGTTAATGTCAGCGTATTAGCCTCGACTCCAGTGATTATCTGCTCGATCATTTTCACTGGCATATCGCCTTGAACTGAAGGCAGTGTAACGATATCGCGAACGCCCAGAACCGTAGAATCGGGTTGTGGTTCGGGGTTTGGGTCTGAGCTCGAGATAGTTATTGGCGCTGGCGCTACAACTTCACCTTCATAGCTAATCTCAAGTTTTGCATTGAAAAGCGCTGTCGATTTTCGATCTCCTTTAATATAGACCGCTAAGTCAAAATCATCAGTCATTGGCAAGCCGTTAGTGGTCACTGGAGTTCCATTGACCAGTTGCGCGACTTCGACGAATTCATTATTCGTGACGTTAACCCAACCTTTGCTGGTAGCCAGCGGCGATGGACCGTTTGATTCATCCCAATCAAGGAGGTTAATAATTGTGGTCGCGGGCTCACCAGTTTCGTATTTTGTATTTTCTTTTTCAAATGGTGGCTTGCTGCAATCTTCTTTTGGGATTTCTAAACCAGGAATGTCTTGACCAAATTTATTCGCTCTTAGCCTCCAGCGTGGGCCTGAGATAAACTCTCCTAACGCGTCGTTGGGCACTAGGCTGCCTACATATTCTTGAACCGACGGATCAGGGTCGGAATCGTAAGACCATTCAAAAGGGTCACGGTCGGTTGTGGTGTAAAACGCATTTGTAAAGCCACCTTTTAAATCAGATGAAAATGTTTGCGGCGGGTTCAGACCAATTAAATTAGAGCCAGAAAATGCGGCATTCTTTAATACCGTTCCTATGTCGATAAAGCTCGCATCAATAATGCCATCCTCGGTGTCAATCAAGTCTCCGTCGCCTTCGTAGCAAGGCTTGGTTGAGGTCCAATTTCCATTCTCTATATCAATTTTGTATGAAGGCTTGCGTCCAGTAGCGGCTTCATTTTCCAAGTCTTCCGGGCGCAGCTGATCGTTCGGATTGTTGGTGATCCAGTGGTTGACGATCAATTTTGCGCTGGTGATTACGAAGTCGTTTGCCAACTGCCCAGTAGCGCTATCAACTTCTTTCCATTCGGCGGGCAGGGCAAGTCTTGCATATAAGCGAATATCATTCGGGCGTTTAATCAAACTACCCCAACGATATAGTGGCTTGCCATCGTCTTTTAGGGTAATAGAATAATCGGTCGTCGTGGCTATATCGTCCAACACAGTGGTATTGTCATTCGCCCGCATTTGATTGTCGGGAGTAGGGTCGGTAAGCAGCGTTGTTATCGAGCCATTTTCAAGAATGAACGGATCGTTGTCTAGTTCAGCATTGGCACAATCGAACGAGCCTGCCGCGCTAGGAAATTGTAGTATTGATTGCTCACCAGTTATTGGGTCTGCAAAGAAATAAGGAACGGTTTCATGGCAGCTTAAGACGTGCTCCATGGTAGTAAAATGCTCTGTTGAACATTTAATCGATGTTCCCCCCAAACCCTGACACCACGTTCCTAACGGTGGTTTGACTTTGTACGTTGCTGTCTCAGCATTTGAAATTTTTAACCCTGTAACTACACTGCCTTCAGTGATGTTACCGACAAAACCTTCGCGAAAATCGTCGTCGCGAATTTTCGGCACTGCGCCTAAAAAATCCACTACTTGAAATCCAAATTCGCTATCAACAGGGTAAAGTGTGAGTCCGGCTTTATCGACAATTGGAGCAATGCCTACTGGGCAGCCCACGCCGCCACCTAAACCACAAATGATACCCAAATCTTGCACCGCGCCCGCAGTACCGTAGGTGCTGCCATTGAAACCGCCTTGCAAGTCGTCGATCGAAAACGTATGCAATGGAGATTCGTAAGCCTCTACCATAGAGATAGATAGACTGAGAAAAGTTAGCAATGCTAACGACTTAGGTGTGCTTGGAATATTGAGTTTATGCTGGGGGAAATGTTTGCTCATGTTGTCAAAAACCTCACATTAAGAGTTTACTTGCTGCTTCGAAAGTCCAAAGGATAGCTATGCTTGGATATCTGTTTATTGACCTAAGTCAATTGCAGCCAATTGACCTAGATGGTTCAATGATGACTAACTCAGTTATGAGGTAAGCTTCCAACTGCCGTCCGCTTGTCGGCATGCCTTGCCTTTAAGAATCTCGACTTCCCCATCAATTTCGACGGTCTGTCGGAATTCTCGGCAGGGAACATCATTCCGGTAGTAAGTCTTGGTTGGTGTTACGGAATGTACGCTGCCATCAGGGTCGGTCCACCGCGTTGTTTGTCCTGTTGGGTTTTGTTCGAGTGCTCGATTATGTTGTTTCATGAAAGCCGTTGACGCGAAATAGCCAGCAACACCGCACGCGGCAGTCCAACCGTCTTTGCTGCCGTGACCATCAAATAGTTTGTTGCATATCACCGCACCTAAAATTCCACCACCTAATGGAATAACGTTTCCTTTATTAAATACGCGTCGATCAGGGCCGAGTTCGCCATACTGGTTCACTGCGCAGCCTGTTATTGTCGTTAATAGTGCTGATGTAATTAGTAACTTCTGCCAATGTGTTTTCATGCTGTTAAAACCTCAAGAAATAAATGTATTGATATTTCAATTGGAACAGAGCACAGCTAGTGATTTGTTGATCTGCGTCAAGACATCTGGTTTAGTCAGTTTAAATTTAAGCGAGCAGTTTGTTAGTGGTGCCTAGACTGGAAGTGCCGTTTATAGACTGAAAATCAATCCGGCTAACGGTGGCAGCGTGATCTCAATAGAGTTTGCTTGGTTGATCCATGCGATAGGGTCGCTGTGCACTTCTCCAAGGTTACCGACATTGCTGCCGCCGTAGTTACTTGAATCCGAGTTCAAGCGTTCGAAGTAAGTTCCTTTTGACGGTACACCGAGCCGATATTTTTCTCGCACGATAGGCGTAAAATTTAGTACAACCTTTACAATATTGTCATCGGCACGACGGATGTACTTGATAACAGATTGATCAGAATCATGGCAATCAAGTCACACACATATGCCATGTTGATGGCTGTAATCAATAAAGTAGCGCAGATTATCAGGTGTGCCGAAACTGGCGGCTGGGGCACAATAGCCAGCGGTTTGCTAAACTCAGGAGCCGTCAAATAGGTGTTCGGGAATTGGTATCAACTCGTATGAGTAAAAACCAAGGGGCGGAACGTGTTCTACTAAACCATGTGCTAGTTCTCTATAGTTCAAGAATCAGCAATACACATTGCGCTGCCAAGAACTCAAGTGCATCTCAACTCGCGGGTTGGCAGCGAGGAAATGATAAGCGTCATGATGTTTGCCTTCGGCAAACAAATGTAAGTCGAAATTCGAGATGAGCCGAGCGGCTTTGGTTTCGTCGATGCTTTGCTTGCCGGTACTTTAATTACGGGTACTTTAATTACGGGTACTATAGTTACGGGTACTATAATTACGGGTACTATGTGTTTCAAATTGGCAGGTTTGTATAGATAACAATACTCGTCGAGTCTGGTTTTATCGGCTTGATATAGGTCAATTGCTGTAAATATTGGAAATTTTACGATTACTTGATCTATCTCAATACGTTCTCAAATAGCTTGCTGAATACTAATTCTCCAGTAAACCCTACCCGAGCACAGACCAATGCATAACCTTGAGCAAACTGTAATAAAACCAGACTTCAGAAAGCAGTCAGCGGCACTTGTAAAAACGCACTTCCCGTTGTATCGATCAGAGGTAAAGCGGGTTCAAGCCGGTTCTAAAATTACTGAAAAAAAAGCGCTTGCTACTGATGCATTGGCTCTGGTTCTGGCGGGTGGCCGTGGTTCCCGACTAAAGGACTTAACCGCTTGGCGCGCCAAACCGGCGGTTCCTTTTGGTGGCAAACTAAGAATTATAGACTTTCCATTGTCTAATTGTTTGAACTCGGGTTTGCGTCATATCGGCATTTTGACTCAGTACAAAGCGCATTCATTAATTGGCCATGTGCAAAAAGGGTGGAGTTTTCTGCACCGTGAAATGGGTGAATATGTCGAGCTATTACCTGCTCAGCAACGTAATGGCTCAGGTTGGTATTCAGGTACCGCGAATGCGGTCTATCAGAACATTGATATTATTCGTGCGCACAATCCTCAATATGTATTGATTCTGGCTGGCGATCACGTCTACAAAATGGATTATATGCCAATGCTTAATCAACACCTCAATAATGGCGCGGATTTGACCATTGGTAGCATCGAGGTTGCGATTGAAAAGGCTAACGCCTTTGGGGTTCTGGGTGTCGACAATGACAATAAAATCAGTCACTTC
>JAFMHC010000033.1:0-10776 GCA_017854775.1 Gammaproteobacteria bacterium | reverse complement strand
TCGATGAGAAACCTGAGAATCCACGTCAATCACCAAACAACCCGAACGTAGCACTAGCCTCAATGGGCATCTATGTGTTTAAGACTGATTTCCTTATTCAGCAGCTGATTATGGATGCCAATGACGAATCATCAACTCATGATTTTGGTTTTGACATAATTCCGAAACTGATTGGTCGCCATCGTGTTTTTGCACACCCATTTACCAGTGGTGGAGAGAATAACAACGCTTACTGGCGTGACGTTGGTACCGTAGACAGTTACTGGGAAGCCAATATGGAGTTGATCGGTGTCACGCCAGAACTTAATCTTTATGACAAAGACTGGCCGATCTTCACCCATCAGGAACAAGCGCCACCGGCTAAGTTTATTCATAACGATCAAGACCGCTGTGGCATGGCGGTAAACTCAATGGTCGCCGGTGGATGTATAGTTTCGGGTGCAAAAATCATTAATTCTCTGCTATCGAGTCATGTTTGTGTGCATGATCATTCAATCGTCGAAGACAGCGTATTACTGCCAGATGTACTGGTCGGTAAAAACTGTCGATTGACTCGTGTGGTGATAGACAAAGGTGTCGAGATTGCCGATGGGACAGTGATCGGCGAAGACCCAATCCTTGATGCCGAACGCTTCTACGTGAGCCCCGGTGGGGTAGTGCTGGTAACCGCGGATATGTTAACGGGCTGATTGAGTATTACCGAGTCAGTCATGACCAAGCGACTCAAAGTAGTTTTGTGCTGGCACTTCCATCAGCAAGTGTACCGTGAGCCACTGAGTCATGAATATCGTCAACCCTGGACCTATCTACACGCGATAAAAGATTACGTCGACATGATTGCCTATCTCGAGGCAAACTCGTTGGCACGCGTGGTGGTTAATGTAACCCCGTTGTTACTTGAACAGATAAATGACTATTGTCAGCAAATTGACGATTATTGCTTGAACAAAGCAGACGTTCGAGACCCGTTGTTGGCGGCACTGGGTAACACTATTCTGGCTCTGCGTGCTGAGCAACAACAAGCATTTATAAAGCAGTGCTCGTGCGCAAACCATAAAAACAAAATTTGCCGTTTCCCTAAATATCAATACTTAGTGGAAATAGCCGAAACTGAACGTAAGCATCTGCTGGTGGTCGAGCTAAGCCATAAAGCGTTGTCTATGCGAAATTGAATTGTCAGCTAGCGGATCGATTATCGGCGGTGAGGCACGTATCGTGCAGCAACCTAAACAGAGCATCGAGGTTTTCAACGGCGTGTTTGGTTTTGCCCCCAAGGGCTGCTGCCCATCTGAAGGCGCGATTTGCGATCGCGGTTTAAGGTTAATTCAGGATGCTGGCAGTTGGGTGTCTGGAACGTTGACCACGTGGATTGGTGATGAACAGAAGAATCATGCGTGGGACTTATTGTGCGATGCAAAGCGTGTTTACGACCAAGTTTGGCCAACGTTGATGGCTACTAATCAAACACAAGCAGGCTTGCATGAGTTTACTGCCAAACACGCTGGCTGGTTGCACGACTTCGCTGCAAGCGCCGGAGAACGCCGTCTATCAATACGACCAGATGATAAGATTTTCGATGCCATGCCATGATCGCTGATTGAATGTGCACTGAGTTCAGTCGCCCCAAAAGACGTTATTCTGATGCAGGATCTATTGTGTTTGGGTGCGGGGCACCGCACAAACATGCTGGGAACCTCTGGCGGCAACGGGCGTTGGCGATTTGACTGGAATCAGGTCAACACAGAATTGATTTCGACATTGCATTCTCTGTTGAGTAAATATCAACATATCGTTACCAACTTAACTGACAAGTGTCGCAGGAGAATACCTTATGCAACCCGAATCACACTTATTACCTGTATTACCCGCATTACCCGAACGCTTGAGCGGTTTGTTGAGTTTGGCGACTGATCTGCGCTGGACCTGGAACCACGCCGCCGACGAGTTGTGGCGCCATATTGATGATGATATTTGGCAACGTACTCAGAACCCATATGTCGTACTACAAAACGTCGGTCACGAACATCTTACCGAACTGGCGCAAGACAAAAAATTTTGTAAGCAGTTAGATGAATTGCTTAAGGCGCAGAGCGATTATCTTGATCGAGAAGGCTGGTATGCCGATCAATGCAGTGAATATTGCGTGCAAAAAATTGCCTACTTCAGTATGGAATTCGGAATTGGCGAAGCATTGCCATTTTATGCCGGTGGGCTAGGTGTGTTAGCGGGGGATTTTTTAAAAGCGGCCAGTGACTTATGTTTGCCGGTAGTAGGTGTTGGCTTGTTGTATCACCAAGGCTACTTCAGACAAATGCTTAGCCTGAATGGCTTGCAAAAAGAAGCTTACCCGATCTGCGACCCGTCTAGCTTACCTATCTCGCCGGTGTTTACCGACGATGGTGAGTGGTTACAGGTCAGTGTTGAACTGCCAGGTCGAGATTTATTGGTTCGGGTATGGCAAGCACAAGTTGGCAGCGTGACACTATACTTGCTTGACAGTAATCATCCACTCAATGGCGTGGTTGATCGCAGTATTACTTCGCAACTATATGGCGGTGGTGAAGAGATGCGCTTATTGCAAGAAATTGTACTCGGTGTTGCTGGCTGGCGCGCATTGATGAAGCTCGGCCTTCCAATTGATATATGTCACATGAACGAAGGACACGCTGCTTTTGTGGTGTTCGAGCGTGCACTCGATTTTATGCGCGAGAATAAGGTTGATTTTCAGCAGGCGCTTTGGGCCACTCGTGCAGGAAATGTGTTCACTACACACACACCGGTTGCTGCAGGTTTCGATCTATTCGAGCCTGAGTTATTGTTGGAATACGGGCGCGTTTATGCGGCTAGCTTGGGTTTGGACGAACAGGCTTTATTGAGTATGGGGCGTGGCAATTCGAACGACAATCAGGAGCCTTTTAATATGGCGTATCTCGCCATTCGCGGTAGCCGTTTGGTTAATGGCGTGAGCGTATTACATGGCGTCGTCAGCCGTAAGCTGTTTCGCGATTTGTATCCGCGCTGGCCTGTTAGCGAAGTGCCGGTTACGCATGTGACTAATGGCGTACATGTTCCATCTTGGGATTCAGCGTGGTCGGATAAGATTTGGACCGATGCTGCGGGTAAGGAACGCTGGCTTGGTGACTTCACAAAGCTGTCGTTTGAAATTCAAAAATTGAGTGATAAAGCGCTCTGGTCTTTTTGCTCAGGCGAACGTCAAGATCTAATTAACTATGCACGCTCACGTTACGCGCGTGAGCTTGGGCAACGCGGTGTCGATGAACTTGAGATTGATAAGGCGCGGTATGTGTTGGACCCGAATTTATTAACACTTGGGTTTGCACGCCGGTTTACCGCTTATAAACGCCCTAATTTGTTACTTGACCAAGTAGAAAGACTAATAAACATTCTGAGCAACCCTGATCGCCCAGTGCAATTGATCATCGCCGGCAAAGCGCACCCGAAGGATCAGTATGGCAAACAACTGATTCAGCAATGGGTCGAATTTATCAAGCGGCCCGAGGTTTATGGGCGCGTTGTGTTCCTAGCAGACTACGATATTTCCTTAGCACAACAAATGGTTCAAGGAGTTGATGTTTGGATTAATACTCCCAGACGACCTTGGGAGGCCTGTGGTACCAGTGGTATGAAAGTGTTGGCCAACGGTGGTTTGAACTTGTCTTCGTTGGATGGCTGGTGGGCCGAAGCTTATCAAGAGAATATGGGGTGGTCGCTTGGCCACGATTACGATTACCATGAAGACGATGCAAGCGATGCTGAAAATATTTACGAGCTATTAGAACAAGAAATTATTCCTGAGTTTTATAATCGCGACGCCATGGGAGTGCCGCTCGACTGGGTCTCGCGTATGCGTGCCAGTATGGCGAACCTTGCACCTCAGTTTAGCAGTAACCGAATGGTGCAAGAATACGTCGATAAGCTCTACGCTGATGCCGCTGAGCAATATCATCGGCGTATAGCCAACAATGGCGAACTGGCCAATCAATTGGCCGTTTGGGAATCAGAATTAGGGCATCATTGGCAGCAAATTCACTGGGGCAACCGAGAAACGTTTAACGCCGATAATGGTGTGCGCTACGAGGTGCATGTGTATCTTGGTGATTTGCCGCCAGAGTGGGTGTCAGTGGAGTTATTTGCCGATCAATACAACGACTATAGTCAGGAGATTATAACGATGCATCGAGACCAGAGTATTCCTGGCTCGGTCAATGGTTATCTTTATGTCGTAACGCTCAATTCTGAACGGCCAATTGATCACTTTACGCCGAGAGTCCGGCCTTATCACCAAGATGCATCGATACCTCAGGAGAACAATAAAATACTCTGGTGGAGTTAGTTTTTGCTGAATGCTACAGGTTTTATTTTTGCTAGTTGATCTATGTCAACTAAGCTTACGATCTGAGCGATTATGCTTTTTAGGAATTTTTTAAATGGTCTCAATAGAAGAGAAACAATAAATTTAGCTTAAAAGGTATTTCTATGTCTGCATCGAAAAACACTGGTCAAAAAAAAATAACAAGGCGCAAACTAATTACCACAACGGGGGTGGCGTGCGGAACAGCCTTAGGCGCGAATTCGCTGCCTGAGCAATGGCTCAAACCCATTGTCAACTCGGTCATACTGCCTGCGCATGCACAAACCAGCGTAGGTTGTGATCTTTCGTGTTTATCGCCTGCGACTTATTGCAGTTCGAGCAGTAGCAGTGCAATCAGGCTTACGGTTTCAGAAGACGGAGCCATACAAGTGCAAACCTCAGGTGGCACCGCGAGCGCACAGATAGATATCTGTGAAGGAGGTGGCTTGTCGGTTACTATTGGTGCCAATGTGCTATCAGCAATGATTCCTTGTGGCGAGACAGCATCGATTGATATTACTCAGAGCAATGCAACCGGCACCACCGTTTTTACTCTCACTAAAGAACTTTGTAGTGCACCCCCTATGTCATGTTTAGTGCCAGCGACTTACTGTGAAGGAATGGGAATGGGCAGCATTCGCCTGACAGTAACCTCAGATGGAGATGTCACAGTTGTGCATCCTAACGGCACAGCAACAGCAACGATTGACTCTACCACGGGCGGTAATTACTCAGTGACAGTAATGTCAATGGGAGGCAGTACAATAATCTTGTCTGGTTCAATACCGTGCGGCGATGTCGATTCAGTTGAGCTGGTCGAAGACAATGGTTCTGGTTCAACGACACTTACCTTAAGAAAAGACCTTTGCTGAGTCGGTTAGTGACATGGCGAATTGAGCGGTGCCAGCCTCAAACCTAAGAATCAATGATACGTCAGTAAAGTGATGATCAATTAGCGTCAGGAGTACGTAAATGACTTGCCGAAAATCGAAACAGAACACTATTGAGCTGTCAGGTATGGAGCAAAAAATCGAGCATATATTAAGCTACGCGATAGAAGCACCATCCAGCCATAATACTCAGCCTTGGCGTTTTAAAGTATCGTTATCTAATGTTAAAGTCTATGCCGATCGAGAACGCTGTTTACCAGTGGTTGATCCAAACGACCGTGAATTAGCCATAAGTTGTGGCGCGGCCATTGGCTATATTGAGGTTGCGGCGCGTGTATTTGACCTCGAGACAACGGTAAGCTATGCCAATAGATCACAAAACCCAGACTTTTTAGCCGACGTTGAGTTTAGTGAGGGTAAGCCAGCTAGCTTAGAGGAGCTCACCGTGTTCGAGGTAATACCAACGCGGCGTACTAATCGTTCAAAGTTCTGGATGCAATCGGTAGCAAAAGAAATATTAAGCCGATGTCGTGAGCTGGCTGATCGCTTTGACACCGATTTAGCTATTATTGAAAACGAGTCGGATCGAGAAGCTGTCGCAGAACTTGTCTCCCGAGGCGACCGAGTACAATTTGATGACTCGAGTTTTAGGCGTGAGTTAGCCCAGTGGGTTCGTTCCTCAGACTCAGCAACAAACGATGGGATGTCAGGCGCTGGCTTTGGTATACCTGATCTACTATTGCCACTTGGCAGTTTGATTATACGCACCTTTGATATCGGCAATACCGTGGCAGCTGGTGATGCGCAAAAAATTGTTTCTGGATCGCCCGTGTTGTTTGTGTTCGCCAGTAAAACTGATGACCTTGATGCTTGGCTTAACGCTGGGCGTGCCTTAGCGCATGTGCTTTTATATTTAAGCTCACACGGAATATCTAATTCCTATCTCAATCAGCCTATTGAGGTAGAGTCTTTGCGCTCAAGGTTGCAAGCGGTTACTGATAGTGCTGAGTTTCCTCAACTGATGCTCAGAATCGGTTACGCTGATGCCGAGCCAGCTCCGTCGGCGCGCCGTGATCTGAGCGAGGTGCTTCTGTGAATATCTTATGATAGGTGAAAATCATGAATAATCAAGATGGTCGCTGTCTCTGTGGAAAAGTGAAGTTTAGCGTGAAAAATAGGGGTAATAAAGTGACCGCATGCCATTGTGGTATGTGTCGACGCTGGGGCGGCGGCCCGCTTATTGAAGTTGAATGCGGTGCGCAGGTGACGTTTAACGGTGAAGGTAGTATCTCAGTTTACGATTCATCGGAGTGGGCACAACGGGGTTTCTGCAAACACTGTGGCAGCCATTTATTTTACCGGATAAAAGACACTCAAGAATATCAGGTGCCGGTAGGTCTGTTTGAAAACCAACAAAATTTAATCTTCAAAGAGCAGGTTTTCATTGATGAGAAACCTGACTACTACAGCTTTTCAAATAAAACGTCTGATCTTACTGGCGCTGAAATTTATGCGATGTATGCGGGCTCACAGGAATAGTGTTTTGGCAGTGGAAAGGGTTGAGCAACCGATCTAGCGTGTGCATAGAACAGAGCATGGTATCGAGGCACTCAATCAGCCGCCAACTGGGTGATGCTAACCTTAGATCGCTAATCATGGTGAAACTTAACGCCTAAAAATTGGCCTTTCTAAAGCAAACTGATTCACGAGGTAGACTTATGTCAAACGTTACAGACGGCGTCTAAGGTTATATCGCCGAGAGAACAACGGCAGTACAAAAAACATTACAATTCTTTCGAGCGCTAGTATTAAAAACTCTAGCTAACTCGACCGAGGGTATAAAGTGGGGGTGCGCCTGTGTTTTTCGATCTTTGAGATAAGCTGGTTAATCAACAAAGGCGATATCGAGAATGTCATCAACCTGATTTAACCAAATAAATTTGAGCTGTCGTTGTGTCGCTTCAGGTATATCTTCTAGGTCACGCTGGTTGCGCCCTGGTGCTATTACCGTGGTGATTCCAGCTCTGGCGGCGGCGATGCATTTTTCTTTAAGGCCACCAATCGGTAACACTAGACCACGCAAACTTATTTCCCCAGTCATGGCAATATCGTTACGTACTTTTTTATCAGTTAATAGCGATGTTAATGCGGTGAACATCGCAACGCCAGCGCTCGGGCCGTCTTTCGGAATTGCGCCGGCAGGGACATGGATATGGATATCTTTTTTAGTAAATAGCTCTTGATCGATTGCTAATGCCTCGGCTTTGGCTTTAACTAAGCTCAGTGCCGCTTGTGCGCTTTCTTTCATTACATCACCGAGTTGCCCAGTTAGAATCAATTTACCAGTTCCAGGAACCTTGGCCGCTTCGATAAACAGAATATCGCCACCGACCGGGGTCCACGCTAAGCCGGTCACCACGCCCGGTGTGGCGACACGCATCGCCACTTCCGACTCAAATTTTTGCGCACCAAGGATGTCGCTGAGCTTATCCGTATCAACATGCATCTTATCAATGCTACCATCAGCAACGCGCATGGCAATGTAGCGCAACACAGAACCGATTTCTCTTTCAAGGTTACGGCAACCGGATTCACGTGTATAGCCGCTGATGATTTTGTGCAGAGCCTCATCAGATAGAGTCACTTGCTCGGCATTTAAGCCGCTCGCCTCAATTTGACGAGCAACTAGATAACGTTTGGCTATTTCCACCTTTTCGTCTTCTGTATAGCCAGCCAATTCTATAATTTCCATGCGATCACGTAATGGCCTAGGAATGCTGGTAAGTACATTTGCAGTAGCGATAAACATGACTTTTGATAAGTCGAAATCGACGCCCAAATAGTTATCTTTGAACGCCGAGTTTTGTTCGGGATCCAGCACTTCTAGTAGCGCCGCGCTTGGATCACCTTGATGGCTAGAACCAAGTTTATCCACTTCGTCTAACATGAATACCGGATTACGGGTTTTAGTGCGGCGCAGAGCCTGAATAACATTGCCTGGCATTGCGCCGATATAGGTACGGCGATGCCCGCGTATCTCTGATTCATCGTGCAATCCACCCAAAGCCACGCGCGCGAACTCGCGACCGGTCGCACGCGCTATGCTTTTACCCAAGGATGTTTTACCAACACCCGGAGGGCCTGAAAAGCAGAGAATAGGGCTCTTACCGTCAGGGTTTAATTTAACCACAGCCAAGTGTTCAAGAATTCGACGTTTTACTTTATCGAGTCCATAATGATCTTCGTCCAAAATTGTTTGTGCTTTTTTAATATCGATAGGAGTGTCGCTAATTTTTTGCCAGGGTAGGTCGGTCAACCAGTCCAAATAATTGCGAACCATTGAATATTCGGTCGATTCTTCAGACAAACGTTCAAGTCGTTTAAGTTCGCGGTCGGCTTGCAGCTTCGCTTCATCTGACATGCCAGACTGTTCTACGGCTTTGCGAATCTCGGCAACATCTTCACCACTAGGGCCAACGTCTCCGAGTTCTTTCTGAATGGTTTTCATTTGCTCTCTGAGCAGATATTCGCGTTGCTGTTTGTCGACCACTTCTTTGGTTTGTTGCTCAATTTCGCCGGTCAGACGCAATATAGCGAGTCGATGTGCCAATAGCTCGGCAACGCGCTTAACTCGTTTGACGACATCAAAGGTTTCTAAAACCTCCTGTTTTTCAGCGGGTTTTATGTCAATGAAATTTGCAATCATATCGGCATAGGCCCCCGCAGATTCAATGCTTTCGATCGACGCAACCATTTCATTGGGAATCTGTGGTATCAGCTCTACGGCTTCACGTACCTGTCGACGCAAATGCTCTAGGTGCGCTTCGAGTTCAGGTGTACTTTCTTCTTCAGCCTTAATATATTCAACTCGAGCGGCAAAGAACGGGTAACCTTCTAAATATTCAATAACTTTAAAGCGCCTTTCGCCCTGACAGATAACGTGGTGTCCATTAACGGTATCCGTCACATAGCGCAAAACACACGCCTCGGTGCCCACCTTGTGCAAATCGGCTTCTGTCGGCACATCCACCGCCGAATCGAGTTGCTGAATAATGCCGATAGGCAACTCATTTTTGACGGCGGCTTGGGCAGCGTCAATTGAACGGCGACGGCCAATTGATATCGGCAGTATCACCATTGGGAACATGACCACTCCGCGCATTGGCAGTATGATTAGAGCGTCTTCTGGTAGATCATACTCGTGCGACGTAGTGGCGGTTGTTGCAGCATCTTTTTGTTCTTCAGACATAATTAACCTTGTACAAGTTTATGTAACTGCAGAAATAGGCAGCCGTCGATAACGTGATGTTCTCCGAGCTGGTAATGACCAGCTGGAAGTTCGATGTTTCTCTCGAAATGGCCATGTGGAATCTCAAGTCGGTGCACCACCGAGCTACGCAATTCGATCGGAAGTTGTCGTTTGCCATTAATAAATAGAATGCCGGACTTGCTGCTGATCGTGATCGACTTAGATACCACTCCTGGTAAGGCAACGATAATCCAGAGCAGGTTACCAACTTCAAACATATCCACAGGCGGTTGCCAAGCCGATCGCAGCTTCCGACTGTCTCGAATTGGTAATACCCCATGTCGCAAATACTCAACTTTTTCGAGCACGCTCAACGCTCGAAACCACATCCATTTATTTGGCCCTTCGTTGGTCATAATTGTTGCCTATTTATAAATGATAGAAATCAAATTTTAGCCCTTTATTTTACAGTCCTTTGCGCCGTCGCCCTTCGGCATCTGCGGCTCTCAAGCAATGCATTACTCGGCGAGGGGTCACCTCAACGGGCTCATTGTGAATAGTTTCTCCTTCTGCACAGGCGGCCTGAGCCACTGCGAATAGCTCTGTTTCGGACACATCGATCAAACCAATATCAGCCAAGGTTGTTGGCAGGTCTACGGATTCACAAAAATCAAACGCTAGATCAATCACATCGCTGGGTTTATCACTCAAGAACATCATCGCCTGTACACCGATCGCTACTTTCTCTCCGTGGTAGTAGTCATGAGTTTGGTGCAAGGTAGTCAAGCCGTTGTGGATTGCGTGCGCTGCCGCCAGCCCGCCACTTTCAAAGCCGAGCCCGCTTAACAGAGTGTTTGCTTCGACAACGTGCTCAAGAGCCGGCGTAACGATATGTTCTTGGCAAGCCAGCTTAGCGAATGTGCCGAACTCCAACAATGTTTCATGACATAAATGCGCTAATGCATAAGCCGTCATTGGGCCAACCCGACCAGTCATATTTGTACCGCGCTTAATGCGACAATCCTCAGCCTCAAACCAAGTTGCAAATGCATCCCCCATTCCGGCACTAAGAAATCGCACTGGCGCATTGCTAATAATGTCGGTGTCGACTAATACCACATCTGGGTTATGGGGTAGCACTAAGTAGCGATTAAACGAACCATCATCGTTATAAATAACCGATAAGGCACTGCAAGGCGCATCGGTTGAGGCGATGGTTGGCACAATGACTACTCTACATTTCTCGAAGTAGGCTACTGCTTTGG
>JAFMHC010000251.1 GCA_017854775.1 Gammaproteobacteria bacterium | reverse complement strand
AATTAGCCTAGATGCTCGTCAGCATGGTGAACGCGGCCGCGACGGCTTTGGCCCACGTGAGCTGATAAAGCGTGCGCACAGTGCCGAGCCACGGGTATATATCGATACCATTATCGGTTCGGTTCGCGATTACCGCATTGTATTGAACTGGGCGAAGACTGAATTTTCCCCAGACGAGGTACTAGTGATGGGCTATAGCATGGGCGCACAGATGAGCCTGTTGTTAGCAAGCTTTGAGCCGAGTGTGAACACGGTTCTCGCTATGGTGCCGCCTTTTGTCGGCTCAGCAACCTCACCTGTTGCACCACGCATTCATGTGCAGCGTATCACTGATGCTAAGGTATTGTGGTTAGCTGGCAGTAACGACCCGCATTCTGACCAAAGTCAGACTCAAGAAACCTTTGATCAAATAACATCGACCGATAAAACTCTGACTTGGTTTGATGCTGGGCATCGTCTACCGCCAGAGTTTTTGGATACGGCTATGTCTTTCTTCGATTCGCTCAGCTCTGAATTAACGAGCACCGATTTACCGAACGTTGATTTACCGAGCATTAACTCTAACATTGGCGAGAGCGAATAATGAACACCATACTGTCAGCACAATCAATCAAACGCGAAGTGGATACGAAGTCTGGAGTGCTAACCATTCTAGGTGACGTTAGCTTAGAGCTAAAAGCGGGTGAATCTATTGCTATACAAGGGGCCTCAGGGAGTGGCAAATCTACCTTGCTTGGGGTGTTAGCGGGTTTGGATATTCCTCAGCAAGGCAAGGTAGTCATTGAAGGCCGTGACATCACTGAACTCGATGAAGATCAACGGGCAGTGTTGCGTGCCAATAATGTAGGCTTTGTATTTCAGTCGTTTTATTTAATTGAGGATTTAACCGCGTTAGAAAATGTAGCCCTGCCATTGGAATTATTTGGTCACGCCGACCCAGTGTCAACGGCCACAGACTGGCTCGAAAGGTTGGGACTAGCTGATCGTATCGGCCACTTGCCTCGTCAGCTGTCTGGCGGAGAGCAACAACGGGTAGCGTTGTGTCGGGCCTTTGCCGTGCAGCCTAAAATTTTGTTCGCCGATGAACCCACGGCGAACCTCGATACAGTGACGGCAGAAGCCGTGTTGGATCAGCTCTTCTCTTTGCAACGCGAACTCAACACCAGCATGGTGATCGCGACCCATGATAGAGCGTTGGCGCTACGTTGCGATCGAGTGTTGCAACTGCAATCTGGCCGCTTAGTCTCGGAGGCTTGAAGATGAATACGTTAACTCAAATCATCATATTAACCAAGCGCCTTAGTTCACGGCTTAGTCGACCGACCATTGGGCAGAAGGCGAATCGCTTATTGAGCCTGTGCATCATTGTCTGTACCTGCGTGGCGGCTAGTCTAGGCTT
This sequence comes from Gammaproteobacteria bacterium, assembly GCA_017854775.1. Taxonomy (GTDB): domain Bacteria; phylum Pseudomonadota; class Gammaproteobacteria; order Arenicellales; family Arenicellaceae; genus Arenicella. The sequence goes on along the minus strand of JAFMHC010000251.1, from coordinate 5,003 downwards.
TTTTGCCAACAGCGTTCAATCAGCGCTTGATAATGACATCGCCCGTTATCTTGGTGCGCCTATGGTGGTGCGATCAGGGCAGCCTTTGCCGATGGAAATATTCGCATTAGATGGGCTCGCTCCGGCTGTTGTTACCGCCAGCGTCACCACTGGTGCGATCGCTAGTACTGCTTATCAAAGTGTCTCGTTGAAAGGCGTTTCTATAGGCTACCCTCTGCAAGGCGAACTCGTGATCCGCACTACTGACGGCGAAGCTAGGCGCAATGCCGCCAGCCTTAGCGACGGTTCGGTGTGGCTCGATCAACGTGCGATGGATCAACTCGGTATTAAGCTCGGCGGTCAAATTCAGATAGGCAGTGCGTGGTTAACCGTGACCGGTGAAGTGGTGCATGAGCCTGACCGACTAACGCAGCTACAGCATGCACTGCCTAGGGCTATGGTAAACCTCGAAACGTTAGCGCAAACACGAGTAAACATTGATAACAATCGTGGTGAACACCGTGTGCTTATTGGCGGCGAAGAGGCCGCGCTGGTGCAACTTGAAGCATTGCTCGCCTCCTCACTTACTCAAAAATACGAAGTGCTTAGACCCGGCACAGGCCGTCATCCATTCTCACGCATCAGCTTGCGTGCTGAACGCATGTTAACCGTCATCTTGGTTCTGATCTTATTAATGTGTGGTGGTGCCGCCGCGACACTGGCCGATCACTCGGTACGCAACTACGCGATGCCGGCAACCGTATTGCGTTGCATGGGCGTAAACCGCAAAGCCGTTGCCTGGGCTTTGTGTTTACAGTTGATGTTGTTAGCGCTAGTAATGAGTCTAGTTGGCTGTCTGCTCGGTTGGCTTATCCAACCGCTATTGATCGATGTGATGCAGCCGCGCATGACCTTGCAGGTAGCTGACCTTACCTTTGGCGATTTACTAGGCCCTATCGGCATCGGTCTGGTCACTGTGGTCGCCTTTGTGGTTCCGAAGTTACAACAGCTCGGTTCTGTCTCTATCACCAGCGTACTGCGCGGTCACATTGAGAAGCCTAAACGCTTCTATTTAACCACGCTGAGCGCCAGTGCTGTGGTAATCGGTATGTTGTGGTTCAGTAGCGATAATATTGAACTAACAATGATGCTCGTGGGCGCGGTAGCGTTTCTAATTATCCTGTCGGTAAGCTTTGGTTGGGGCCTGAGTAAGGCGTCGGCGCAGACGCATCGGTTCTTTCGTGGGCCGATAAAAGTTGCCGTTCGCTCTATCGGCCGATCACCTGGGCGGCATATTACACCGCTGGCCAGTGTCTCAATTGCGATGATGGCGGTTTTAATGACGGTAACACTGCGAGGTAGTTTTCTGGATGTGTTACAGGTGCAAATGCTGGATATCGATGGCAACTATATTTTCACTGGTCTGCCAGCCGAGCAAAAAGATAATTTCACACGGGCAATAACAAGCGACAAAGCCGAGCTTAAGGGCATGTACCCAACTGTGTCTGCACGACTAGTAAGCATTAACGGGGTTGCGATTGATGACGCATTAACAAAGGAAAGCGATACTCGCGAGGAGACTCGCTCCAAGGTTCGTCTATCTTGGGCAGAGCAATTACCGAAAAACAACGGCTTGCTAAAGGGAAACTGGCCTACCGTTGGCAGTAATGAGGTGTCGGTAGAATACGAAGTGATGAGTGATTTGGGTCTTGAGTTAGGAGATGAACTCGGCTTTCAAGTGGGCAATGCATTGCTGACCTCGACCATCACCAGCCAACGAGAATACCAAGGCGGTGGTTCACGCATGATGTTTTGGTTTATGTTTGCACCTGATGCACTTGCACCATTCGATCAGCATTACATGGGCGGGCTTATGATTAATAATCAATCACATAATGTGCTTAGTAACATTAGCGCTAACTACCCGCAAGTGCGCGTCACCGACCTTGAACGTCAGATTTCAGGAATTCGAGACATGATGGTGGTGCTGACCCGGCTGATGAACACTACTTTGATATTATTGCTAGCCGGAGCTTTGATGGTTATTGTCGCAAGCTCTTTCGTCAGTGCCGCGAACCGGCAGACGCAGAGTAGCTTGATGCGCGCCCTCGGTTTGCGCCGCGCCCAGTGCTACGCTATGAACATCACAGAACAATTAGTCGTTGGGCTGGTTGCCTGCCTAATAGGCATATTGGGCGTGCAGCTGATTGCTGGCTTGATGTTTCAAAATTTGTTCGCCTTACCTTACCATTTAGAATGGGGCAGCGCCCTACTCTTAACGGCACTAATAAGCTCGGCATTTGTCGGCTTGGGTTGGCTGTTTGCCTTTCGTCAACTGCAGCAAGCTGTCAAACTCTCGTAGAGCGGAGATGAATAACACCATGAGAATTTTAATCATTGAAGATAACCCTGATATTGCTGGCAACATTGGCGATTACCTAGAGCTGCAAGGCCATATAGTTGACTTTGCCAGCGACGGTGTAATGGGCCTCACGCTAGCGATAGAACACACCTTTGACGCGATCATTTTGGATATTAATATGCCCCGCATGGATGGCTTCGAAGTGTGCCGTCAACTGCGTGGCGAACACCAGCTCGACACTCCGGTGTTGATGCTTACCGCACGTGATTCGCTGGCTGACAAAACCACCGGTTTTCAATTGGGCGCATGGGATTACCTAGTAAAACCTTTCGAGCTAAAGGAGCTGGCGATGAGACTTGAGGCACTGAAACTCAGACAAGCACCAAATCGAAGTCGCACCCTTAACGTTGGAGACCTAAGTTTGAATCTGGATAAATGGCAAGCGGTACGCGACGGCAAGGTGCTGAACCTGCATCGTGCCAGCCTTCGGGTGCTTGAGATGTTGATGCGTGCGTCACCCAACGCTGTCTCTCGGCAGGATATAGAATATTTCTTATGGGGCGATAACCCTCCCAGTAGCGACCCGCTTCGCTCTCATATGTATGAATTACGCCGTGAACTGGATAAACCGTTTGAATTTAAAATGCTCAAAACAATGCGAGGAATAGGCTTCGCGCTAAGTGCCGACGGAGGCAAGCATGGCGATTAGTATTACCTCGCGCATTCGTAACGCTATGGTCGGTCTGACCTTAGGTTTATCCCTACTGTTCACGGCCTTAATTTTTTTGCTGGTTTACGTCATTGAAGACCAAGTATTTGTAAACCAAGTGAAAGTTGAACAAGCCGCGTTTGAACAAATCATCGATGATGCCAACCCACAACTAATACGCGATTGGCAACCCATTAATAGGAACATACAGCGCATCGACTCGTTGGATAACTTACCTAATAGCTTGCCAGCTACGGCATTATCAGTCTTAGCCGAACGCCTAGGAGTGCACGAATATTTTGATGATGACAACGCGATGTTCATCGCTAGCCTAATGGTGCCAAACAACGCTGACAGGGTTTATCTGGTATACGATGTTAAGGACCTGCTCGTTGTACGTAATACCAAGCGCACACTGTTTATTTTGATTGGCGGGCTAACCCTGATCATTGCCTTGGTGGCGGTATTGTTGGCACGTCGACTTACCAAGTCTACCCTTGCCCCGGTATCGCGCTTGAATCACGCATTGCAAAACAATGATCTAGATGATGTCGTCATAGAGTTAGCCAATGAGTTCTCAGAGGACGAAATCGGTGTTTTAGCGCATGAGTTAGCGCAAGCACTAGAGCAAGTACGCAAATCGGCCGAGCGTGAATACCAATTCAACCGCGGAGTCAGTCATGAGTTACGCTCGCCAATGCAGGTAGCACAGTCAGCCACCGAATTAATACACCTAGTAGCTGGTGACAGTCACGCACAACTAAGCAAGCCGATTGCTCGATTGCAGCGATCAATCTCTGAGATGACTCAGATTGCCGAAGCCTTTTTGTGGCTGGCGAGTGATCGCGTGGTAGAAAAAAGTGAAAGATGTTCGTTAGACGCGCTGAAAAAGATGCTCACTGCGATTCAGTCAGGGTTTCATACGCATGAAATCGTCGTCAATACGGCACCGTTAACAGCACATTATTATCCGCTGCCAAGCACGGTTTTGTCGGTGGTATTGCGAAGCCTAATACGTAACGCGGTAGTACACGGTGCCCCGTCAACAATCATGGTCGACATGCAAGCCGACCGTATCACGGTAAGTAACTCTGTTACCTCGGTGACTCACAACGACAGCGGCTTTGGTATAGGCCTGAGTATTGTGCAACGTATATGCGATCGCTTTGGCTGTGAATTAAACACGCAGCTGCAAGGCGATAATCGGTACTGCTCGTCTTTGGTGTTTGGTGGCCGCTGAGTAGGCTACCGATAGCATATTTTATTAATTTTCGTGTAGATCTCGATGACAGCGTGGAGCATGAACGTAGAATAAGCACAACCAACATTAATAGCTAAAATATGAACATATTCTGTATAGGAGTAATTGCTTTTACCGCAGCGCTAATCCCACAGCAATCTATTGCAAGAACCAATATAGTTGCGCCAACGGTAGATATGTCTGCATTTGAGTGCCCTCAAAAGAAAGTCATGGATACCTTTCTAGGTTACGACGATTTAATGATTGGTGAACTTCATGGCACTTTTGAAACCCCGGCTTTTTTAAAATGCTTAGTGGCTTTTAGCTTAGAAAACGCAAAGGAAAGGATTATTGTTTCTCTAGAAATGACGAGTACTGCACGAGAACCAACGTCTGAGTTCTGGCGCGAGGACGATATCGAGGACGGCCGATCGTCTATAGCAATGCATAGCCTAGTAAGGTACTTAGTAGAGCTTGAAGATAAGCTTCTTATAGATCTACATTTTCAAAATAGAAGCAGGTACTTCGAAACAAATACCGCATACCAAGAATTTCAAAATAACCGCCAAAAAGCGATTGGTCACGAAATCAGAGAACTGTCTTCAAAAGGCAAAGTTTTTGTACTGGCTGGAAATATCCACACAATGAAATATCTTCCTGATTATCTGAAAGTCGAGATGGAATTTGAAGGTAAGTACGTCGGCCCTAGTTTT
>JAFMHC010000032.1:25124-29893 GCA_017854775.1 Gammaproteobacteria bacterium | reverse complement strand
AAACAGCACAACAGTTAACTATTGCGATACCTAGCCGGGCGGTAGAAAGCCCTAACTATATCGCCAGCGATTTACACGTACACTCTGGAATTAGCTTCGACAATGCATTTTCTGAATCCGAGCGTGTAAGAACCTTCGTTGCTGAACATGGAGAGGTCATGGTATCGAGTGAACACGATGTGCCGGTAGACTTCTCACCCCAGATCGCAGCACTAGGTGTGTCTGATAAAATCACTTCAATCGCAGCAGCTGAGGTGACTAGCCTATTGCCGACCACGCAAAATAAATTTACCGCAGGGCACGCAAATTTCTTTCCTTACAGCCCTGATCCACTTGCCTATCGCCGTGGCATGGTGAACCACGAGGACAAACGCTGGCGTGATATTATTTATCAAATAAAACAACAACAAGGCGAACACGTTTTAGTGCAGCTAAACCATGCTAGATTGACTCTAGCACTAAGCGGCAAACTCCCAAGGAATTGGCAGAAGTTGGTGGATGATGGCAATTTTCTCGATCACATGGGTTCAGCGAACCACCCGTACAACCCGTCAAAACCGCTACACTCTCACCCCAACAATACGCTGATTGAACAACACCAGCATACCGGAGCAAGAGATTTAGACATTGACTTATTTGAGGTTATTAATCCTGGCGGAGAACTCAATCGCGAGCGCACCGAGGCTCTGCGCCTCGACTGGCTATCATTTGTTAAACAAGGAGAAAAAATTGTTGCCACCGCAAACAGCGACTCACATGGTTCAAGCGAGCAGGTAGCCGTTCCTAGAACCATGGTGGCGATGGCCGACGATCGTGTGATACATTTTAAACAAAGCGAGTTTCTGTCATCGCTAAAATCTGGTAATGCCTATGGAACCACAGGCCCGCTACTAGATATATCACTGTCTGGGGCCACGATGGGCGGTATGTTTAGCGGTCAACGGGGACAGCTTTCGCTTAAAATTAAATCTGCAAAATGGATTCCAGTTAATCTTGTAAAGGTTCAGATAAATGGTGAAACGGTAGATCAGTATCAACTAAATGAAGGCAGCGAACACGTCCTGCTGATACCTCTTTCGTTCGACAAAGACTCATTTGTAACAGTAGAAGTAAGTGGCCCAGCAAGCATTGACTACCAACGCGTTTATCCATATTTAGAGCCCTATGCTTTCTCAAACCCGATTTACGTTGACTTTAATAGCGATGGCGAATGGCAAGCGCCAGGCTTGTAAAATACACTGGCAAATAATCGACAAGCTTAACGCATAAGCCCATTTGGCTGTAATGACGCAGATAATGACAACAAAAATAAGACGCACTATTTCGACACTATTACTGAGTTTTCTATACTCAATTGCAGTCGCTGGTACGATACCTGAGACCTCGGTGAAGATTAATTCAGAACAAGTAATAAATCTGGGGCATTCGTTTCGCATCGGCACCGATGATGCAAGCAGCCAAATCGAGGTAAATGTTTACCTCCCTGATAGCTACCACAATCAGACATCAAGCCAACAAACCTCAGATAATAACGCTACAATTGATAAAGCCAAGGCCAAGCACTACCCGGTGCTCTATGTAATAGACGGCGGGCTACAACAAGACTTCAAGCATATTGCTGGCTTAGGTTCACTGGCTTCAATTAACCCTTATATATTCGAAGAACTAATTGTGGTCGGTATTGCCACACAAAATAGATTGTTTGAGTTAACCAGCATGAATATCGACAAACGCTACGATCGCCCGGCAGGCGATGTCGGTGGTGCAGATCAGTTTCGCGCCAAAATCAGGCACATAGTTCAGCCTTTTATTGATCAAAGATATAGAACGTCGAGCAAAAAATTAGTTGTTGGAGAATCCTTGGCAGGCCTATTCATCAGCGAAACTTTACTCAAAACACCCGATCTTTTCACAGATTATATAGCGGTTAGCCCGAGCCTCTGGTACGACGACAGGCAGTTAGCTAAACAAGCACCCAAATTGCTGGAAAAGCACTCCGACAATGCTATAAGCCTCTACCTAACAATGGCTAACGAGGGAGGGACAATGCAAAAGGGCTTAGATGAATTCCTCGAAGCCATTCAAGACTCCGGCTTAGACAACCTCAAAACTCAGTATATAGATCGGCGAAACAATGAGTTTCATTGGACCATTTACCATGACGCAGTGCTGGATGCGCTACGCTGGATTTTAGCCGTGCCTGAGCCGGACTACGCCAATGATGAAGACCCTTGGTATTTGATTGAAGGTGCTAACCCACCTAACTGGAAAAACGAATAAATAGTTAGTAACGCCAGAGCCAGCCTAATTGGAAAATTCCAACTAGGCCGGTGGAGCACAATAATCTAGCTAGTAATAGGCACTAGCACTATCTCTACTCTACGATTTTGGCTACGCCCTTGTTCGCTGTCATTACTGGCGACCGGATAGTTTTCACCGTATCCATAAGTCGCTAACCTCAAAGGATTGACTCCTCGGCTAGAAAAATACTGAGAAACCGAAACCGCGCGTCTCTCTGATAAGCTCTGGTTGTACTCGCCTGAACCGCTACTGTCGGTATGGCCCATAATTTCAATCAGCGTTTTATCATACTCTTTGACAACCAAATCGACCGAGTTAAGCACATTGAAAAAATTACCGCTGATACTCGAACTATTAACACCAAAAGTGATGTTTGACGGCATATTTAACACGATGTTGTTGCCTTGGCGCGTGACACTGACACCCGTGCCTGATAATTGTTGACGCAACTTGGCTTCTTGTACGTCCATGTAGTAGCCAACTGAACCACCAGCTAAGCCGCCAAGGCCAGCACCGATTAGTGCTCGCTTTCGTCGCTCTCGACTGTCATCACCACTGATCAAACCAATAACGGCCCCAGCTAAGGCACCGACTCCAGCACCGATAGCGGCTTTACTGGTTTGACTTTGATTAGTGTATGGATTCACCGTTGTGCAAGCGCTGAGAGCGAATGAAGACAAAAGCACGAGTGCTGCGGGGCGATTTAATTTGAACATGACTAGCGATTCCTAAGATGTTATTAGAGTCAGAGTATATATCGAATGGTGCCGCCGAGATGCCGCGAAATCGTCTATATGAGAAAACCGTAATAGTTGCCTAAGCGCTGATAACACTAGTCATTTGAGCTACCAATACAAGAGCTTGTGCCGGGCAATTATGGCTGAAAACTACTGATACTTTGAATTATTCTCGCTACTTGCTAGGCTACTTTTAACTTTCGATAAACCCGAGAACAGACCTCCTAATAGCTTATCTTGCAGGCCTTGCTTGATCTCCATGCTTATTTCATAGATATCGAATTGGTCTAAGGAATTAACTATATATTCATCGCTAGTAATTAGCTCATCAACCAAATTCAAATCAAGTGCTTGCTTACCGTACCAATGCTCACCGGTAGAAACTTTATCTACATCCAATTTTGGTCGGTGCTCGGCAACGAAATCACGAAATAAAACATGAGTTTCTTGAAGCTCTACTCTTAGTTTTTCGCGTTCTTTCTCGCCGTTTTCACCGAACATCGTAACTGTTCGCTTATACTCGCCAGCAGTGTGTTGCTCCCAATCGACCCCAACTCTGTCTAATAAGCGATGAAAGTTCGGCAGTTGTGCTACGACCCCTATCGAACCAACGATAGCAAATGGCGCGGCGACTATTTTGTTGGCCACACAGGCCATCATGTAACCACCACTGGCCGCTATTCTATCCACTGACATGGTAAAGTTTAGCTTGGCGTCGGTTATTCGTTGCAATTGTGACGAGGCTAAACCGTGCTCATGAACCGCACCACCGGCGTTTTCCAACCTCATCAACACCTCATCTTGCGGCTCAGCAACTGACAACAATGCGGTAATTTCGTCTCGCATAGTCTCTACCCCGGAAGCATGAATATCGCCTTCGAAATCAAGAACAAAGAGCTTGGGCTTGGCCTTTACCACCTTTGTAGATTTCTTTTCCTTTTTAGAATTCTTGGCCTCAGACTTCAACAATGCCTTATATTCCTTTTTGTTCATCAGCGAATGCTGAACAGTGGTTTTCAGGTCGTTGTATTTATCATTTAAGTTGGTGATCTTCAACATCGGGCCATCCTCTTTTTTGCGAGAACCGCCGATAATTGCTACGGCAAAAACCAGAGCGATTAAGCCAGTTATAATTTTGGCGATAAAAAGACCATAAGAAAAGAAAAATTCAGACATGAGATAACTAGTAATGTGTTCGTAAATGTCGGCGTATTATACCGAGCTATCGATGCCATGCACCATCGACAATGCGTTTACTTGACATTTAGCGTTGCTTAACTATATTGGATACCACTTGTATATAACTAAGCCAGTATTGAATACGCCCTTTTGTCGGCAAGTAAAACGGCAGTGTCAATAAATCACAGTAGAGGATTTTATTTCGGCTGCGGTTTTAATAACGAACTTAACAACCAGTCTCATCGCTAGAGAGAGGAATAAAATGGCCGCAGCTAAGTCAAATAAGAAAGCTAAGAAGGTAACCAACAAGGCAGATACAAAAGAAACAGTGGCGGCAACCGCTACAAATAAATCGGTGCCTAAAAAGGTAAGCAAGAAAGTTGCTAAAAAATCTGCAACTAAAAAGGTGGCCAAAAAAATCACCAAGAAGGTCGCTCCCGAAAAAGTCGCTAAGAAAACAGTCACTAAAAGGGTAGGCAAAAAGGCTGCTGAGAAAGCTGCTCCGAAAAAAGTCGCCAAGAAAGTCGCTAAGAAAACAGCCACTAAAAAGGT
>JAFMHC010000032.1:0-25114 GCA_017854775.1 Gammaproteobacteria bacterium | reverse complement strand
CTGCTCCGAAAAAAGTCGCCAAGAAAGTCGCTAAGAAAACAGCCACTAAAAAGGTAAGCAAAAAGGTTACTAAGAAAGCTACTCCGAAAAAAGTCGCCAAGAAAGTCGCTAAGAAAACAGCCACTAAAAAAGTAAGTAAAAAGATTACTAAGAAAGCTGCTCCGAAAAAAGTCGCTAAGAAAGCAACCAAAAAGAAAACCGGGAAAAAAGCAGGGCTTAGTATTCCCAAACCGTTTTAGAAACTATTGCAGGCTAAAGTGCCACAACCAGCCACTGTTGCGCAGTGGCTTTTTTGTGGCGCATAACATGTAATTAAGCAAGCTGTGATACGATCAAAATAGAATAATTGCATTAACTGGAGAGCAAGATGTCCAAAGCGCTAGATGTTCCAAAAAGCCTCGAAACAGAGATTAACGAGACCGCTGCGATTGCGCGTTCTATCACACACAGTTCACTCGGCGATAAAGCACAATCGGACCTAAGAGCCAAGCTGCTAAAACAGCTGAAGGAACAAGACGCTATTTTAGTGTCTCACTATTACGTTGACGAAGATCTTCAAGACTTGGCCGAGGAAAGTGGTGGTACGGTGTCAGACTCTCTCGAAATGGCTCGCTATGCCTATGAGCATAAAGCCAGCACAATCGTTGTCGCTGGGGTAAAATTCATGGCTGAAACTTCAAAGATTCTTAGCCCCGAAAAACGAGTGCTATTGCTCGATAACGATGCTGAATGCTCGCTGGATATCGGTTGCCCGATCGATGAATTTTCAGCATTTTGTGATCAACACCCAGATCGAACGGTGGTGGTATATGCGAATACCAGCGCCGCCGTGAAAGCTCGTGCGGACTGGGTGGTTACCTCATCCATTGCTCTTGAGATTTGTACCTATTTACGTGATAAAGGCGAGAAAATCATCTGGGGGCCTGATAGGTTCTTAGGCGGCTACATCCAAAAAGAAACCGGCGCTGATATGATCATGTGGCAAGGCTCGTGCATAGTACACGAAGAATTTAAAGCCGAAGCACTGATGGATCTAAAGCGGCAACACCCTGACGCAGCGGTACTGGTTCACCCTGAATCACCGATGAATGTGGTTGACTTAGCTGATGTGGTTGGCTCTACCAGTAAAATTTTGAACGCAACACGCGAACTGCCTAATAAGAAATTTATTGTGGCGACTGAAGACGGTATCTTTCACAAAATGAAGCAATACTCGCCGGATAAAGAGTTTATTGCTGCGCCGACTGCAGGTAGTGGCGCTACTTGCCAGAGCTGCGCTCAATGCCCTTGGATGAAAATGAACGACCTCCAACGTCTCGAAAACGTACTCAACACCGGTAGCAATGAAATTCTGATCGAAGAGAACGTTCGCGCCGATGCAGAACGCTCTCTAAAACGCATGGTCGACTTCGCCAATAAACATATCCGGCCTGACATGAAAGTGACAGGAGATGCTTAGGCTAAGAACACCTAGGCTAGCGAAATGAGATACCCTCAAGGGCCAGGTATGGCTTGGGCTCGTTGGTAAAGAAGGTATCAGCATGACGATTTTTTGAAGTTAAGGGCTAATCATGAACGCCGAGCGCGATCTTTGTCGTATCAGCATTACTTCAAAGATTGCTCTACTTTCTAGAGAACTAGAATCAAGCGCCTTTATAGCTTACGCTCGTAACCTCTTAGTATTTCGCCTTGATAATTTAGCTCGAGTGGCATCCGCTTGACTTAAACTAACCGAAATATCATCAAATGATATGATGCAACGACAAGAAATCAACACTTCATAACATAATCTTAGCCCCGCTCTGACCTATAAAAAACCGCTCAATGAAATACTTCGGAACCGAACACGATATCGCCAACAGCAATTCTAAAATTGGTGTATTACTGGTAAATCTTGGCACACCAGACAGACCGGTTTGCCCGGGCTTGAGGAAATACCTGGGCGAGTTCCTTATGGACCCACGGGTAATTGAACTACCGGGTTTGTTACGCCTAATCTTGGTAAAAGGCATCATTATAAATTTTCGATCCCATAAAAGCGCCGCCATATACCGAGAGATTTGGACAGATGAGGGCTCACCACTAATGACTAACAGCCTAAGTCTTGGGGCTAAAACGGCCGAAATACTAGGTGATGATTTCGAGGTCGAGGTCGCGATGCGCTATGGAAATCCTAGCGTCGAAGAGAAAATCAAAGCCTTACATAAAAAAGGCGTGCGCAAAATCGTCGCAGTGCCGCTCTACCCGCAATACAGTGGTGCTACAAATGGCTCAACCTTTGATGCTATTGGCAAGGCCTTAAGCAAGCAACGCTGGGTTCCGAGTTTGAATTTCGTAAGCGATTACTATCGCTACGATAACTACATTAAGGCCGTTGGCGATTCGATTTTACATCACTGGAAAACCAATGGACGCAATCAAAAACTAGTAATGTCATTTCATGGTGTGCCGCAAAAGTATATTACCCGTGGAGACCCATATCAGTCTCAATGCGCTAATAGCGCTCAGCGCATCGCAGATTATCTAGAACTCAAAGACGACGAATGGCAACTTGTATTCCAGTCGCGTTTTGGTGCCGAGGAATGGCTACAGCCATATTGCGATAAGACCTTAAAATCTTACCCACAACAGGGGATAAAATCAGTGGATATGATATGTCCAGGATTTAGTGCCGATTGCTTAGAAACGCTTGAGGAGATCGAAGGCGAGAATAAAGAGTACTTTATTGAGGCTGGGGGAGAGAGTTATAGTTACATTCCTTGCCTAAACGACTCAGACAGTCACGCCCAACTGATGGCCGAAATAGCTCGAGACAATAGCTAATTTTTATCGAAATGATACTCGCCGCATGAATGTACTGACTTAAACGTGTCAGAGTAAAACCAACTGCTCTGCCAACCTAGTAATTGCTGTCTTGTTGAGTTTGCAGCTCTAACTCGCGCTTTCGCAACTCAAGTTGTCGAGTTCGAAGCTCAATTTTCTTCTGCTGATTTATCATAAGCTCCTTCTGTAGGTCATTCCGTTCAGCTTGCTTTAGAAGTTGTTCTGCGCTTGGTTGCTTGACAGGCACCGCAGCAGACGCAATAGCAGGTGCGAGAATCGAACTACTGTCAACGCTACAAGCTCTAGTAGCCGCATCCATACGCTCTTCAAAGCACTCCGCAGAATTTCCATTGACACACCAAGCTTCGGCTCCGACATCGCGATGCAGATACCTTAACTCTGGCCCGGTGTTGCACTTGACTTGTACCCTCTCAAACGAATTGCCAACAGCATCTTGCTGCTCTCCCAATTTTTTAAGCGAATACACCGGTTGAAATTTCGCGCCCGAGGCTGAAAAACTAACAACGAGGCCTAATAACAAGCTCACCGCTAGATAAAACAATCTAACTTCCATACACCACCACTAATGAAACTTTGTCTGTGTCTGATAACAGTACTATGGAGCATATGATACACATATGTATATTAAATACCAATCAATACAAGACTGGTGTTAATCCAACAGTTCAATTCTCCGCAGTCAGCCAAGCTACATTACATCCCTAACTACTCGAAAAAATTCTGAATGATGTCGATTGCATTTTCGATCATCGAATCGTCAACGCCGCTATGAACAACTAGCCGCGATAACGGCTGCCCGCTAAACAACAAGCCTTGGCGACTACAATCGGCCAGAAAACGGCTACTTACCGACTGTGTGGAGGATAGATAAACCATATTAGTGTGTGCCTTACCACCAACAACACTCAGACCATCAATTCCTAACAGTCCGTCAGCCAAACGTTTAGCGCGGGCATGATCATCGGCTAATCGCGCTACATTATTATTAATCGCATATAAGCCTGCGGCCGCCAACACACCAGCTTGGCGCATTCCACCACCAACCATCTTCCTCCAGCGACGCGCTTCATCAATGACTGGTTTTGTAGACACCAACACTGACCCCACTGGCGCACCCAAGCCTTTACTCAGGCACAATGATACCGAATCAAATTGGCGTGTTATGTCAGCTAACTCAAGCCCTTGGGCTACCGCAGCATTAAACGCACGCGCACCATCGAGATGAAGCAATAGCGAATGCTTTTGCGCTAAAGCCTTTGCTTCAGCGATATAGCTCTGTGCAATTATCTTGCCGCCAATGGTGTTTTCCAAGGCTAGCAATTTTGATTTAGCAAAATGAAAATCGTTTGCCTTAACCGCGGCCTCAATTTTACTTAAGGGTATCGTCCCATCCGCGTCATGCTCAATTGGCTGTGGCTGAATACTGCCCAATACCGCCGCGCCACCCCCTTCGTATTTATAGGTGTGTGCGTTTTGCCCCACGATGTATTCGTCTCCACGCTGACAGTGGGTCAGCAGAGCGACTAAGTTACTCTGTGTGCCGCTAGGAAAAAATAGACCCGCCTCGTGTCCAGCACGCTCGGCAAGTTCTGACTCAAGCCGATTAACGCTTGAATCTTCACCATAAACATCGTCCCCAACTTCGGCGTTTGCCATCGCTTGGCGCATTGCACCACAAGGCTGAGTTAGCGTGTCGCTGCGCAGATCAATAATCATGGTTTAGACCCTTCTAATCGGCATCGCTGCCATTGGAATATCGTTTTCGTGAAACTCTCGAATCAAGCTTTCTAACACGGTCGACCTTAGGGTGGTTCTAGTGGTAACGTCGACCAATCGATAACGCGCTTCATAGAGTACGCCCGACAACATATGGCCTTGATCATCGTCCCAGATTGATCGAATGACAACCGTTGTGGTGCCGTCAATAATACCGTCAATTTTCTCAATCGCCGCTATGGCTTTTTGCTTTACCTGCACCGGGTCAGCACTGTAGTCTGTTTGAAATCTTACTCGGGCACGAACTGGTTGCGGATCAATCGAAAAGTTTTTAATCGTCGAGGCAGCGAGTACAGCGTTAGGGTAATTAACCACTACGCCATCAGTATTACGAATCGTGGTGCGGCGTAAACCGATGTCAACAACATCACCCCACCCTCCCCAATGCTTACCTATTCTATCGATCATGATGCGATCGCCAATTCGAATAGGACGATCGGCTATCAGAAAAATACCCGCCAAAATATCAGCCAAGGTTTCCTTCGCGGCTAGCCCGATAGCAATACCAAAGATACCGGCGCCTGCAAGCACCGGTCCAACCTGAATGTCATTAATTTTTAGTACCCAAACTACGCCACTAAAAAGTGCGACTAGCCATAGAAACTGTTTTAAAAAATGAATTAAGCGGTCATCGAAATCATTGTCGGTTTTAGCCGCTAATATTTCAAGGCGACGCAATACCACAAAACGCACTAGATAAAACATCAGTATTGTCGACATTATCGCCAGCAGCGACTGCTCTAGTGTCGACAAGTTTATCCAAAGTTTTTGCAGCTGAGGGCCTAGCTGTTTGAGTGCATCCATAATGGCTAACGGTAAAAAGTAGTTTTAAGATGCTTATAATAAGTTAAATATCAATCGAGAACGAGGGCACGACCATATCAGGCTGAATCGCGTCACTCGAATCAAGCTCCCCAAGATTGACGCCTCGGTCTCTGTGCAATCGAAAGAATCCACCCTAACAGCAAACCAATCAGTATTGCTCCGACGCCTAATACAAACCAACGTTTGGCACTTTGGTCTTTGAGAACTTCGTTCTGTATTCGAATGTCGTCGAGCTGCAACAATAATTGCTGAACTTCGATTTCCAATTTAGCACTACGTTGCGATAAATTTACAGCATCAGCCGACACCGCTTTAATTTGCTCTAGTTCCATTGACGCCTCAGCATATTGGTTAGTCAATTGTGTGTTTTGAGTAATCAATAGCTGATTTTCGTCTTGAGAGGTCGCTAACAGTGCTTGCAATTCCCCCGGCTTAGAACGTAATTGCTTCAATTGACTTTCCAGATATTTTAATCGACTACGAGCCGAGCGATTGTCGCTCAAGAAACGCGTCAATACGTAACCAATTTTACCACTACTGGTTTGCACTTGACTGTGGCCGTTACCAGCGTCCTCACGCAGCACCTCTAAGCGAGTGCCACTATTAAGTGAATCTACAATTTTATTTTGCACACTTGGACCTGTGCGTAGCATGACCTTAAAGTCGTCAGTAACGTAACGCGTTTGTGCCGCCACCATGGCACTAGCCAATAGAGCCGTGACGGCGATAAGAATAAGTGTGATTACTTTTAGTTTTTTCATTGTCTTGGCGAGCAGAAATACATCAGTATAAAATCTTAGGTTTCACCCTATTATACCCAAGCTGCAGGCCCTTCAAACACAGATAAACAAATAGTTGCCCTTTAATAAAGCGCCATCAAAAGCCTTACTCAGTCTAAGCCGGAATCTTTTAGCTTACGGGTAAGTGTATTTCGACCCCAGCCGAGCAACTTAGCCGCATTCTGTCTATGCCCGCCGGTATGATCCAAGGCTACTTTCAGCATTACTCCTTCGAAACGCTTTAGCAGATCTTCTAAAACATCATGCTGCCCCATATTCAGCTTTTGACGCACTAGCTTTGCCAGCGCAGCCTCCCAATCCTGAGCGGTTGCCTCGGTTGAGACGCCCCGGAGTTCTTTCGGCAGGTCTTCAATACTGACCGATTTAGCCGGTGCCATCACGGTAATCCAACGACACATATTCTCCAATTGACGAACATTACCAGGCCAATCATAAGCCATCATCCGCACTAACGCTTGGTCAGATAATACTTTCATTTCAACTTGTAGTTCTTCGGCACTGGTGCGCAGAAAACGCTTTGCCAACAACGGCACATCTTCCGCTCGCTCTTGCAAAGAAGGAATATCGATCCGAATAACGTTCAATCGATGATACAAGTCTTCGCGAAAGTGGCCTTGCTCAACCTGCGTTTCTAGATCACGATTGGTTGCTGCCAACACACGAACGTCAACCGATAAAAGGTCCCGTCCACCAATACGGTAAAACCTACGATCGGACAGCACCCGTAACAAACGAGTCTGCAAGTCGGCGCTCATTTCGCCGATTTCATCAAGAAAAAGTGTGCCGCCGTCGGCTTGTTCAAAGCGCCCCTTACGAAGCGCTTGCGCACCCGTAAAAGCCCCCTTCTCATGGCCGAATAACTCCGATTCGAGTAGCTCGGCTGGGATTGCGGCTATATTGATCGCCACAAATGGCTTGCTGGCCCTTGGACTATGATGGTGCAGAGCATTCGCCACCAGCTCTTTACCCGTGCCGGACTGGCCACACACCATCACGTTAATATTTGATTTAGCCAAACGCCCGATCGCTCGAAATACTTCTTGCATCGCTGGAGCTTCGCCGATGATATCAACCTCTTCACTAAATTCTTCTTCGTGGGTTATCTCACCGCCTTTGGGCTCTGTCGCCCGCAGCACTAAACGCACTGCTTCATCTAAATCAAATGGCTTAGGCAAATATTCAAACGCACCACTCTCATAACTGGCTAAGGCACTGTCAAGGTCGGTATGCGCAGTCATTATAATTACTGGGATGTCAGAGTGATCCTGCTGTAAGATTTTAGCCAGCTCCAAACCACTCATTCCAGGCATCCGAATGTCAGTCATTAACACCTCGGGCGTATCTTGCTTAAGGTGACGCAACGCAGATTCAGCATCTTCAAAGTCGGTTACATCGAATCCTTCGACTCGCAGAGCTCTAGCTAACACCCAACGAATCGACGAATCATCGTCTACTATCCAAACTTTATGCATACTTATTCTCCGCGCGGGCTCGATTCATCATGTGTGTAGGGTAGGTAAATCGAAAAGCAAGTTTTGCCATGATGATCCTCTAGTTGCACAACGCCATTATGGCGCTGCACGATTTCTTGGGTAATAGACAAACCCAGGCCAGTGCCTTCAGGTCTTCCAGTTACCAGCGGATCAAATAAATTATTACGTATTTCTGACGGCACACCGGGGCCACTATCCCAAATTTTTATTTTTAAAACTTGACGATGCATTTGCTGATTTAAGGTCACAAAACGTTCGAATTGAGTGTTAAAGCCAAGTTTAATACGAGCTAAGCCCTGCTGAGCCTCGATGGCGTTACCAACTATATTCAGCACTGCCTGAATCATTTGTTCTTTATCAATTTTTATTTCGGGTAAAGCAGGGTCATAAACGCGCTCAACATTAATGTGCTCTGGCGACTTCACCGACACCAAATGAAGCACATGCTCTAAAACTTCATGAATATTTAAAAACTGCGGCTTGAGTTGTTGGCGAGACCCCATTACTCGGTCTACCAGTCGGGTTAAACGGTCGGCCTCCTTGATTAAAATATCGGTCAGCTCTTTTTGCGATGGTTCGGCTAATTCTCTGTCGAGTAATTGCGCTGCTCCACGAATTCCGCCCAAGGGGTTTTTAATTTCATGCGCCAGACCTCGCATCATCAATCTAAAGGCCTGCTGGCGCTCCAATTGATTTTTCTCCTTCATAAATCGTGAAATACGATTAATGACATTAAGTTCAACCAACACCGATGGCTTGATGCCTTCGATATTGGTGACACCAGATAAAGTCATATCGACGAGGGTCTCCTGATCGCCAACAAACAGAGCTACCTCGCGCAAAGTGTATTGAGCATTGCTTTCTAGACACTCTAAAATACACTTCTCGACAGATTGATCGGCTATCAGGCTTATGAACGGCTGCCCCAGCAAGTTTCGACGACTCTGGCAAAATAACGTTTCCGCTGAGATATTCACCAACTCAATCTTGCTTTGACAATCAATTAAGATTACTGCGCATTCTAAGCTTTCGATTAGGGACGCATAGTTCATGGCTTAATCCGACGGTTCATGACTTAATTCGACAGCTCATTTTTGATCGACCTTTTTATTTAACACATTATCTAACGTCAGGGCACGTATGCAACATTCGATCATTTGCACCAAAACGGTGCACTCGGGCCTAAAAAAAAGCCTCGATCTCTCGAGGCGCTTTCTAATACCTAAACTAGCAACTATACGATAGCTCGAACTCTATCGGGTGAGTAGCCATGCGCAGTGCATCAACTTCTGCTTGCTTAAGCTCAATATAACCGTCAATTGCGCTATCAGTAAATACGCCGCCAGCAGTTAGGAACTCGCGATCGTTATCTAAAGCGTCAAGAGCGTAATCCAAGCCTGCCGCAACAGTCGGGATTTTCGCTTGCTCAGCCGCAGGCAATTCGTATAAATCTTCATCAGCCGCATCGCCAGGATGAATCTTGTTTTTAATTCCATCGATACCAGCCATTAGCATCGCTGCAAACGCTAGATACGGGTTGGCCGTTGAGTCAGGGAAACGGATCTCGATACGACGACCCTTAGGATTAGTCACATACGGGATACGACACGAAGCAGATCTGTTGCGTGCAGAGTAGGCTAGTAGCACTGGCGCTTCAAACCCTGGCACCAAACGCTTGTAACTGTTGGTAGAGGCATTTGCAAACGCGTTGATTGCTTTTGCGTGCTTAAAGATACCACCGATGTAAAACAACGCGGTTTCGCTCAATCCACCGTAGCCGTCGCCAGCAAAGATATTTTCTCCGCCTTTAAAGATTGATTGATGAACGTGCATACCAGAACCGTTGTCACCAACGATTGGTTTTGGCATAAACGTAGCGGTTTTGCCAAACATATGAGCCGTATTGTGAACTGCATATTTGAAAATTTGCACTTCGTCCGCTTTTTTAACCAGCGTATTGAAGATAGTGCCAATCTCACATTGGCCAGCGGTTGCTACTTCGTGATGATGTACTTCGGTAGGGCAACCCATGGCTTCCGATGATTGACACATCGCCGCACGCAAGTCGTGCAATGAGTCTACTGGAGGTACTGGAAAATAACCGCCTTTCAAACCTGGACGATGCCCCATGTTACCGCCATCGTAAGACTTGTCTGAGTTCCAGCAAGCTTCTTCAGAATCTATCTCAAAGAACGTTCCACGCGGGTCGGTAGAATAGCGAATGTCGTCAAATACGAAGAATTCGTTTTCTGGGCCGAAGTAGGCTGTGTCGCCGATACCGGTCTCATTCAAATAAGCTTCAGCACGCTTAGCAATCTGACGAGGATCACGCTCGTAACCAGCCATAGTGCTAGGCTCAATGATGTCACAGCGGATATTAAGTGTTTTATCTTGGAAGAACGGATCAAGCACCGCGGTTTCAACATCAGGCATCAATATCATGTCTGATTCATTAATTCCTTTCCAACCGGCGACTGAAGAACCATCAAACATCTTGCCTTCAGTAAACGTATCTTCGTCAACTACTGATGTAGGTACCGTTACGTGCTGCTCTTTACCGCGCGTGTCGGTGAAACGAAGGTCGATATACTTGATATCTTCATCTTTTATCTGTTTTAGTACGTCTGAAACTGACATTACTTTTCCTCAAAATATGGATTAAATTTAGTCGGGCGCGTAACGCACTGCAGTTTGATTACGCACTCTTTACCGGCGGATCTCTAAGCTCTATGTTGAACACCCAGATATTTAACGTTTTAATATCTGCGTAATCTCTTAAAATTAAACACTGAGATTGCCGATTGCTTTACCGCTGAATTTATTCAGCAACAAGGTTATAGCAAACATCATGCCAACTTAACTAAGGGATAAGTTGGCCAAAACCTGACCTGAAACTGGCGTTCATGTCGAGGCGTCACAAAGTGTCGCACCAATATAGCTCAGAGATACCCGTGACGCACCAATATAGTGCAATTTGATTAAAAATCAATCTCAAGCGTTTCTTTCACGATCTCCATCGCAGCAATACTAGTCGACTCTTTAACACCTGGCAGGTTCAACAGCTCTCCCTCCAATAGATCACGATATGCTGACATATCTTTAATGCGCGCCTTTACTAAGAAATCGAAGCTCCCTGTTACTAAGTAACACTCCTGCACAGAGGGAACCTTCTGAATAGAGCGGCGGAAGTCTTCAAATGTCTTCTTGCTGGTTCGGTCGAGACTAATCTGTACGAACACCACCAAGCCTCGGTCTAATTGCTTGGCACTAAGGCGAGCTGCATAGCCCTTTATATAACCTGCACGTTCAAGCTTACGCACCCGATCTATACAAGGAGTAGTGGTCAGGCCAACTCGCTTACCAAGATCGGTAAACGAAATTCGACCATCCTGCTGCAATACACTGAGGATGTTGCGATCATATTTATCGAGCGGCGAACGTTCTTGCATAACACTTCTATCTGCCTAGGCCATTAATAGCAGTAAAAATAACGACTATATCCATTTATTAAATTAAATATTACTGCATAACTAGAAATATAACCAGATATTAGCTTAAACGCCAAGGAACTCAGCAGTATTATTTGAAAATAACCGAATAACAAAATAGCCCCAAAGATGAGGATTCGAAAATGAAAATTGGTGTACCTAAAGAGATTAAAAATCACGAGTACCGTGTAGGCCTAAGCCCAGCGAGTGCTCATGAATTGATAGCGCACGGACATGAAGTAACTATCGAGGCAGGTGCTGCCGCCGGTATTGGCTTAAGTGACGATGTTTACCTAAAGCTAGGCGTCAAAATCGCTAACTCAGCCGAGTCGATTTTTGCCGAAAGTGACATGATCATTAAAGTTAAGGAGCCCCAAGCAATCGAGTGTTCACAGCTTAATAAAGGCCAGTTACTGTTCACTTATCTGCATCTTGCTCCAGACCCAGTTCAAACCGCGGCCCTGTTAGCATCGGGTGTTACCGCAGTAGCCTATGAAACCGTTACCGGGCCAAACAATTCACTGCCTTTACTCGCACCAATGAGTGAAGTCGCTGGCCGATTATCAGCACAAGCTGGCGCACACTGTCTCGAACGGGCACAAGGCGGTAGCGGTGTATTAATGGGCGGTGTTCCTGGCACCGAACCAGCCGACGTATTCGTAATTGGCGGCGGTGTTGTTGGCCAAAACGCCGCTTATATTGCTAAAGGCATGGGCGCCAATGTGACCATCGTAGACCGGTCAATTTCCCGTTTGCGTCAGCTAGACGTTGAGTTTGGTGGTCGTGTCAATTGTTTATATTCAACTAAAGAAGCCATCGAACGCCATTGCGCTGAAGCCGATTTAGTCATTGGCGCGGTACTATTGCCGGGCGCTAACGCACCTAAGTTAGTTACTCGTGAGATCATCAAGTCTATGAAAACGGGCTCAGTGATCGTCGACGTTGCGATTGACCAAGGCGGTTGCTTAGAAACATCCAGAGCAACCACTTTTCAAGACCCAACATTTGTAGTTGACGGCGTGGTTCATTATTGTGTCGCCAATATGCCAGGAGCAGTACCTCAAACGTCGACCTATGCGCTAAATAACGCAACGCTGCCATTTGCGCTAAGTCTTGCAAACCAGGGCTGGAAGAAAGCCATGCAGCAAGATCACCATCTACTAAACGGTTTAAACGTTCATGACGGCAAGTTAACCTATGCCGCTGTTGCCCAAGCACAGGGTTTGGAGTTTGTCGATCCAATTAGTTTGATTTAGCCCTTCAGCTAGACAAGCTTTATCTAAGCCCCCGCCAGTGCGAGGGCTTTTTTTTGAAAGTGGATATTAGCCCAACATCGATTCTGCCCCTCTTAAGTGAAATCGAACTGTTACCCTTAATTAATTCAAATAGAGCTCACTTTAAGGAGGTTAACCCCAGTTCATGCTCCAAGAACGCCGGTAAAATACTCCAAAATTGCTTAGTTTTTGAATTGGTTAACATCACTATGCCGACATTTTTGCGCGGTAGAAAGGCGATCTGCGCCGCGTAGCCCTCGACTGAGCCAGAATGATTGACCACTTTATGTCCAGCGTATTGATAGATACGCCAACCAAGGCCGTAATACGCGTCACTAACTCGCCCGAAATGCCGTGTCCGGCGTAACTCGCCGCGCGTTTTAACTTGCTCAGAATGTAGTCGATCCAAACTAGCCTGAGAGAGAACTTGCGGGTAATTGCCCATCTGAGCGCTAAGCCATTTAGTCATATCGATTATGTTAGCGTTCACTCCGCCAGCTGCAGGCACTCGATAATAAGCCGGTTTTACCGTAGCGATTGTCCATGTGCCTCCCGCACGGCGCTTGTGCGAGCGCGCCCAATTACCGCCGGCAATCAGATTGTCTTTGCCAAATGAGGCACCGCCCATATCTAACGGCTCGAACACACGACTAACGACTGACGCTTGATAAGTCGTATTATCTGCCTCAGCAATCGCCGACGCCGCCATATTAAAGCCTACGTTTTGATAGGCATAACATGAGCCAACGTCACAGATTGGCTCTACTGCTTTCATTTCATTCAATATGGCATTTGGGGAGATACCGCTTTCGAGCAGATTATCGTAAGCGTAAGGCGGCAATGATAGACGATGGCTGAGAGCGTGATTAAGTGTTGCAGCTTTGGCTTGAGCTTGGCTTTTTAGTTTGAAACCCGGGTTACTGGTAAGCAGTAAATCATTAAGCGACAACTTTTTCTCAAGCTCAAGTTGCACCGCGACGGTTGCCGCAAAAGCTTTCGATAAGGAGGCTATACGAAACGTTGTTCGCTCTGTTATTTTGTCGGACGAACCGACGGTTTGAACACCATAAGTATTTAGCAATGAGATTTGGCCATCGCGAACTACGGCAACGGCAAGGCCGACTAAGCCACCACTCTTATCAATATCAGCTAGCTTTTGTTCAAATTCATTTTCTACAGATGCGAATGTTGATACTGGGTTCAGTAATACTAAAAACGTCAAGGACGAACAAACCAGTCGTGAAATACGCAAAAACATATTCTTCGAAACTCCTATTTGATCGGTGCTGATCAGCGATTAGGTGATAATACAAAAAAAACCAGTTGCGCGAGCAACTGGCTTCATAACATCAAATCGATATTAAAGCTTAGCGACAAACAGCTAGCTCAAATAACGAATTATATCATCCGACTCGTACATCCACTCAACACTGCCGTCAGCCTGCTCTATAGCTAAACAAGGCACTTGAGTTTTACCTCCACCTTGCATCAGCGCCTGAGCATGTTCACGGTCAGAAGTGCTACGTAGATCCACATCGCGATCTTTACCACGCATGAACATCAATACCTTCTGACAGAAAAAACAGTACTTGCTGTAATAAAGAGCGAGTTTCGGTTCCATTATTAAGATGCTTTCTTAGTTGTCGATTGAGTTACAACTTCAATTAACTCAACTTCAAAAATCAATGCTTGATTAGGGCCGATACTCGCTGGACCTTGCTCGCCATAAGCAATATTCGCGGGGATAGTAAAACGATATTTCGCGCCTTCTTTCATCAGCTGCAGGCCTTCACCAAAACCTGGAATTACACCCGAAACACCGAAGTCGGCTGGCGCACCACGATCATATGAACTGTCAAACTTAGTGCCATCAATCAGCGTACCAGTGTAATGAACCTTAATAGTGTCTGTTGGTGCTGGTTGTGCGCCTTTACCTGCGCGCAAGACTTCGTATTGCAGGCCACTTTCGGTAGTTTTAACGCCTGATTTTTTGCCATTTTTCGCCAAGAAAGCATCGCCATCGGCTTTATTCTTATCTATCACTTCTTGGTATTTGGCCTGCTGCTTTTCTTGATAACCAACTTGTGCTGCCTGCATGTCTTCAAGACTCAAACGAGGCTCTTTACCAGAAAAAACGTCATTAAAAGCGGCAAACATAGCTTCTGTACTAATATCGTCTTGCAAGTTCTGTCGCTTCATATCGGTCGCGATTTGGGCGCCAAAGGTGTAACCGAGCTTGCCTGCATCAGTAGAAAGATCAAGCTCCGACGTGTCAGCGGCTTGGGCAACGCCATCAGGCGCTGAAACTGTTGCAAAATAGGTACCGGTTCCGACAACAGCAATGCCAGCTGCTAGTAAAATACTTTTAGTTAAACTCATATTATTCTCCTTTCTCTTGGGCGAGAAATTTAGGGGTAATGTTCAAATCCATATCTATAATTTTATTCATTTGCTGCTGCTTGAGCCTCAAACACCTGCTTTTCTTCTATTTCTATGCCGAATTGCTCAATAAAGTCTTCAAGTGGCATCACCGTTTGAGCCTTACTTCCAAATCGACGTACCGCAATAGTACCATCTTCGGCTTCGCGATTACCAATACATAAGATCGCTGGAATCTTTTGCAAGCTATGCTCACGCACTTTGTAACCGATTTTCTCATTGCGAAGATCTACCTCAGCACGCATACCTGCATTGCGAAGCGCTAACGCGACCTCCTGAGCATAATCGTTAGCATCCGTAACGATAGTCGCAACCATTACTTGCTGAGGAGCTAACCAAGCAGGTAATGCACCGGCGTGCTGCTCAATCAAAATGCCGAGGAATCGCTCGATGGAGCCTAAAATTGCCCGATGCACCATTACCGGAACTTGCTTACTGCCATCTTCAGCAATATATTCCGCGCCTAAACGACCAGGCATAGAGAAATCGACTTGTACTGTGCCGCATTGCCATACTCGGCCAATGCAGTCTTTCAAGGAAAACTCAATTTTGGGTCCGTAGAACGCACCTTCACCAGGTTGTAGTTCCCAGTCTAGCTGGTTTTCGTTTAACGCTTGCTCAAGAGCAAGTTCCGCACGATCCCAATCTTCGTCGCTACCAACACGCTGCTCAGGACGAGTAGAGAGCTTGTAAATAACTTCTTCAAAACCGAAATCAGTGTAAACATCATGCAGAAAATCAATAAATTCTTTTACTTCGCTTTGAACTTGTTCTTCGGTACAAAAGATATGCGCATCATCTTGCACAAAACTTCGTACGCGCATTATACCGTGAAGTGACCCTGACATTTCATTACGATGACATGAACCAAATTCAGCCAAACGCAATGGAAGGTCTCGATAACTCTTTAGCCCTTGATTAAATACTTGCACGTGACACGGGCAATTCATTGGCTTAACCGCATACTCTCGCTCGTCGCTGCTAAGGGTAAACATATTTTCGGCAAACTTATCAGCATGACCGGATTTCTCCCATAGCGAGATATCTACAATCTGCGGTGTTTTAATCTCCAGATATCCACGTTGATATTGCTTCTCCGCCATATAGGTTTGTACGGCTTGATAAATCGCCCACCCCTTAGGGTGCCAGAAAACGCTACCCGGTGCCTCGTCTTGAATATGAAACAAGTCTAAGGCTTTACCTAATTTTCGATGATCACGCTTTTCAGCTTCTTCTAAGCGTTTTAGGTAGGCTTTCAATTGCTTTTTGTCAGACCAGGCCGTGCCATAGATTCGCTGCAGTTGTGCATTATTTGAATCGCCACGCCAATAGGCGCCAGCTAACTTAGTAAGCTTAAAACCGTCTCGCAAGATGCCTGTTGATGGCAGGTGCGGGCCACGGCACAAATCGACAAAGTCGCCTTGGCGATAAGCCGTAATGGGTTCCCCTTCAGGTAAATCAGCAATAATCTCAGCCTTGTAGGTCTCACCAATGCCATTAAAATAATCAATCGCCTCGGTTCGATCCCAAACTTCGCGCTCGATTTTCTCGTTACGCTTGACGATCT
Source organism: Gammaproteobacteria bacterium (assembly GCA_017854775.1). Classification (GTDB taxonomy): domain Bacteria; phylum Pseudomonadota; class Gammaproteobacteria; order Arenicellales; family Arenicellaceae; genus Arenicella. The sequence continues at coordinate 8,608 of JAFMHC010000032.1, read as the reverse complement.
CTTTCATCCGCGCTTCGATTTTTTCTAAATCTTCAGGGGTAAACGCTTCCTCTCGAGCAAAATCATAGTAAAAACCGTTTTCAATCGATGGACCAATAGTAACCTGAGTCTCAGGGTAGAGCTCTTTAACGGCCTCGGCCATTACGTGGGCGGCATCATGACGCAGAACTTCTAGGCCCGCTTCTGTATCTCGAGTAATAATCGCGACACTCGAGTCTTTAGTGATTTCTCGGCTTAAATCCCATGGCTCACCGTTAACTTCAATGGCGACGGCATTACGCCGTAAGCCACTGCTTATGCCATCGGCAATTTCGAGACCTGTTATTGCAGCATCAAACTGCTTGACCGCACCGTCTGGGAAAGTAATATTGATCGACATGTTCCTGAATTCGCTGTTTATTTTTTGTTAGACTTAATGATGTAGAGTGTTATCACAATAAATGCGACTCAAAAGTACATAAGTCCGCTATTGTAGCCTTAAAACCATAAGCACTAAACAGATAATTCAGTACTTGCCATAACCTTTTTCAGCTTGAATCAAATGTCTAAGATTACAATTACCAAACCCGATGACTGGCATCTGCATTTTCGCGATGGCGAACTGCTCAATGAAACAGTGCCTGCAACGGCACGTTGTTTTCAACGAGCGATCGTGATGCCGAACCTAGTTCCACCTGTTCGCAATAGAGCTGAGGCATTGGCTTATAAACAACGAATTCTCGCTGCCAAGCCTAGTGGCAGTGATTTTGAACCGTTGATGGTGCTCTATCTAACCAATGACACGACTGCGGATGATATAAGACAAGCCGTTGGCGACGATATACCCGCCGCCAAGCTTTATCCGGCCGGCGCAACAACCAACTCAGACGCCGCTGTAAGTGGCATCGAATCACTGTACCCGATCTTTGAAACGATGAGTGAAGTCGGTATGTTGCTGCTCATTCATGGTGAAGTGACCGACGCAGAAACCGATATCTTTGACCGAGAGCGTCTCTTTATTGAACAGCATCTAGCCCCAATTCACAGCCGTTTCCCAGAACTAAAAATTGTATTTGAGCATATTACCACCGCCGATGCCGCTGACTTTGTATTAGCTGCAACACCCTCACTTGCCGCCACTATTACGCCTCAGCACCTGTTACTGAACCGAAACGATTTATTGGTTGGTGGTATTAAACCGCATAATTATTGCTTGCCGGTATTGAAACGCAGCACACACCAACAACGTTTACGGGACGTTGTTGCCAGCGGTTCGCCTAAGTTCTTTCTTGGTACTGACTCAGCACCACATGCCAAGCACACCAAAGAAACTGCATGCGGGTGCGCTGGTTGTTATAGCGCTTGGGGTGCACTCGAGCTCTATACTCAAGTGTTTGATGATCTCAATTGCTTAGATAAGCTAGAGGGCTTTGCATCGCTTTACGGCCCCGATTTCTATGGCTTACCACGTAATACTGAACAGCTAACACTGAAACGGGAGCCTTGGGTCATGCCGCAGGAAATACAACTTGCCAATGGCGATTCAATTGTCCCTTTTTTCGCCGGCCAAACGCTAAACTGGCAAATCACTTAAATCAGTGTTACAAAGTCAAAGGGACGATATCTAACCCAGGATAGACTCTCCATCGGTAGGCCACCACTCGCTAAAGTTCGATCAGTATTTCGACAGCATGGTGGCATCTATTAATTTACAGATCGGCTATCTTTCCATATTTAGATAGATAGGCGGTAAACATAGACAACTTACATTAGTCCAAAAATAAAATACGGGTGCCACCATGACCGAATTATTTACCTTAACAAACCTCGTTGATCTAGTTTTACTTATTGCACTTCAAGCCGTACTTGGCTTTGACAACTTGCTCTACATTTCACTAGAGAGTAAACGAGCACCCATTGATAAGCAGAAGTCGGTGCGATTTTGGGGCATCATTCTTGCCGTGGTTTTTCGTATTGTCTTACTGTTCTTATTGCTCAACGTAATTCAAGCGTTCCAAGAGGTACTCTTCTCGACTCATTGGCAAGGCGTTATCCATGCTACGTTCAATCTGCATGCAATAGTCGTACTGTTTGGTGGTGCGTTCATTTTGTACACCGCAATGAAAGAAATTTTGCATATGATGAGTTTAGAAGAAATGGACAACGAAGATCGAAAGGCAAAGCCGATTGGCTTTATCATTTTTTGGATCGTAGCGATGAATGTGGTCTTCTCATTTGATTCCATTCTAAGCGCCATGGCGGTGACCGATGTGTTCCCGATTATGGCCACGGCTATTATCATCGGTGGGATCCTAATGGTTGTTTTAGCCGACACCGTATCTGAGTTCCTGCATAAGAATCGTATGTACGAAGTTCTTGGATTATTTATTTTATTTTTAGTTGGCGTAATGCTACTAACCGAAGGCGGTCACTTGTCTCACATGGAATTGTTTGGAAATAAAATTGTGCAAATGTCTAAAACAACGTTTTACTTCATCCTTGCTGTGCTTGTTGTCAGCGCGATCGTACAAAGCCGGTACCAAAAAAAGCTTACTAGAGCAAAGCAAAAAGCCATGCTTAAAGTGAATAATGTCTAGCTTGATTCAATATTCTTAAGCCCAGTCAAACTACAACCGTCAAGTTAAGCAAAAATGAAAGCAAAAAAGAGTAAATTCGCTCGATTGCAATGATTACAAGATGGCAATTAAATGCGGTGGTGCTATTATGATTGAGTCTATTTAGATCAATGACCTGGCGCTTAGCGTTTGCAAGCCAAAGTCAAAATACACCCCAATAAATACAAGTCTAGGAGGATGCATGTCTGACGACAATATCAAACCTTCGGCGCTAGTTATATCAGCCGATTCGTCTGTAGTAGAAGCCATTATCGGCAATAATACCAGTGACCAGAAATTTAACGCACGTGAATCAGTAGGAGAAGTTTTAAGTAACTCAGATTTACTTCAAGGTAATGGCATAATTATCTTTGATATCGACAGTGCTGGTGGCGGTGTAGAGGCAGCAATTGATCAAGCGATCAAGCTAAAGCAAGCCGATCCGACCCAAGTTTTAATTATGGTTGGTGAAAAAGAGCCGCTAAGTGAAATTCTAAAATCAAACATACAGCCATTGGTGTATCGTGCGTTCAACAAGCCGGTTAGTCCAAATCAAATATTCCTAGCGTTTAAATCAGGCTATGCGCTGCACGCTGAATTGGTTGCTAAACAGGCGGCTGGCGAAGACATAATGACGGTCGGGCCTGCTGAGAACAAAGCAAACTTAGATTCACTGGCGGCAGGTCGCAAAACTAACCCAGCGATTTATGCAGGCATCGGTGTTGTCGTACTCGCAATTATCGCTTTCTTATTCTTGGGCGGCGACGATGAGGCCGCTGCGCCAGTCGTGCTCAATAGCACTCAACAACAGACCGCTGAAGTTGCTGAAGATAGCGCATCGACCGTATCGATTACTAACGAATTAAATCAACAAGCTGCAAATGCTTTACTTGATGGTCGTTATATTGCGCCAAAAGGCGATAACGCCCTAGAGTACTATGATCAGGTTTTGGCGATTGACCCTTACGACCCAACAGCATACGAAGGCCGTAAAACAGTAGCGGAATCCTTGCGAACATCTTATGACGAGCAAGTCGCGTCTGCTGATTTCGATAAAGCTTTGGAGACAATAGAAGCATTACGGGCAATTGAACCACTTAATCTCGCCAACGATAAACTTACCGATGAACTCGGTGAGGCGATCACTACTCACGTTAAAGACATTAAAGAAAATGGCTCAGCAGAAGATATCGCTAAAACAACGGCTGTTTTAGACCGATTAGGTGACGAGCAAGCTGGTGCGTCATCAGCGGCGGCGGCGTTGCGAGCCGAGCAAGTATTAATTGCTAACATCGATGATGCGCTTGAGAAAGGTAATCTTACCCCACCGACAAGCGGAAACGCCTATTCACTTGTGTCAGAGGCTTTGAAGTCGAATAAGATCAGTAAATCAAATTCTGAGCCACGAGTTAAAGCGTTAAGCACAGGGCTACTTAAGCTCGCTAATGCTGCATTCGAAGCGGATAACACTGAGGATACCAGCAAGTATACCGCTCTAATTAAGCGCTTAAATGTTGACCGTGAGGGCTTGAGCGAATTAACTGCGAAAGTGAAAGCTAAGCAAGCAGCGGCGGCAGCAGTAGCCGCTGAAACAGCGACTGAAGCGGCTGCACCAGTAGTGGAAGAAGTCAAACCTGAGCCGCAAAAAATCATTCCGGCTAAGATCATAAGTCGTGAAGCTCCGCGCTATCCGTCACGAGCATTGAAAAATAGTGTCGAAGGCTGGGTTCAGGTTCGGTTCTTTATTGATACTGACGGACGACCCGCTGATGTCAGTGTTGTTGCATCTGAGCCCGGCGATACCTTCGATGACGCAGCGACAAAATCAGTAAAGAAATGGCGCTTCTCCCCAGCGCGAAATCAAACGACAGGATTAGCTGTTCGCAGCACGTCGATTTCGACCAAGGTTCAGTTCAGATTAGACTAGCTGCTACCTACTTTACTTAACAAACTAAGCGTGGAAGGGTCAAAACCCTCCGCGCTTTTTTGTGTCTGCTCGCTATCTTGAATTGGTTTAACCGGGTCCAGAAGAGGCTTAACCTGAGTTGCTAACCGTTTTCCCAGTTCAACACCCATCTGATCGTAGGAATTGATATTGGCAAACACCCCGAAGCAAAACGTACGGTGCTCATAGAACGCTAATAATGCGCCTAGGGCCTTAGGCGTGAGTCGATCTAGCAAAATTGTTGTTGATGGTCGGTCCCCACTAAATATTTTTGCTCTTTTAGCGAGGTCGGTCAAGCCGTCCTGAGCATGTATACTATCAATTTGGGCTTTGTCTTGGCCTTCCAATAAGGCAGCAGTTTGCGCCAAACCGTTTGCCAATAATTCTTTATGATGTTCGACCAAGTCATGATCCGGGTCTCTGACTAAAATAAATTCAGACGGGATCAATGATGTACCTTGGTGCAGCATTTGAAAAACTGAATGCTGAACATCGGTACCAACGCCACCCCATACGACAGGGGACGTCTGCTGATCAACAGGGTCGCCATTACGCTGCCGATCTTTACCATTGCTTTCTGTCTCTAACTGCTGCAGATAGTCTACGAGTGATCGCAACCGGAAGTCATAAGCAAAGATTGCTCGAGACTTAACGCATAGAAAATTGACATAATAATGATCTAGCATAGCCGCTAGAAAACACCCGTTTGTCTCCGGACTTTGGGTGTAAAAATGCTTATCGAGTGCGGCAGCCCCAGATAAAAATTCTTCAAATTTCTCTATCCCGATAACCAGCGCCGCCGATAATGAAACCGAAGACCAAACCGAGTATCGACCACCGACCCAAGTAGGGAAGGACACGATATTATTCGACGGTATACCGTAATCATGAGCTTTAGATGGCGCAGCCGTTACGGCATAAAAGTGTGCCAGAGGATTATTCACTCCGCCTGCTTTAAACCAATCGGCGATAGAATCGAGATTCTGTAATGTCTCTGCAGTTGTAAACGTCTTTGATACCCCGATCACTAAGGTGTTCGCTAACTCGCATTGACTCAGGACATCGACTAATTGATGAGCGTCGATATTGCCGATAAAATGCACCTTTATCGAGCTATTTAGGTCTTTCAGCGCTTCGAAAACTAGCTGAGTGCCTAATGATGAACCACCAATGCCGACATGAATTATGTCTTTGATAGCATGCTCTCGTTTCGACAACTGTTGCTGAATTTGGTGATACTGATCAACGAATTGAGCTTTCGATGCTTTGGCTTGCGCCAACACATCATCATCGCTCATTGAAATACCTTGATTACTGATATCTCTCAAAAGCGTATGCAGCACCGAACGATCTTCAGAATTATTGATTCGTTCGCCGGCCAGCAATGACTCTCTTTTAGCAACAAAATCGATTTCATTTGCAAATTTTAAGTAAATCGATAGTAGTTCTTGGCTAATATGGGTCTTGCTCAGATCCATATAGAACTGACCAAAATCAAAACTGAATCGATCGACCCGATCCAAATCAACGCTAAACTTGGCCTTTATACCGCTGGCCTTGTCGCTAATTGCTAGTTCTTCTAGGGAATTTCGTATTGAGGTGCTAATCGAAGGAGTGCTCATTGAGGTATCGTATAAAATTAAAAGTTGTAAGGATGCTTCGAATCGCCAGGCTTCACCTAAGCATTAAAAGGCCCAGCCAAAGTACTAAAGGCCTCGCCAAAGCATTACAGATCACACCAACACAATAGGTGTGTCTGGATATTATTTGCCCAAAATCTTAAATTGTTCGCCGCTCTGCCGACATTTCAAAATGCCACGCCACTTTATAAGTCGCTACACTTAAGCAGATTCAATCTAAAACTGAATTTTATTCATATTTGATTCGGGTTAATCAGTGTGACGGATCAATATTGCAGAACTATTATTACAATCTATGATGACAAACTATAGAGCGGCACTATGCAGCTTGAGACATAGCTAACGCGGTATCCAACATGCGATTAGAGAAGCCCCACTCGTTGTCATACCAAGCTTGCACCTTAATCAAACCGCCACTTATTCGCGTTTGCTCAAGATCTACGATGCAGGACGCTGGGTTATGATTGAAATCTATTGAAACCAATGGTTGCCGATTTAGCTCAAACACCCTTTCACGCCCCTGAGAGTAATCATGAAATACGGATTCGATCAAATCAAGATCGGCCAATTTAGTTGGTACAAAGGTAAAATCTAGTAGCGACACATTGAGTGTCGGTACTCGTACCGCCACGGCATCAAGCTTGCCGTCTAGCTCTGGAATAACATCGCCAATTGCCTTAGCAGACCCCGTGGAAGTTGGGATCATCGAATAATTGGCAGCACGCGCCCGGCGCTTATCTTTATGAAAGGAATCAAGAAGATTCTGAGTATTGGTGTAAGCATGCACGGTATTGGCAAGTCCGCTTTCGATGCCAATAGTGTCGTTCAAGGCCTTGGCGAGATGAGCTAAACAATTGGTCGTACATGAGGCATTAGAAACTAATGTATCGCTGTGGGTCAGACGATCATGATTAACTCCGTAGACAATAGTCGCATCAAGACCTTTACCTGGGGCTGACACCAACACTTTCTTTGCACCCGCCTTAATGTGCAGATTTGCTTGCTCGCGCGCTCGAAAAAAACCGGTACATTCAAACACGATATCTACCGATAGGTCACCCCAAGGCAGCTTTTCTGGATTTCGTTGCATAAACGCCGGAATTGCTACGCCGTCAACGCTAATACTGTTATCGGTAAACTCTATTTTAGCGTTAAACCTTCCATGAGTAGTGTCGTATTGCAGCAGATGCGCATTCGATTCAATTGGAGCTAAATCGTTTATAGCCACTATCTCAATATTTTCTCTATAGCCATTTTCGTATAATGCTCGTAAGACATTACGACCAATACGGCCAAAACCGTTAATTGCAACTTTAATCATTTTCGTCCTAAGTATTTTGTCCGGCTATTGCCGTCTAGGGGTTTTCTTGGCTTAACCATTAATCACCAAGCATTCCCAGTATTACCAAATTTTTGTTGTAAACGCTTTTTAATACGAATGCGCCTTATTCCGACGCAATGTTTTAACCACCGATTAAACCGACAGAGGGAAACTCAACTTTAGCAGCGCGAATACCGTCTACTGCTGCAATCATAATCTGTGTTTTCGCATTCGGATCTAAGCGAACCACGACTGCTGCATCTGGGGACTCTGCTCGCAACCTAACAATGGTAGACCGAATTGCCGCCGTGCTAACTTCAAAGTTTTGAATACGAATTACGTTCGCAGATGATATCTCTACAATAATAGGCGGTGTTGAAGGCTGGCTAATCCCATCGTTGGCGGGTTTATTTATCCCAATTCCCGTCTCTTTCACAAAGCTAGCAGTGACAACAAAAAAAATAAGCATAATGAAAACCACATCAAGCATTGGCGTTATGTCTACGTCAGACTCCGGAACTGAGTTTGCAACATTTACCTGATTAGCTCTTCTTCTTAACAAAATAGACATATCATTCTCCGTTGTTAGTGATACTTTAAGCTATCACGTGTTGATTACAACTTCGAGCCGAATCACCGGTAACCATAAAAGAGACATTACTAGGGTGCAAAAAAGCTCAACGCCAGCTATCAAAACTGTGGACAATAAAAAAGCGTACTCAGTAGCACGCTTTTTTAACAAACCTACCTATCAACTTTCTTCTTCAGCTATCACTTAAGGTAATCGTAGGCTGAGCAACATTGGCGGATTTAATCCCGTCAATAGCTTGCACTATAGCTTTAGTCTGCGCTTTTGGGTGAACCTTAACAACCACTGCGGCATCTGGTCGCTCGGCTCTAAGTCGAGTTACCGTCGATTTGATAGCTCGAAAATCCACTATATTGCGTTCGATCCGAATCTCATTAAGCTTATCAATCTCGACTACAATCGGCTTAGGCGCATCAGGATTTGGTGGTTCATTAGTCGCTGGTGGCTTGTTTATATCAATGCCAGATTCTTTTACAAAGCTGGCGGTCACGATAAAGAATATCAACATGATAAACACCA
>JAFMHC010000250.1 GCA_017854775.1 Gammaproteobacteria bacterium | reverse complement strand
GAGCCAGAGCCAGAGCCAGAGCCAGAGCCAGAGCCAGAGCCAGAGCCAGAGCCAGTAGCGGCTCAGATTATCATAAAAGATGGCGATGATATTGACCCTGAGCTTAGAGATATCTTCATTGAAGAGCTCCAGAGCCTGCATCATGAGCTAGATGATGAAGTCGCAAAATTGTCGAGCCTCGGCGAAATGGGCCCTGCAATGGCTAATGTCATGCGCCACTTGCATACTATTAAAGGCAGTTCTTTAATGGCCGAAGCGAACGCGCTTGGCGATTTAACGCACCACACAGAAAGCTTTCTAGAGAGTAACTTCATCCGTAACGAAGATGATCTTCGTGACGTTAGAACGACACTTGAGCTGTTTGTAGATGCGGTTGATTTCGCATCGAAAGAGTACCAAGCGAATAATCAGTTTCAAGCACCTAACGAGTTGTTGGTAAAACTTGGGGTTGCGGCAGATACCAAGGTCGATCAGAGTGCGGCTAAGGCTGAAATCATTCATGCCGCAAAAGAGGCTGAAAAAGCGCAAGCTGACGACGAACTTAGTAACATTGATATTACTGAGGGCTTAACGCTAATTGCCTCTCAAATAAGTGAAGTCAATGCTAACTGGAAGTCGGCTAAAGGATGGGAGGCTATTGCCCCTCAGATGTTAGATCAATGCGTTGCGCTGAGTAATTTAGCCGACGACAGCGTCGATGTACTGGAAGATATCAAGCCGCTTATAAATCGAACTCAAGTTTATCTAGAAGATTTATCGATTCAAAGCGATGATGAATTTACACACGCTAAGGCGCTCTTAGAGGAGTCCTTCGATGTCATTATTACTGGTGGCAATGGATTAGTCGCTGGCAAGGCAGTCGACGATTATACCAAGCTGATGCAACAGCTCTCGGAAAATTCGCCATCAAGTGATAAGCCAGTTAAACCTAAGGTTGACGCATTAGCCACAGCGTCAACCGTCGAAGCTGCCATTTTTGTGCCTGGGTCTACCGAGGTCAGTGTCGCTGAACAAAAAGATATTAATCGACAAGAGCAAGCGGCTCGAGATAGAGCTGCTGCACTCAGAATCAGAACTGACACTCTAGATTCACTAACCAATTTCGTTGGTGATGCGAGTATGAATCGCTCGCAGATGCGAGAAGACGTGCTTTCTGTTAAGTCGGTTGTTGAGGAACTTTATAACAATGTTCAGCGATTTAGTACGCAGCTTAGAGAGCTGGAAATTGAAGCCGACAGTAAAATTACGTCACGAACTAATCAAAGTTTAAACACAGAGCGAGGCGATGAATTTGATCCGCTCGAGCTCGACCGATACACTAAGTTGCAACAGTTATCACGCGGCTTGGCCGAGAACCTCGATGAACTCGGTGGTATCCAAAATAGTTTAAGCAACTTCGTTTACAAAGCTGAGACGTCACTGCAAAAGCAAGAGCGTCTGAATCGAGAACTGCAAGATGAAATTATGCAGGTCCGACTGGTATCGTTCGGCGGTATCGGTGCTCAGTTGCGACAGGTTGTACGTAGAACTGGCCGCGAGTTGAAAAAAGATGTCGAGCTAGAAATGGTCGGCTCTGATGTGCGTTTAGATAAGACTATTCTTGACGGAGTGGTCCCTGCGCTAGAACACATGCTGCGGAACGCGGTAGACCACGGTATTGAAACGCCGGAAGATCGTACAAAAGCAGGCAAGGTCAAGGTCGGTAAAGTGACCGTAGAGTGCCGCCAGGTAGCCCGAGAAATTATGATTTCGGTGCGTGACGATGGTGTGGGTCTAGATTTGGAGAAAATCAGAGCCAAAGCTATTGATGATAAATTACTGACTGATGATCAGCCGCTGAACCCAGAAGATATGCTGATGTATATCTCACAAAGTGGATTTAGTACAGCTTCGAAATTGACCCAAATTTCAGGCCGTGGTGTCGGAATGGACGTAGTTCAATCAACCTTGCGACGTATGAGTGGTAGCATCGCGTACGATATTGAAAATAAGAGCGTTGGCTCGCATTTCATTATCAGACTACCGATCTCGCTTGCGGTTTCTAGCGCAATGTTCGTTAATTCCGGCGATCAAATGTTTGCTATTTCTGCACGAACTATTGAGCGTATCATCAATGTCGATACCGATGAATTGATAGGTCACCTGAAAGCAGACAAGCCTAAAATGGATGTTGGTAATCAGAGCTATGCGCTAATCGATTTAGCAGATTACTTGGGCTATGACTCTACGTTAGCAACTCTGACTGGCAAGCAGTCGGTGATTTTAGTTAATGCTGGTGTGCAAAATATTGCCGTCATTGTTGAAAAGTTACTTGATACTCAAGAAATTGTGGTTAAAAATCTTGGTGATCACTTAGGTCGAATCCCGATTTATGCTGGTGCAACAATTCGAGCTAATGGTTCGGTAGTGCTGTTGTTAGACTTGGTTGGAATTTCTTACTACGAATCATTTGTATCGATTCCGGAACAGAATACTACCGTCTCCCAAACTATTCCTACTGTTATGGTGGTCGATGATTCACTTACTGTTCGTAAGTCTGCTGAGCGTGACATCACCGGTTTGGGAATTAATTCGGTGCTGGCCAAAGATGGTTTAGACGCTCAGCTTCAATTGAATCTAAGCGCGCCAGATATGATCTTGCTAGATATAGAGATGCCCCGAATGGATGGCTTCGAACTATTAGAATGGGTTAAATCGGTTGCTGAACTAAAGCATATTCCGGTAGTGATGATCTCGTCTCGTGCAACCGAGAAGTATATTGATAAAGCAACGGCCTTAGGATGTAGCGCTTTTCTAGGCAAACCCTATTTATTAGAGAACTTGGTGCAGGTTTTCAACCAACACTTAAAACTTGATGCGCCAATCGAGCTAGATTCATAGAAATCGTTGTAGCAACAATAAGAGACCTCAACAAGAGAAATAATGCTGACTTATGAGCACTGAAACACTAGATTGTTATATTTTGCCTTCGGTAACGATGCCATTGTTGCTGCCGGTCGAAACCATTTCAGAAGTGGTTGCTAAGCCCGAAATAGAAATGTTGACAAAAGCCCCTGCGAACTGGATGAAAGGGCATGTGAATTGGCGTAATCAGCGCTTGCCGGTGGTCTCTTATGGTGGTCTGCATGATGCTAAATTGAAAGTTAAGAGCGAGTCTGCAGACGATGCATTGCTGGTTGTGCTAAATCCAATTCCAAATGCGGCACGAAAAACATATTCAGGCTTACTTTGTCATGGCGAAGTAAAGAGAATCACTGTGGAGCCAGACATGGAATTCGGCGATGTGCCAGAGGGCATGGATAAGCGTTACATTGAAGCGGTAGTAAAGATTGGTAATACTAATTTTATTATTCCTAAGCTAGTGGCACTGGGTGTCGCGTTCTCATACTTCTAAGCTTATTTGCGAAAGCACTAATTAGAATTTGTTTCCTCGGTTCTTGATAGTGGCTCAATCGGGTCAAATCAGAGCGCAAATAACACCGCTGGTATTGTAATCGCTGGCGGTATTGCTTTCTTTTCATAGTCCTCGCTATAAAGCTGTGCAAAAAACCAATTATTTGTGCTCGCATTCAGGGCATCGATATCCAAATTTGTTATATTACGCCCTGTTCTTAGGCGTGGTGTGTGTCGGCCTGTTTTCGGCTCTATGGCACTGGCCTAAATTTTCCAAATCTTTGCTCAAGGAGCTACTCTAATGTCGTCGACAAATCGCCAACAACTCGCTAACGCAATTCGCGTGCTCAGCGCTGACGCTGTTCAACAAGCTAATTCAGGTCATCCTGGTGCGCCAATGGGCATGGCTGATATTGCCGAAGTTCTGTGGAACGATTTTTTGAGTCACAACCCGAAAAATCCAAACTGGCATAACCGAGATCGGTTTGTATTGTCTAATGGTCACGGATCGATGTTGATTTACTCGCTTCTCCACCTTTCGGGGTACGACTTAAGCGCGGCAGATTTAAAAAACTTTCGTCAACTTCATTCGAAGACACCGGGGCATCCTGAGTACGGCTATACGCCCGGGATCGAGACCACTACAGGCCCGCTGGGGCAAGGTATTGCTAACGGCGTTGGTATGGCTATTGCAGAGAAAACGCTAGCGGCCCAGTTTAATACCGCTGAGCACACCATCGTTGACCATAATACTTACGTGTTTATGGGGGATGGCTGCATGATGGAAGGAATCTCTCATGAGGCATGCTCTTTGGCTGGCACACTCGGTCTTGGTAAACTTGTTGCGTTCTGGGATGACAACGGCATTTCGATTGATGGCGAAGTTGAAGGTTGGTTTACTGACGACACGCCTGCTCGCTTTAGAGCTTATGGCTGGCACGTAGTCGACGCAGTCGATGGCCATGATGCAGATGCTTTGCACGCCGCTATAACGCAAGCAAAGGCCGAGACATCTAAGCCCACGTTGGTGTGTTGCAAAACCGTCATCGGTAAGGGCTCGCCTAATAAAGAAGGCAGCGAAGATTGTCATGGTGCACCTCTTGGGGCCGATGAAGTTGCCTTGGTGCGTGAGCAACTTGGTTGGGATGCGGCACCATTTGAAGTGCCAGTTGATATTAAATCGGCTTGGGATGGTAGTGAGAAAGGAGCCGACGCCGAACGAGCATGGCAGCTAACCTTTGACGCATATCAAGCTGCAAACGCTGAGCAAGCGGCTGAATTTTTACGTCGTATGACGGGTGATTTGCCGGCAAACTGGGCTGAAGAATCGGCCAAGCTAGTGGTTCAAGCTGATCAAGCCGCACAAACAATTGCGACACGTAAAGCAAGCTTAAACTCGTTGAACCAACTTGGTCCACTATTGCCGGAGCTAATCGGCGGGTCGGCTGATTTAGCTGGCTCAAACTACACCATTTGGAGCGGCTCTAAGGGTATTAGTGCTGACGATGCCTCGGGTAACTATTTGTACTTCGGTGTGCGTGAATTTGCCATGGCGGCTATCTCAAACGGGATTACACTGCATGGCGGGTTCAAAACCTACGGTGCCACGTTCTTAGTATTCGCTGACTACATGCGTAACGGTATGCGTATGTCAGCGCTGATGAAGCAGCCGGTAATCTATGTTTTGACACATGACTCAATCGGGCTGGGTGAGGATGGACCAACACATCAACCGGTTGAGCACGTTGCAAGCTTACGGTTAATTCCTAATATGTCACTATGGCGGCCGTGTGATGCGGTTGAGTCATTGGTCGCATGGAAAGTTGCCATAGAGTCCCAAGACAAGCCTAGCAGCCTAGTATTTTCTCGTCAAAATCTACCCCATCAAACCCGTGATGCAGAACAGTTAGCTAATATCGAAAAAGGCGGCTACGTGTTAAAAGATTGCGATGGCACGGCTGACGTTATTTTGATTGCTACAGGATCAGAAGTAGCCTTAGCAATGGAATCATCTATTGCTCTTGAGGCGCAAGGCAAAGCGGTTCGTGTAGTATCAATGCCTTCGACCGATTGTTTCGAAGCTCAAGATGCTGCTTATAAAGAAAGCGTTCTTCCGAGTTCAGTGACTAAGCGTGTAGCGCTAGAAGCCGGCATTAGTGACTATTGGTACAAATATGTTGGCCTTCAGGGCGCTGTTGTCGGCATGACCAGCTTTGGCGAATCGGCTCCTGCTGATCAGTTATTTGAGCATTTTGGTTTTACCGTCGACAATGTAGTCAAAACCGTTAGTCAGCTGTAACCGGCTTGATCACATATAGCTTCAAACCTTATAACCCTACTTAATAGACTGCTTAAATGAACGTACTTCGTATGCAAGACCTAGACCTCGCCGGTAAGCGAGTTCTGATTCGCCAAGATCTCAATGTGCCTATGAAAGACGGCAGTGTAAGTAACGATGCGCGTATCCGGGCATCGCTGGCAACAATAACGTTGGCGCTAGAAAAGGGAGCTAAGGTAATGTTGATGTCTCATCTTGGTCGGCCAAGCGAAGGCCAACCGGAAGATGCGTTGACACTTCAGCCGATTGCGACTCGGTTGAGCGAGCTCTTGGGCAAAACAGTGCGTCTTGAGAAAAACTGGCTAGACGGTATTGAGTTGGGTGATGGTGAGATTGTCTTGTGCGAAAACGTTCGCTTTAATATCGGTGAAAAGGCCGATGACGAATCGCTATCAAGGGCCATGGCTAGCTTGTGCGATGTGTTCGTAATGGACGCATTTGGCACAGCCCACAGGGCGCAAGCGTCGACCCATGGAGTGGCGAAGTATGCGCCGCTTGCGTGCGCGGGGCCGTTGTTAAGCAGTGAGTTAACAGCACTGACAAAAGCTTTACATGAGCCGGCAAGGCCTATTGTCGCAATTGTTGGCGGTTCAAAAGTTTCTACAAAATTGACCGTGCTTGATGCGCTTTCGAGCAAAGTTGACCAACTGATTGTTGGTGGCGGAATTGCTAATACGTTTATCGCCGCTGCTGGCTATGAGGTTGGTAAATCTTTGTGTG
>JAFMHC010000031.1 GCA_017854775.1 Gammaproteobacteria bacterium | reverse complement strand
CAGTGCAATCTCCAGCGCGTCAATAGAATCGAGGCCTAAACCTTCACCAAATAAAGGCTCTTCAGGCTCTATTTCATTCGCTTCTATGTCTTCTAAGTTGAGTATTTCTATCAGAAGTACCGCTAGGGCTAATTCTGCTTCAGTTTGAGTTGCCAAAATGATTTCTCCAAGTGTTTTGATCTTTATTTTTAAAGGCCGAAAGTTTAAACTATTAGATTAAATAAAAATATAATATGCTTTGAGCTTAAGTCTGATATTCGTAAGAAATAGCTTGCTCAAACTCTAATAAAAATCCAATAAGGAATAGTGTGCTGCTTGTTTGAGCTAGATGTTTGACGTTTGTCTCGCATCTGGCTTGTGATGTCATTTGTCATCAAAAGCACCTGTATTATCTACTATGCTACAAAACTTTCATTCCACACTTTCGGTCGATGAACTGCTGCTAAAAGCGGACACTTTGGCTCTATGGTCTTATGAGAATGTAGCCACGGGAAGTGTCGATAATAGTTCCAGTAATAGTTCTAACAATGTTACTGCACCGTCTATTCGCGTGGCCGAAATCTCTGGACAAGAATGTCTGGAGGTATGGCAGCTGTCCGAAGATGTAGTGGCACATGGCGT
The DNA here is from genome assembly GCA_017854775.1 of Gammaproteobacteria bacterium. Lineage (GTDB taxonomy): Bacteria > Pseudomonadota > Gammaproteobacteria > Arenicellales > Arenicellaceae > Arenicella. The sequence goes on along the minus strand of JAFMHC010000031.1, from coordinate 29,493 downwards.
CGAAGGAAATTGTACTTGGCGTCGGTCCAATAATTTTCAGTTCATCACCATCACTGCTCCGCTTACTGAAGAAGATGATTTTGAACAAGTCACTTATTCAGTATATCAACAGATGCTTAACTTCGTTGAACAGTCGCCGCAGAGTGAGCTTTTGCGTTTTTGGAACTATATTCCACACATTAATCATGGCAACGGCGATACAGAAAACTATAAGCGTTTTTGTAATGGGCGCTTAACGGCATTCACTGAGCATAAGCTGCTCGATCAACAATTTCCAGCAGCATCAGCGGTAGGCCATTACAGCAATGGCATTACAGTATGTGCGCTGACGACCAGCGTCGCTCCCACGCATCATGCTAACCCTCGGCAGGTTGATGCATTTGATTATCCGCGACAGTATGGGCCGAGCAGCCCGTCATTCGCGCGGGCTACAACAGCGACGGTAGGCGATAAACGCCTATGTTTTATCTCCGGGACTGCCAGTATTCTAGGGCACGATTCTGTGCATCGCGGCAATTTACGCTTACAGCTGTATACTACTAACGACAATATTCTATATTTACTGCAAAATACCGGATTTACCCGCAATGACATTGGTACATTACGTGTTTACTTGCGTGACCGTGCAGATTACGAGGAGTGTAAACGTATTGTCGAAGAACTGTTTCCCAATATCTTGGCAATTTATACGCATGCTGATATTTGTCGCTCAGATCTATTGGTCGAAATAGAGTGCTTCTGTATATCTGAATAAACGCCTTTAGAACTTCTGACTATACATTTGACTTTATAGGGCTCACGCGTCTTGTCGTTACTTTCCATCAATCATTATTGGCGAATCGCAGCTGCAGGGCTAAGCTATGTTGTCTTTGGCGTGGGGGCATCGTTGCCTGGCTTATACATATTCTTTCTGGCTTTGGTGCCAATGGATAAGAGCGTTAAGCAACATAAAGTTCGCAATGTAATCAGTGGCTTGTGCCGATTTTACGTGAATTTCATGCAGTTTTTAGGGCTATTTAGTTTTACGGTAACGCAAGCGAGAGAGCAAGATGTAAAAGGCCATTTAGTGATTTCGAATCACGCGATGTTGATTGACGCTTTGTTTATTCTTGCCTACGTCGACAACCTATGTTGCGTGGTGAAAAGTGATTTATGTCGTAACCCGTTTACTCGTATTCCTATTCGACTGGCGGGCTATATACCGAATGATCACGATGATTTAATTGACATAGCCAAGAGTAAACTCGAGGTCGGCGAGAATATCTTGATTTTCCCCGAAGGCACACGCAACAAAAGCGATTTTCAACTCGAGTTTAAGCGCGGTGTCGCTAATATAGCCATTGCAAGTAACGCGCCCATTCTCCCTATTGTGGTCACTTGCACACCAAGAGTGCTGGGCAAAGGTGAAAAATGGTATCAATTACCAACGGTGAAATCGCTAATATCGATTCGCTTTGACCCATCGTTACGAGTTCTCGATTGTGTCGATGCTGCATTACCGCGCACCTTGCAGTACCGATATTTAACCCGCTGGCTCAGAGACTATTACTTTCGTGAGCTGAGCCTTTTGCTTGATCGGAAATAGGGCGCATTTTACCGCGCTGCCGAAGCAACGCTAAATACGAATTATTCACGCTCAGCTTGGTGATATAATTCTCGTGTGCTAATCGCTAACTTAGTCTCTTGTAATTCACTTAACCCTATTTATTTAACTCAATTTTTTATAATCGTATGAAGCACAGCAAAGAAGATATTCTGCAACAAATAAATAAGGTTCTGGTCGATTTGTTTGAAATAGAACCTGCCCAACTTGTGCCCGACGCGAAATTATATGACGATTTAGATATCGACAGTATTGATACAATTGACCTACTTATCGAGCTAAAGAAATTTGTTGGTAAAGAGATTGATGCGAAGGCGTTTAAGGACGCTAGAACCATTGATGATGTGGCCAATATCATTCATCAGCAATAAGTTTTCTATCTAGCTATCTATTTTTCAACGAACGAGCGCTTCGAGCGAGTGATTACATTGATAGGCATAATTGTATGAATAATCCCTTGGAAACATATTTTGATATGGAAGTAGCGTTTTTCGATGTCGATTCGTATCGGATAGTTTGGCATGGCAATTACCCCAAGTATTTTGAAATAGCACGTTGCCAATTGTTAGAGGAGATAGGCTACCCTTATCAGAAAATGGAAGAATCAAGATATTTCTTCCCCGTTATCGACCTGCAATGTCGCTACGTCAAACCAATTATTTTTAAGCAAAAGATTCGTGTTAAAGCCACGCTTAAAAGCTGGCAACATAAGCTTGATATTGATTATCTGATCACGGATTTAAGTAGCGGCGATAGACTTACCAAAGGGCGCACAACCCAAGTTGCGGTTCTGATGCCCGAGCAAATCACTCAATTCCAAAGCCCTGCCGAGCTTATCGATGCTGTTGAAAAACTATTGAGGTCTTGATGATGCAAAAGCAAAAAACAAGTCGGACAGTAGCGCTATGTCTTATTAGTATCATGCTAGGCATGTCGAATTTATCCTATTCGCTCGAACAGGTACCGCTACCGTTGCCGTCACAGGGCTGCTCATTTAGCGGTTCGTTCACGCAATCTAAAGACGTGGAGGGCTTTGTCGGCCCGTTGCTTTCAGCAGGTGTATTTTTCTATCACTGCGAAGCGGGCGTAATTTGGAAAACTAAGGCCCCTGTATCTCAAACCTTCGTATTCAGAAAATCCGGAAAGGCATATAGCCTTCAGCAACAGAAGGTGAAAGCACTCAAATCCGCGCAAGGTAAAACCTTGGGGCGATTACTAAATAGTCTGATCGGCGGTGATCAAGATCAGATTTCTGCGCAGTTTGAGATCACAACTAGACCCGAAATAGAGTGTCAAGAAGGGAGTGATACCTGTGAGCCCAGTGCGGAAGTCTATATTCTTGAGCCACGTAAACGGTCGTTGAAACGTGGCTTAAAGGTAATCGAACTGGATTTGGCGCAGACAAAAAAGGCGGAAGGGACCGAGCCGTCGATGTCGATCGGCATCTCGATGTTGGATCGTAAAGACCAATGGACCCGAATAATATCAAGCAAGGTCGAAAACGTGGAGAGCCTGATGAACTCGGATCTCCTGTGCTCGGACGTGGTGACATTGAGCAAGCAGGAATGTGCCTTGCTACATGATGCATCCTAAGTTAAGAGCCTATCTGTAGCTGTGTGCCGATGAATTTAAATAACATATTGATATTCTGGCGACTGTTGTTTGTCGCTCTAATAATTACTGCTTCTGTGTTTGGCCTGCGTATTGCTAATCAGCTTCAGATCGATACTAATCTCGCGGATATCTCGCCAAGTATCCAGAACACAGCTGAGACGCGCTCAGCCATCAAGCAATTAACTCAAAATGTTGAACAACGCATACTTTTATTAGTATCGGGCGAGGATGATGATTCTGTGTTCGAGGCTGAGCAGCAATTAATAAATAGATTATCTAAGCTCTCAGAGTTATCGATATTGCCAAGCTCCGAGGTTTCGGCTGAAAAATTGATTGCGGGTATCAAGCCCTTTAGATTTTCATTATTAAGTGAAGATCAGCGCGCCGAACTGATATCGAGCGACGCCGAGGCGATAGCGCAACAGGCCAAGGCCTCTCTCTTTGGCCTGTCCGAACAAATACGTCTTTATCCTTTTGCTGATGACCCACTTGGCTGGCACAGTAATACATTGCTGGCTCTACTTGATAACCCCAGTGCCGGCTTATCGAACGTTGATGCCGCCGGGTTTAACACGGTGGTAAATCTCAGAATAGATCACGGCGCTATGAATATGAACGTGCAACAGTCTTTGATGACGGATTTGAACATAATCATGGCCGAGGTGAAGTCTGACTACCCAGTGACTGTGGACCGTTCAGGCGTATTTTTCTTCGCAGCTCAAGCTGCAAAAGATTCTAAGCAGGACATCAGCCGAATAACTATAGGCTCAGGCATTGGCGTGATTCTACTTTTATTGTTCGCCTTTCGAAGTTTACGTGCTCTGCTTTTACCGTTTATTTCGATTGCATTGGGCGTTGGCTTTGCATTCGTAGCCACTCATCTGATTTATGGCAGTGTGCATATATTGACGATCGTGTTTGGAGCCAGCTTGATCGGGATCGTAATCGATTATTCATTGCATTACTTCTACCACGGCGCACAAGGTGGTGAGATAGAAAGCTCGGAGCGACAAGCCTTGCATAGAGCAATGCTGTTGAGTTTGATGACTTCTCTGATTGGTTATGCTGCCTTGAGTTTTTCTGACCTCCAGGCGTTGCAAAAAGTCGCTTTGTTTTCGTGTTGCGGACTGTTAATGGCGTGGTTGAGCGTTATATGTTTGGGCGATTGGGCTTTACGTCATAGGTTAATTACCGACAATAAAGTATTTCCATTTTTGGTGAGCGCGCTTTCTCGGTCGATCAAGTTGGTTAAACCTGTTGTTTGGGCGGCGATAAGTGGCATTGTTGTGGTTGCGGCCATCAGTGTTATTCTTTCTAGCCAGCCGTTTGATGATGATCCTCGTGTGTTTTTTAACGCTTCTGAAGCGCTGATAGCGAGTGAGCGAAAGGTAGCTGCGGTAGCCAATGATTATGAACCCGGCAGATACTTGATTATTCATGGCACTAGTGATGACGATGTCTATCAGCGGCACGAGCAACTTTTTAGTTTAATTGCTGAATCAGGCCTCTTTGATACAGGCAACTTCACCAGTCTATTGGCATGGATACCGCAAAAGAGCCAACAGAATAACGACTACCTACTACAGGAAAAATTGTACGGTGATGACGGTGCGGCGCAAAAACTGCTTAGCGATATTTCAAGTCAAGCACCATTTTCTGCAATCCAGCAAGCTTACCACCAAGGATTGAATCAGCGATTAAATCCAGACCATGTAGCGAGATTACTTGGCGATGCCTTACCTCCATTATGGCTACGCTCTAAGCATAATATTGTTAACTTCGTGCTGATAAAGAAAGGCGTAAACGCCGATGAGTTAGCGGCATTGGTAGAGCCGCTCGAGGGCGTTGAGTACGTAAATACACTTGCTCGAACACGTACTGCATTAGCGCAACAACGTGAGTCTGCAACCAATCTTTTGCTACTCGCTTATGCTCTAGTTGCGCTTCTAGTGCTTGTGCGCTATCAAAAACTAAACTCATTATGGTTAGTCGCGGTCCCTATTTGTTCCTCCGCTATGCTCGTTCTCTTAGGGTTATTGTTTAGTTTTAGTCTTAATTTATTTCACGTTATGGCATTATTTTTAGTGCTCGGCTTCGGTATGGACTACACAATATTTGCCCGTGAGATAACTCATCGACAGAGTGTAACCTTGCAAGCTATTCTGCTGTCAGCGCTCACCAGCTTGTTATCATTTGGCTTACTTGGAGTCAGCTCAATTCCAGTAGTGGCAAGCTTTGGTATAACATTGTTGATAGGCAATTTATTCAATTTATTAGGCGCTTTTGTCTATGCGCAAACACAGAAGTCCACAGCACAAGCAGCCACTAAAAAAGCGATAGACTGAGAGATTCTCGGCATTAGAAAATATACAACTGAGGAGACACATCTGTGGACCAAAATAGAGTTCTAGTAACCGGCGCAAGCCGAGGCATTGGCGCCGCTACGGCGATCAAGTTGGCGCGACAGGGTTTTGCCATCACGGTGCATTACCATAGTAATAAAACTGCCGCCGAAGAGGTGCTTGAACAAGTTGAAGCACTGGGTTCATCGGCTAGCCTGCTGCAATTTGATATCGCTGACCGTGCTACCACACGCCAAGTGCTGGAACAAGATATTGAGTCGAATGGTGCCTACTATGGCGTCGTTTGTAACGCTGGAATAGCGAGTGATGGTGCTTTTCCGGCACTTCAGGATGAGCAGTGGGATAGCGTCATCCATACTAATCTCGATGGCTTTTATAATGTTTTGCACCCGCTTATAATGCCCATGATCCGCTTACGAAAGGGGGGGAGAATAGTAACTATGTCTTCTGTCTCGGGCCTTATAGGCAATCGCGGTCAGGTGAACTACAGCGCGGCAAAAGCGGGTATCATTGGTGCAAGTAAAGCCTTGGCAATAGAGCTGGCAAAACGTAAAATCACGGTTAATTGCATTGCCCCTGGGGTCATTGAAACAGACATGACCGAAGGTATACATGCTGACGAAGCAAAAAAAATGATTCCAATGGGGCGCTTCGGCAATGTTGATGATATCGCTGAAGCGGTTGGCTATTTGATGTCGGACGGCGCAGGGTATGTAACTCGACAGGTTATAAGCGTCAACGGTGGTATGTGCTAGGGCTTGGTGATCTATCATGCCTGGAGTCTTTTAGCGCTTGACGTATGCGCCTATAACACGTGTATTTCTAATTGCACGGTCAATTAGAAAAGATTCTAAGTATTATTTAGTATGAGTATAAATATGATTAAAAATGTGGCAATTATTGGTGGAGGCCCAGCGGGCTGCGCACTTGCCTGCTTTCTCGCCGAACGTAGCATAGAATGCATGATATTTGACGACAACAAACGGCCTGCATTAATCGTTGGAGAGTCTTTAATACCAGCTGCGATACCTATCATTAGGCGACTTGGCATTGAGCAAGAGATTGCCAAATTTTCAGAGTTGAAAAAGGGTGCGGGGCTGCGTCACGGCAGTGGTTCACCACGGGTTGATTTCGAGTTTCAAAAATCGGCCAATGGTACGCCGGATTATGCCTACAACATCCCGCGCGCTCAATTTGATGCCGTTTTACGTAAACGAGCTCAAACTTTGGGGGTGCGATTTATCGAGCATCGCGCCAAGGTTGTTGCCACTAAAGACAATTCTGAACGAGATATTCAATTGTCTGATGAATCGTTGGCCGTCGCCGGCCTTAGTCGGGCTAGGCAACCCGATTTGCTCATCGACGCCACCGGCCGAAAACGTTTATTCAGTAAATTTCTTGGTATAGAGGCTGACCGTGGACCACGTAACGATATAGCCCATTTCGCTCATTTTGAAAACTATGAAAGTGACTCTGCTATCCCTGGGCAAATCGTGATTTCGGTTCTTGATTGTGGCTGGTCATGGCAGATTCCATTGCCTGGGCGAACGTCTGTTGGTGTTGTCTTTAATAATAGTGCCGCCCAATCATATGGTAATACTGCTGCTGAGCGCCTGGAAAACGTAATGCAGCATAACCCTGTGTTGAGTAAACAGGGCTTTAAACGGGCTTCTGAAGTAATGACTTATTCAAACTACCAACTTCTTTCTAAGCGAGGTTATGGTAAAGGATGGATACTATTGGGCGATGCCTTTGGTTTCGTAGACCCAATGCTCTCGCCTGGCGTGTTTATGTCGTTAGAGTCTGCCAGGCTCTTAGATGAACGGGTATTTAAGAATAGGGCATCTACACAGCCCCAGTTGGAACTACAATTAGATCAGTACGTGCAGGAAATGCGTCAATGGCATAAAGCGTGGTCATTTCTTATAGAGCATTTTTACGATGGTCGAATTCTAACTCTGGGTGAAATGCGCCCGAGAATTGATGACACAACACCTTGGTATTCATTTGGACGGCTGGCAGATCGATTTATTGGCGGATTATTATCGCGATTAATTTCTGGCGCTGGCACGAGATCAAAATTTAGCCAAGCAATGCTTACGTATACTTGCCAGTTTATGCTGAGGAATCCCGATAAGTTGAATAACTATAAGGTCAGCAGCGACAAGCCCAAGAGCTCGACAGGCCCTAGCATAGCCGAGCCTGCCAACACGAATATTGCTGAATATTCCGACGAAGTTGCAAAAATAGTTGCAGAAAAAGTTGCCGTTTAACGATTAATTTTTACGACTGTACCGAGTAGAGCAACGCTGGCAATAATATTTCCGATTTCACATTCAAATACATCGGAATTGGATTTCGCCCGATGGTCATTATTGGTCTTTATAATTACCGCGTTACCGCCTTCTTTCAATGCGCGCTTTTTTAGCGATAGAAGGCCGGATAACAAGGCCCATTGACAGGCATATTCATCTGTTTTGTTAAACGCATTGGTTTTTTTCAGTGTAGGCCACTCGCCCATGTTCTTGACGACCTTGGCACGCATCGTGTCACCAAAATAAAATTTCACCTCGCCACCCAACTTATTTTTATACACTTCGAGCGCCATAGCGTCGGCCACTGAAAACTCTTTGTACTCATTGCGTGCATGCGCTTGGGTCGATAAAATCAAGGAAATACTAAGTAATAGGTTTAATGCTAGTTTCATAATTTATTCCCTCAGAGGTAGTTTAAATATTTTTTTGCGTATTTTATCAGTTTCTTGTTACTCGCCGTTTCTACTATATTACTAAGTGCTTGTTTGTTTTCCGCATCGCCAGATTTGGATATAGCTTTGATCAGCCAGGCGGAGGCATCAATCTGCTCATCGCCCTTAACAGTGGCGTAATCTCTCAATAGACGCTCGCGTGCAATGCCCACCAGTTCGGTGTCTTCAGCGTGAGCATAATAAACTCGCTTAGCTCCGATTTTAAGCAACTCCGGCTCAGTCGCTCTGAGCATGTTTTTAACCCGAGCTTTTTCTAATTCCCCGGTAGGTGCTTGACTTAAACCTGAGGATATTACCGGATTCCATTGCGCGTACTTTGATAGGCGCTTTAATGCAGTCTTAGAATGCTTACGTGTTTTTCCTGACTTTGCGTTTTTAGCCGCATTATTAAGACTGGCTAGGTATTTTTCATTCCCTGAGAGGGCCAGAGCTTTGGCGAACCATGATGCCTTTTCGGCGGCCACCTTGCCTTTGAGAAGGTAGCTGCTCAATAATTTGGCTTCAATTAGATCGTACAACCTAGAATCAGAAATTCCGGCCCATGCCAACGGTTCAATAGCACTGCGTTGACGACTATAATTATCGCCATTGAAAATTTCGATGTAGGATTGTAGCTCATCCTCGATATCGGCATCAGAGCCGTAACAAAACTGGATGGAACTGAATAGCAGTATAAGAGTGCAATAGAGTACTTTTGACATTGATGATTCCTTAAGTTGTCGTCTGATGGGCTATTGGAATACCAATGCCGGAGGAGAGTAATCAGTGTGCGACTAAATTATATGAGCGTGATTTTCTGAAAGCAATGACTGACTCAATTCAAACTAGTAATTCGCTGTATGGATTATAAATAGTAGCCGCTGATATCCGAAGAATTAGCGATTGGCATAAGGTGATATAGCAATCGAACAACACTAGTTATCGAGTCGGGCTAGAAATATTTAAAATACTATCAGCGACTAACCACACGCCTACTAGGTGATTGAATATCCACCGACACCACAGTTTTTTATGATGCAAAGTGCTAATTTCTTTAAATATAAAGCTGTACCACTGCACATCTAGAATCCGGTTGTTTACAGCGACTTAATTGCCGCCGTTTATTTGTTTCAACGCATGCATGGCATGCTTGCGTAATTTTCGTGGTAAATCACTAGCGCTTATTCGACCTAACACCGGTTTACTTTCCATGCTGCCCGCATTACCTAAATTCAAAGCGCACCATGCAAGGCCATCAATCAAGTATTTATCTTTGATACCCACCCCTGATGCCAGGTTCTTTTCGAGCACACTTATACAAGCGGCAATAATACCTTCATCATCATAGGACTTGTTTTGACCGACCTGTATAGCGGCCGCGCGCATTGTCATCGTATCCGCCGAATTTAGTTGTTCAACTAGAGCAGGATAAGCTGATCCCATAATCGAAGGTCTACCCTGCTGACTGCCAACCGTTTCCGAACTGTCATCAGCAGCTGTATACTTAAGTGGCAATGCATGGACCGGGTATTCGCCCACAGCGGGTTCAGCTTCAATGTAAGCATCACCATTAAAATCAGCGACGAAGCGCTGTACTGCGTCGGATATAGCACTCTGTAATTTGGCGATTAGCTTGTGAGGGCTATCTATCCAATTCTGACGTTTTTCTTCGTCAGTGCCTTCTCTATCATTGAAGGCATTGCCGGTATAAAGACTCTGATAATCCTTTTCGTTATCAATTAATTGCTCAACTGAAACGCTAAGGCTTACATAAACATTATCGAAACCTGGTGCTATGGTATATGACGGAATAACTCGAGGAATAAGTTTGCCCTCGGTCATGCTTCCTGTCGTCACTTTTACTGGGTGTTGAAAGGCGACGCCTGTTGCTTCATTCTCAAGCGCGCTTTTGAGGTATAAATTGGGGTTATAGTCGGCCATTGCCCCGAGTAATGGGGCGAGACTTTTAGATCGCTTGGTATTCACGCCTGCGTCAATCGCACTGCCGACCAGCGCGCCTAATAGTCCGGCTCCAGCAGTAGCAGCAGCGGTACTTGAGTCACTGCGCTGATATTGAATTTTTGCATCACGATCCATTAGTCGTATCGATTCAATTTTACGCGAGTCAAAGGTAGAGCGATTTAACTCTACCGGAGGACTTACACACGCTGATAAAACTAGGCTAAATAGTAGGATACTTAAAATTCTTGTCATGGTAATTTCTTTTGATAATTTCAGGCTTAATTTACGCGAGCGATGATAACTGAAAAGACTAACGCAACTCAAGACTAACGCGACTCAAGACTTACTGCTAGAAAGGTTCTAATACGATACCCTTTCGGCAGCACCTAGGTTTCACTTTGCCGCCTCGAAAAATCAATCGCTAGGCCGCGACTCGATCGCTTTTTTTTCAGCCGAATTTATACGCGCCTACTCATCTAAACTAGCGCATCTCGCATTTCGTACAATAAGTGATGTATTGATGCCTCCAAAAGCAAAATTATTGCTCATTATTAGATCTGTATTTATCTGTTTGGGTTGATCGCAAATATAGTCAAGATCGGCGCATCTTGGGTCAATGTTGTTAAGATTTACGGTCGGCGCAAACCAGCCCTCTTGCATCATCTGAATGCTACTCCACAACTCAAATGCGCCACATGCACCAAGGGTGTGGCCGGTATAACTTTTAAGTGAGCTAATGGGTTTGTGCCCTAGCACTTGGTAGGTCGCGTTTGATTCGGCGATATCGCCATGTTCTGTCGCGGTTCCATGAGCAGAGACATAGCCAATGTCGGCGGCTGATACGTTTGCGTCGTTAAGACTCAGTTGCATTACTTTCTGCATTGACGCTTGTCGTGGCCGAACCATGTGCCCACCATCAGTATTGGTGCCAAAACCGATAATTTCTGCCAGTATAGTTGCGCCGCGAGCTTGTGCGTGTTCCAAACTTTCTAGAATCAATGTTGTTGCACCTTCGCCCAGCACTAAGCCATCTCGGTTGGTATCAAATGGGCGGGGAGATTGCTGCGGCGTTTCATTTGCCAGACTGGCCGCCAAAATGGTATCGAATACAGCTGCTTGAGTTGGGCATAGTTCCTCAGCACCTCCGGCGATCATGATCGTTTGCTGACCAGCACGAATAGCCTCATAGGCGAAACCGATGCCCTGGCTTCCCGCAGTGCAGGCACTTGATGTTGTGTACATTCTGCCTTGGGTGCCGAAGACCACGCTAAGATTTACCGCGGCGGTGTGGCTCATCATGCGAATATAGGTAGTGGTATTAATTCGGCTCATTGATTGATCTTCTAGTAAGCCGAAAAACTCCAGTGCTGCAGCACTGCTGCCAGTGGCTGAGCCGTAGCTGACACCTGTTTGGCCGTTTTTAATCACCTCGTCGCCGAGTAATCCTGCATCTTCAAGAGCGATTTGGGTTGCTGTCACTGCCATCTGAGCCACACGGCCCATGCCGCGTTTTTGTTTCGCGCGGAAGTTGGAGGGCAGCTCAAAATCATCGACTGGCGAAGCTAGCCTAGTTTTAAGATCCGGGTACAGGTCCCATTCATGCATAACGCGCACAGCGTTTTTTTGCTGTAAAAGGCGTTGCCGAACCGTCGACCAATCAGAGCCTAAGGACGAGATATTTCCTGTGCCTGTTACAACAACTCTTTGCGCACGCATATGATCAAGCATTTTAGTTTTCCGCAGAACGAGGGTGAGGTTTACGAACCACTGACAAATTCGCTTCGGCCAATAGTTTATTACTATCGACGTCCTCAATTGTACAGTTAAACGTAGCCAGATTGTCGCCAACCATAGCGGCTTCGCTACAGCTAATCAGCAAATGCGTTTCAGGTTTGAAAAAATCCTGGTATGCGGTGTATTGGCGAGAACCGATCAGAAACCCCAAATGTGGTTTGATCAGTCCTTGGCGTATTTGAAAGCCGGCAATCATTGCGGCTGTTTGGCCCATATATTCGAGGCCAATCCAGCTTGGAACGCCTCTTTCAGCTTGAAAAAATGAGGCTTGCTCATCAACTATTACAATTGAACTGGATGCCGTAGCGCTCAGAGATCGAATACGGTTAATCAACAGCATCGGAGGCCGGTGCGGTATCAGATCAAGAATTTCGCTGTCGAATCGCTCTGCTAAATTATTCATTTTGCTGTCGCCTCGCCCCAGAAATCGTAAAAGTTAAACCATTGATACGGTGTTCGAGAACACTGTTTTTCCAATGCGAGGGCATAGCGTTGGGCATACGCCTGTAATTCTTGTTCGCGGTTTTTTCGATCTAATACGACTTGGTCGGTGAAACTCATCAATTCAACTCTGATTTTTTCTTTTTTACTGCTGTAGTCGTAACAAGAAAAAATCAACTCCACCGGACAGCCAAGACCTTTTGCTAGCATGTACGGCCCTATGGGTAAGGCCGCGGTTTTTCCCATAAATTGAACATCGGCGGTGCGTCTTGAACCCGACGGCGGCGAGCGATCACCGGCAATAAACATCCACTCGCCAGCATCAATTTTAGCCTTTATACGTAGCATTGTTGGGATGTCGAAGTCGCTTACTTGGAATATGTTAACTCGCGACTCAGCGTTAAGTTGGGTCATTAGCGCATTATAGTTTTCCGAATGCTTGTCGTGAATTAGGATATTAATAACTTTATCGCGATAACGATGTACGAAGCCTCGACAGTATTCTAAATTTCCAAAATGAGAGCCTATGATTAAGCGGCCTCGCTTATCCGACATTAGCCGTTCTAGATACTCTGGGTCTTGAATATAGAACTCATCGGCACTGATATCTATTGCCCAAGACATCAGCTTGTCGACCACAGCTTCTGCAAATTCCCAAAAATGACGTGCGACGTTAATATAATTTGGCTTTTTCGCCCAATACTCGGGGAAGTATCGATAGTGGGCGAGTAGAAACGCATATGAACTACGCCGAGTCTGTGGCCGGAATAGCAGGAAATAAATCACCGTAGGGAGCAGCATGAAAGATACCATCCAGCGCCCAAAAATTCGGTGCATCAGCCACAAAAATTTGAGGCCATATAGGCTGCCAGCCTCCCTTATTGACGACCAATGAGTGGATGATACGGCATTAACGTTAGCCATTAGGAGGTGCTCGCTGAGCGGCCTGTCAGGCGCCAAAGCAATAATTTCGGAAGCCTAACTAGCATGCCAAGCATCAGTCGAATATGCAGCCAAATTAGCCCAACGTTATCGTGTAAATATCTAAAGTGAGAGACGCTATTTTCAGGGTAAATCACTTTGGTCTTAATAAAATGCAGCTTGATGCCAGCCCATACTGACTTGACCAGTATCTCGGTGTCAAAGTCCATACGAGTACCGATACTATAGTGGTTTACTACCGCCTCAAACTGATTCAGTGGGTATACTCGAAAGCCACATAGGCAATCCTTTAAGCCGAAAGACAAGGTTTCAAGTGCTACCCAAAATGTGGTCACCTTGCGACCATAAACTCTCGCTTTAGGAGCGGATTCCTCAAAATAGGGAGCTCCTGAAATTATTTGCTCAGGGAAGGTTTTGCTGTATTCGATAAAGGCCGGAATGTCACTGACATCATGCTGCCCATCAGCGTCAATCTGTAAAATGTGAGTATAACCAAGGCTTCGTGCAAATTTAGCGCCGGTCATCATGGCAGCGCCTTTGCCTAGATTCTCTTGGTGCTCGGTTAACTGACACTGGTCAATGTTGCTTAATAGCTGTCGCAAATCTTGTTTTGCATTTTTAGTACTGCCATCATCGACAATCAGGCAGGGCAGGCCTGCTGACAAAATCTGTGGCAGAAATGCGGCTAAATTGGCTGCATGGTTAAAGTGGGGAATGACCAGGCAGTATTTGTTAGTGCTCATTGAGTCGCCTCGAATAGCATAATGCCTGACGAGAAGCGCTGCTCAGAATTGAAATAACTAAACTTCAATTTACCGCTTTGATCGTTGTAGTCCAAGCCAAGGTTTACCTTTGTCTGAGGCAAAATAACGCTATTAAATTTCACGCTCTTAAGTTGGCAAAAACCACTACAGCAAAAAAGTCGCATGGCCAGTTCGCCTGCCCAGTGAATCTGTACCACGCCCGGTAATACTGCTTGTTCTGGAAAATGGCCTTCAAAATAATTAAGTGATTGATTGATGAGTAGTTCAAATTGCAAAGATGGCACTTCGCCGGAGAACCGTTCGAATGTGGGCCATAGGTTTGAATCTAGTTCATTATTCAGTTGCTTAGGATTAAGCCGCTCGGGGGTGAGACGCTCAGAATTTAAAATTTGCATAGTTGGTATTCGACTCGTCTCGCTTCGTTGCGCTGACAAATTGGTCTTTTTATATTGGGTGCTGCTTAGCGACGATAATATTTAATTTTCGTATTTGCTTTTATAATACTGACGATAGGCAAATTCAAACAAGGTAAACACAGCAAACCCGAGGTAAACAATCGCGCCATTATAAAGCGCCCACTGGCTGATAGAAAGGCAACATGCAGTGTAAAATGCAGCGCAGGCATTGAGCAGTAGAATCAAGGCCCAAACTTTGGTGAGGCCTCTCATGTAGCGTTTGGCATGCACGCTAATATCTTTTTTAAAGGGGCTGACAAAACGTTCAATTAGCGATTGCTCGCTGATTAACGACAAAGCAAAGAATATCGAGAAAAGTAAGTTCATTAGTACCGGGTAATAACGTAGCAATATCTCACTATTAAACCAGGCGGCCGATAAACAAAGAATACCAACCAGCACCACAGGAATAAGCTGAGGCAGTTGCTTATAGTTCCCTAATATCAACAAGCGAAGCAAAAGTAGTGAAAACAACACTAGCGAAAGGATAGAGACGGTCAAATACTGAATGCCAAAATACACAGCGAAGGGGTAGGCGATAGTTGCCGCGGCTATCACCGTGGCCAATATAGTTTTGTGGCGCATTAGGTCTTAGCCAAACAGGCAAAGGAGCTAAGCCTATTCGAATAGCGGCTTAGGCTATCCAAAAATCGGCTTAGGCTATTCCAATAACGGCTCACGCTAAGCCAGCACATGCTTACGATAGTCTCCGAAAAGCGAGCGTTCTTCATCGCAAATACTCGTGCTGGCATTTTCCTGCAACATCTGCTCAACGTAGAAGGCGATTCGATGCAGCTTTTCTACATTTTCACCCAGCGCCTGCTGCGTACTATGTGAGCCTTGGTCGCTTAATATTTGATTAAAATGCTGTAGGCAGGGAAGTGGGTATTGATTCATAAAAATGCCCTGAACTGGCAGCACCAGGCGTTGTTTGGCGCGGCTACGGAACAAGGCTTGAACATGCGCATTGGTGGCCTGAGCGGAACGCAATACTGGGTTCAACTCTCGCATCAAAGCGACATCGCTTATCGCCGAGCGAAAAAATAGCAGTGTTAGCACTCCCCAATAGTAAGAATAGTCCCAAACTAGTTTTAGAGACATCATGCGTCGATCACCAAAACCGCCATATTGGCCGGTATAAAGCGACATAGTGCTCTCGAAGAAAGAGCGGTTGATGTTTTGATACACATGGCTTTTTAGGCGAATATCTTGACCGTTAAAATCGCTCTTGACCAAATCACTGATAAAGGTGTTATTAAAGGCGATAAAGTCGGTGCCAGGGGAATAAAACGGATCAGCGAACACACCTGACTCTCCGGTTAAGCCCCAGCCTTGCTCGGAAAACATCTGTTTGCAATCGAGTGAGTAATCGTTAATTACCACGTAGTCCAATAGCTCGGCTCCGTCGATTGCCTCGGCACAACGCGGATGGTTCTTTTGCAGCCAACTGAAGGTTGAATCGTAAGTGGAGAAGTCGTGCTCGGAGAACGCTTGATCATCCATCACGATGCCAATACTGGTAGCGCCATTATCAAGCGGTATGACCCACACCCAGTACCCCGCGCCCATTAAATGGTTGGTGCTTAACCAGCGAGTGCTTGGTTCTTTAATGCGCGCTTGCCAGGGCTCATCGTTCGACCATTGATCTAATTTTATCTGACGGTCGACGCGGAACCATAATGCATTTCCTTTGTGCGCGGAACTCTTTTGTAAGCCGAGTTTGTTCTTTAGTAATGACTGCCGGCCGGCCGCATCGACTAGCCACCGGCTATTATAGCGTTGCTGACCTCGGGGGCTGTCAATAGTAATGGCGTTATCAGACTTGCTGATCGAAATATTTGAGGTGCTCGCGCCATCGATCAGTTGCACACCGTTGCTGGTGATAAGTTGCTGAAGATAATTTTCAATTGCACCACGATCAATTTGGTAAGTTGGTAAGCCGAATAATTCGCTTACTCCCAACTCGTCATGTTGCGAGAAATCGTCTTGAGATGAACCGAAAAAACATCGTAAGCCATGCTTGCGCAGATGCCGCTGGTCGAAATGGCTGCTCAAGCCGAGGGTTTCCTTGAGGTAATGCGAGCCAATTTCTACCGTCGACTCACCGACTTTGGCGGTCTTCTCTGGCACCGGAAAGGTGCTTTTTTCAACCACCAAAATATCTAACTCTGGTTGAGATGATTTCAATTGGTGTGCCAGCGTGAGCCCTGCCAACCCGCCGCCAACAATGATTACATCCTTAGTCTTAATATTCATTAGTGCAGATATTGATTTTTGTCACTTACAAGCATATTGATTAAGCGCTCTGAGCCACCGTTATTTGCAGGCTAGTTTGTTGGCTTAATGGTAACTCGATGACACCGGAGCTTCTCGGCTCGACCGACGCCAACAATTTTAATAGTGACAGAATTTTTGCCGAGGGATTTTTTGCATAGCAGCTCTGCAACATCTTTTGAACATCTAGCTCTGGCCAATGATTCTCTGCTTGCTTCAATTGGTGCTGCTTGACTCGAGCTGAGAAGTCGAGTCGAGTTTCTGAGTAGCCCCGAGGTGCGATGACAATAGAGGCCGCAAACGAAACGTCGTTCTTCAACAACCCACATAAAACCTCGGAACTTGGCGCATCGTAAAAGGTTATCAGCAGCGGTCTCTGTTCGGCTTGGCATTGAATCAGTGCTTCCATCATGGCTAATGAAACCGATTCCTGAAAGCCGGCGACTGAGTTCGCTGCTTGTGTGCAACCCGTGCTAATAGTCCAATACCCGGCTGCGGCGTTGTGAACAGAGTTATGGAACTTAGTCGGTGAAAGCGCCTTGTTGTCGGTGGCTAAGACGGTGCACATATAATCGGTTAGTTGTGTGTCGCCGATGCCTGAAACAAAAACACAGGGAAGTTCGGCGGGGTCAAGACCGGCATCGTTTACCGCTTGCCAAGAAGATTCTACCGCAAGGCGAACCGGTAATGGCGCACGGCGACGTTCGTTGGCGGGTATTACTTCTGGTTTGGGGCCCTTAATCTCGTGGGCCGCTAACTTTTCACCATTTAATATTGCTGATAACTCTGGCCAATTTTGAAAATTAGGCCCCCAGGCACCAACGCCTAATATCTGAAAACCTATATCACTCATAGCTTGTCACCGGCTTTGGCAAACACCAGGCAGCAATTATTTCCACCAAAACCAAAGGAGTTAGACATAACATAATTTAGTGGTTTTGCTAAGTTGTCGCTTTGAATAGACAAATCTAGCTGCTCGTCTAAGGTGGTTAAATTTAATGAGCCAGGGACTCTGTTTCGACGTAAGGCATCAACCGCAATCAACGATTCAGTAATGCCTGCAGCTCCCAGTGTATGACCTACCCAAGCTTTGGTGGACGATACCTGTGTGGACTTCGGGAACATGGAGCCAATTAGCTTTCCTTCAATCAGGTCATTGGCCTGGCTGGCTGTGCCGTGCAGATTAATATAGTCTATATCTTGCGCACTTAGCTTGGCCATGTTTAGTGCTTGTTGAATCGCTAAGCGCGCGCCCAAGCCTTCAGGATGAGGGTGGGACATATGGTGTGCGTCGGAACTTTCGCCGTAGCCGCGCAGCACAACACCGGTATCTAATATGGCGTCTTCAGCTCGCATCAATATCGCGTAGCCAGCCGCTTCGCCGAGATTTATGCCGTTTCGAGATTGATCAAATGGTCTGCATGCGGTGTCAGAGATTAACTGTAACGAGTTAAAGCCATACATAACACTCAGACAAAGCGTATCCACGCCGCCGACCAGAACTGCATCAACAATTCCTTGAGCCAACCAGCGTGCTCCTGTTGCGAATACTTTAGCCGATGACGAACAAGCGGTGTTGATTGTCATTGCTGGGCCAGTAATACCGGAATGGTGTGCCACAAACAAGCTTGGTGAGTGAGGGTTATGTACCAACGGTTGTTGAAAGCGGGGAGCCAAGTGACCATTTTCGTCGAGGTTTCGATAGCCCTCCTCAGACCGGTCTATGCTCGCGGTGCTTGAACCGATGACAATGCCCACCCGAGCTGGCGAGTATTTATCTTTTAGCCGTGCTAGGTTTTCAGTGATGCTGCCTTGCTTTAAACCAAGTGCAGCAAGCGCGTTATTACGGCTCTGCCACTCGCCGAGGTCTATTTCATCTACGGCCGCTACCCGACCAATCCATGTGTCAATATCACAGCCGAATAAATCATTTTTTCTTAGCCCACTTTGTTGACTGTCGATGGACTTTGCCAGCGCATCAATATTGATGCCGGCGGCTGTCGTTGATTGGTAGTCTATAAGGCGGATATCCATAGCGAGGGAAATGAAAACACTTTTTGTTATTGTTCGTCTTGAAGGTACAATTATATCAAATATTTGTTCAGAGTTTCTAACAGAACCCGTTTTGCAAAGGAATATTATGACTATTAAGAATTGCGTATTTAAATTTGGCCGAGGGCTAGTGTTAGCCGCATCATCTGCTTTTGTTTGTAACGCATTTGCCGAGGAGCTTCCTTTGTGGGAACTAGGCCTTGGTGTTGGAGCACTGCATCAGCCGTATTATCCTGGCAGTGACCAAACTCGTAGCTTTGTATTCCCAGTGCCGGTGCCGGTATACCGAGGTAAGGTATTAAAATCTGATGACGAAGGGATTCGAGCCGAACTTATCGACGATGGGCGCTACACGCTCGATATGAGCTTAGATTTCAATTTAGCCATCGATAGCGACGACGTTGAGTTACGCACCGGAATGGATGACATCGACAGTTTACTGCAAATTGGCCCGTCGCTTGAGGTCATGCTATCTGAAAACGATCGAGATCAATGGCTTTTAAACCTTCCAGTTCGGGTGAATTTTGAAATCGGCAGCAATGGACTGAACGAATCGGGCTATACTTTTGCGCCAAATATCTCCTATTTTCGTAAGTTCGAACTTGCCGGCAAACCGTGGCGTGCAAGTGCCGCATTAGGGCCTCAATTTGGGTCTCGTGATTACCAGAATGTTTTTTATGGTGTAGATGAGCAATTTGCCACAGATGATCGCCCAGCTTATCAGGCTAGTAGTGGTTACTCCGGCTCACGCTTATTATTAACCATGCGCTCTAAAGATAGAGACCGGCTATGGGTCTGGTTTCTGCGCTATGAAAATATCAGCGGAGCCACATTTGACGATTCGCCGTTAGTTGAAAGAGATCACGGTCTATCAGTAGGCCTTATTTATAGCCGTTTCTTATTCAAGTCTAAAAAAACCGTAAAGCGTTGAGCCAGCAGTCAAATTGCCTTTTAAACAAAAGATTATTTGTTACACGGCCAAAACCAGCTATTAGAATCAATGCGTTCTAATAGGCCTCTCAGCTCTCCTCAAGGCTTTCAGGATATCTGTCGCCATCGAATCAAAATCTGCAACACAAAAACCTTTGGTTAATCGAAATATATGCATTGCAATTAAATGCTAATTTAAATCGACTTAAATGCATATAAAACACAAGAGTATGTTAATAATATGTGTCTCAAATTATAATTATGAAGATAGTGAGACTGAAACCCATGGAAAAACGTACTACTCGATTAACCTTATTGGTCGACCCTAGAAAAAAGCGAATTTTTGAAAAGATTTGTGAGTTGGAGGATACGACTCCTTCACAGAAAATACGTCAATTTATGCGCGATTGCATCGCTCAACACATGGGGCCAGACTGGGCCGAAAAAGTGTTGCTGGACGACGAACTTCCCAGTGAAGGTTGATCACTTTTCTTCTATCAGCTTGAGTTATTCCATCATGCTTAAACTGCTTAGGCGTGTCGAGCTCGGCCAGCACGCTATTATTATCTGTTTTGTATTAGCCGCGCAGCAGATCGGGCTGAGGGTATTGGCTGGTAAGTGAAGGGTCGCTAGTAGGTGAAGTGTCCTAGATAATTTGGTGTCAGGAACTAGCTGGTTACCTAAGCGATTAATAACTTTAAAATGCGGGGGGCTAGGATATATTGTTGATGATTTCGGCCAGCTTCTTGGTTTTATATCGAGCAGTTGCCAGTGCCATACTTGTTCTTGCCGCAACAGTCAGAACACATGGAAAACCTAGATATTCACTTCTCACTAACAACATGTTGCCAGAGTTTGTTTCAACGATAGCAATGTTAAATTGATCTTTTAGGATTTGCTTAGCAGAAGAATCACTTAAGGCCGCAATAGTGCTACTCATCGCGGCCAATTTATCAGACTCGGCACTCAGATCTTTTGACGCGAAAGACTTGATTGAAAAACCGTCTGTAGTACAAAGACTCACCAAGAAAACCTCTCTATTATTTTCGCAGAGATCTTTTATTCCTTCGAGTAACTCGGATTTAACTTCAATTTTATTATTTGGCATCGTCTTGATTGTGATCAGGTTTGATTGTTTATGGCGTTGAGTATGTGTAATACAGTAATTGCTGAATCTCTGTCTCTAGGATCTACATTTAAGATTGGCGCGACGATCTGATGGCTTTGTAACATCAATTGAACTTCTAGGCTGAGAGCTTCTAGATCTTGCTCGTCTGCTGATTCACAATGTGTTATCGCGATAACGCAGGTTGTTTCGTTGTCTTTGGGTGCAAAAAAACTAAGTAGCTTCTCTAAATTCTCGTAGTCTGGAGTGCCTCCAAATTTGATCATTATCAATAGTCCCCAAAGATTATTGTTTACGATCTCCCATAAGAACGAATAACGTTCTTGTCCAGGAACGCCGTATAAACCAAGAGCGGTGTCCTCGGACAGTGAGATTCGACCATAGTCGATGCCGACTGTCGTATACTCTTTGCCAATGTCGATACTCGATTTGGCTTCAGTCTTAATTGGGCTGATTTCGCTTAAGGTAGATACCATCATTGTTTTGCCGGCACCAACCTCGCCTACGATCGCGAGTTTTCTATAGTCCACGAGGCTACCTCAATCCTAAAAAGGTTCTCATTTTCGAGTAGAAACGAGTCGAAGAACCTATTTGGTTTGCTTGGGGGCTTTGTTTAAGCGAATCCATCACATTCAGTATTTCCAGTGTTTCAAATTTTTTCAGAATTTTATCCAGCTGTTGCTGGGTACCGAAGCGTCGACTCTCAAGTAAGCTTTCATAAGGATAGGGCTTTTTTGTTAACTGAGCGCACAACTCGATAACAGTCGGAGACTGACTGATTTGCCTAAAGTCGGGCCAAGCAAAAAGCATCAAGTGTTTTCCTTGGTAAGTCTGTATTGAAGCTGGTGAGGTATTATCAAGCCCATAAAACACCTCTAATAATTGTTTCTGAGTATTATCTAGAGACCATATTTTCTCACTACTTTGAGACATAAATTGCAAGAAATTCTGATCTTTGTTGACTGATCCAACTAGCTTCATACTCCAATTGGGAAAGGATCGTTGGGTGATTTTAAAATCAAACAATACGGAGATATTCTGGTGCCGAGGGTCTGATTTTATTTTAGAAAAAAGTTGATCAACTGCGTCGCTATCGCCTTCGAGAATCTGGATGTAGTACCCAGCACGATAGGACAATAGCCCGGTAATCTCTAACTCAGCGTTCTTCTTTCTTGCAGCACTGAATATATCCGAAAGACCGATCGGAATCACGGCGCCGTTTTTTCTAGCGACGACTTTACTCACATACGTAATACACTTCATTATTCCAACCCTTACAAATACGCATAGTTATGATTTCTGGAGTCACGGTGATCGTGTGCTCCAGCACGGTTTACTTATAGCGTTTAGCAACCGTATTACTGTAAGCCATATATACAGCTGACTTAACCGTCTAGAGAGACCGATAATTGCTGTTTTATTTACTATCCCTGTTTTACCCGTTGATAATCAACGAAGAGAGCGCGAAAAGTAGCCTGCACTCTCTCATTAATTACCTAGACCTATAGCTCTAGGTCATCTTCAATGCTTTTGACCTTGCGTCTAGCTAGCGCTAAGTTCGACTTCGCCTTATCTAGAACTAGGTAAATGAACAGGCCTTCGTGTTTAGCCGTAGGCCGAATCACGTGTAGCTGGGTATCAAGAGTAATTAAAATGTCATCAATACCGCCCTTAATCCCAAGAGACTTCATTGTCGCCATCTTCGCTTTTACTACTTCTGAGTTACCAGCTGCGGCTAATTCTAAATCAACACCCGAACCGGCTGCGCCCAGAGACATCCCCGATGTATAGTCAACAATACTGCAACCCATTGATCCGTCAATTCCCATTAATTCTTTTAAACTTGCTTCTATATTCGCCATTTTACTTTATCCGTAGTTGTTATTTTTTTAGTCATTCGTATAGTGAACTCCCTTTACCCTAATTCACTAACAACCACATCTTACACAAAAATGGTTATTTATGGGTGACTTAGGTGACAGGGAAGTGTAATAAATTGTTATATCCTACTTTTGTCAGCTAATAGTCTCAAGAATTGCACGATGTGTAATAAAAGATTGTATTTTCATGGGGTTATCACAGTCTTTGTTAGACTAAAGTCGCCAGCAATTAGGCTTTTCTAAACCTTATTTGTCAGACTAAAGTCGCCAGCAATTAGACTTTGCTAAAGCTTAGAAGCCTGATTGAATGGCTGCATCACGACGAGCGCTCTAAAAAACACAAAGGATGAGTCTATTAGATGATTTTAAGCTTCTATTCAGCTAAGTGCTTTACACTTGCCAACCTGCGTTAAAAAGATGCCTTATATAAACACTGGTTTTTAGGTCTTGAGCATCTTCGGCGCGTATTGCGTGGCTAACCGTTGCGCGAGAATGCGACAACCTTGGAGGGAATTATTGTGCGACGATTGCAGTTCAAAACCTTAGTAATACTGATTAGTCTTACGTTTTATCAGGTCGGCCTATGTTTAGAGGAAGTGGGCTCAGATAAGATAGGCTTGAATAACACAGCAAGGAGCGATGCCGAAGTGTTTGAGGTAAAATATAAAGTTAGGGCTAGAGGCTTTAGGGTCGGTGAACTGGAAACCAGAATTGAAAGAGACGGAGATCATTTCAAGGTTGAAACACACACGGTGGCAAGTCGCATGGTGTCATTGTTTGTAAGCGGTATGCTGCAAGACGAATGTGAATTTCGACTCCTTGAAGATGGGTCTATCGAGCCTATTTCTTATGCAACTAAGCGCACGGGTAAGAATGGCTATGAAAAAGCGGTTGAATATGATTTGTCATCTAAGTCTATTGTTTATCAAGACGATTCTAACTATGGATTCCCATCAGAGTATTTATTAGACAACTGCAATTTCTATATCGCAGTTGCTCTGTCTCAAGGTGTTGGCCTTATAGCTCAACCGTTCAAGGTTCTCGATGCCAGTGAACATCGATCTCGTGGCTTTAATATTGAGAGTATAGAGCAGCAAGAAATTAAGACTGCGTTCGGCAGGCTGCCGACAATTAAGGTCACAATGAATCGAACCGATTCGGACAGACGCAGGTCTATATTCTGGCTATCGACAAAGTATCCATTGTCTCCGCTAAAAGTCCGCGACGAACGAAATGGAAAGGTGACTACCTTGACGCTCGTAAAATTCACCTCTCGTTAGCTTCCAGCTCGGGCACTTTAGTCTATCTATTTTCAACGCAAACAAGCCTTTTCTGATGAGGTGGATTATAAGTACCTATTAGATCACGAGGGTGTCGAGAATTTTGCTTGGAATTCTGCGCGAATTGCTGGCTATACGGATTACAATTTACGCGACTTGAGTATTTGATTGGCTAAATCAACCTGCGCTACAAACAGACTATAGTGATGGCTCCATTTTTTGCTACCAGAGGAATACACACGCTGTCTAACAGCTGTTCGAGGCTTCCATCTGCGTCTAGGCGTGCGATTCTTCCGCGTTCGGAGCTTGCGACTTTTCTGAATCTGCCGCCGACTAGGATTTTTCCGTCGTCTTGCAATGCCAGTCCAACGGCTCGGCTACTAAGCTCTGCATTAAACACCCTATCTAAACTGCCATTATCGTTAAAACGTGCAATGCCACGTCGCTGGACAAATGGATCACTTACAACAATAAAGTCGCCGACGACTATCGCTTTACCATCATCTTGCAGACCAATTTGTTCAACCGACCCGCCGACTATAGGGTTATAGTTGCTGTCTAGGCTGCCGTCAGCCTCCAAGCCCGCAAGACGCGATCGTATAAACTGGCCAATGCCAGTAAAACTGCCGCCAACGAGTATTTTTCCATCAACCTGTATAGCAATACTTTTTACCGTGCCATTAATATCCGGGTTAAAATTCATGTCAATAGCCCCGGCTGCATCAAGCAGGGCTACTCGATTGCGAGCGACTCCACCAACATTAGTGAACGCTCCGCCGATCAGAATGTCTCCATTTGGCTGCAAGGTGATTGTTTCGATACGGTCGTTAACGTCGAGATCAAAGCTTAAGTCCAAGCTGCCATCGGTATTGAGTCGGGCTATTCTGTTGCGGGCGATACCGCCTACTTGAGTAAAGCTACCACCGATTAGAACTTTTCCATCCGCTTGCACTACTATGGTCCTGACGTCGCCATTTACGTTGGGGTTATAGCTAGCATCGACCGAGCCATTAGAGTTGATTTTGGCAAGCCTGTTTCGAATAAAGCCACTGAGGCCGCCGACGGTGGTGAATGAACCGCCAATGATGATTTGCCCATTTGCCCATTTGCCAGAGTTGCAATAGAACGAACAACCACGTTTGGTTGCGGGTTAAAGTTTCCATCAAGACTGCCATCGTTTTTCAATCGCGCCAAACCTGAACGTGAAACTTCGTTTACTCGACTGAAGTCCCCAGCAACGAGAATCTTGCCATCGGCTTGGATTACAATATCAGTAACTGTGCCATTAAAATCAGGGGAAAATTCCATGGATTGTGCTAACCCTTGGGCGCTTGTTAGCAACAGCAAAAAGGTGAATGATACCAACGCACCAGCTTTTGTTACTTGATCCTTGCTTTTAGTCAACATAGCGAATTTTCCAATAGTGTTAGCATTTAAAACAAGGGTGTAGGCTAATATTTCTTGCTCTTTAAAGCAAGCAATCGATTGATACCGAGCGAGTCATACCTGCTTTGTGGAGTATCGAGTTTATTGCCGACGAAAACAGATTCAATCATCCATATGATGTCATCGTGATCGTCTAGTCTCTTCAGCTGGCGGGCGATCAAATACTTAGACATTATAATAATGTCACTTTCTTCTATGCCCAATTACTTTGCTTCGATGCGGATGCCCGCAACGGGGGCTAGGCAGAGCCAATACCTATCGATAGATAAAAATATCCTGCTCGCGCAACTCAAACATTAAAGCTTGTTCATGAAGTCAAATTTTTGAATCCATTATTCGCTTGGCGGCATCTGAATAGTGGTCAGTTACTGAAAAGATAACAGTACTTATTAAGCGCGCTAGTTAGCTGACTTAGACAGAAACTAAAAGTATATGGGGTCGTAGAAAATGATAGAACAAGAGGCTAAAGCTCTGACTGCCGAGGAGCACTGGCAGTCAATATTAGACTCCCCAGAATATTTCTTAGATGCAATAGATTGGCAAAATGAGTCATTTAATTTTGTTAAAACGACTAGAGAAATCCTCTCGACTAGTTCCTTTTTAGATGGGCGAACGGCGCTTTCAAACGACCATGATGGCTACTCTCTGCCAATCAGCGAGGCGCTTGGCTGGCATAAGCAGGGGATAACAAACAGGCCTGTTAATAGATTCATTTTTCATATGTCATTCTGTGGTTCGACATTGGTATCGCGCGTACTTGATCATCCAGGTGTTACGATTACTTATAAAGAGCCACAAGTATTATTGCAGCTGGCCTCGATTAAAGCTGCGAACGCAGAGTGGTATCGCAACAAAGAGCAGTGGCATGGGCTAATGAGCTTTGTGCTGTCGCAGCTAAGCAAGCGGTGGTCACCCGAGGAGACTGTGGTTATTAAACCATCGAACTGGGCTAATTCAATGTTGCCGCAATTGATCGAGGATGGTGGTTCATCACGCGCCTTGTTTCTGAGCATCTCAGCAGATGATTTCTTGATCTCAGTTTTTCGTGGCGGCAGCGATCGAGTGCAGTTTACCTACGCAGTGCTTATACACCTTGTGACGGCTTTCCCCGAGTTCACCAAAGTTATTGCAGACGTAGAGGCTGATAAATTAAGTTCTGCGGACACGTTCGCGCGCTTGTCTCTTGTTGTGCATGCGATTCAACAGAAAGCATTCGCACAAGTCAGTGGCAACATTAGTTTGGCTGACTCGTGCCAGTATGACTATCAAGAACTACTTAACAGCCCCGCTGAATGTTTGCAACAGGCGGCTACGGCTCTCGACCTCGATTTCAAAAAAAGCCAGCTGAACCAATCGATACGAAAGAATTTTAGTAACCATTCCAAGGTCACAAAACGATCTTTCGATATACTCGATGCGCGCAAAGTGGATCAGCAGGTTTGCGCGGCCTATAGCGATACTTTTTCTCGCACCTTTGCATGGGCTGATAAAAATCTTACCTCTAGCAATTTTATCTAAGTATGTGTACTAAGATAAAGCTGGCTCCGCACCAAAACTTAGAGACGCTTAGTGCCGAATACCGGAGTAATTCTCGGGTGCAAATTAGTGATTTTCTGGAATTGAGAAGTGCGCAACGAATCTATCAATCATTGAACTCACAAACGCAGTGGAATCTGGCTTGGAACCTCAATGGCCAGCATCAGGATATGGATTACGCCTCTGTAAATGGGTGGACCGAAACTCAAAAAAGGAAACTCGATAACCTTATTCATCAGCAAGCATCATACGATTTTCAATATCGATATACCGCTGTTCCTATCTACGATATCTACCAGAAAAATTTATTACCTGGTCACTTTTTCAATGTCATTTACGAATTTTTAAACAGCCAAGAACTACTCTCACTCGCTCGAAAAGTTACCGGTTTTGAGCAGATAAGCTTCGCCGACGTACAGGCAACTCGGTTCTCGAAAGGACACTTTTTGAATGAGCATGACGACCAAGTAATTGGAAAAAACCGTCTTGCGGCTTATGTTTTAAACCTTACTCCGAAATGGAGATCTGATTGGGGAGGAGGGTTGATTTTTCCAGACGAGAACGAACAAGCTGTTACGTGGTTTCCAAAATTCAATGTGTTGAATATTTTTACGGTCCCGCAAAAACACGCGGTGACTATTGTCAGCCCATTTGCAGCCCAAAGCCGGTACTCGCTGACCGGGTGGTTTCGGTCGGGGCCAGTCGGATAATGAATGTCACTAGTGCGAAAGCGCTTCAATGGTCTTCTCATGCATTTTTTGGCGCAAAAATAATAATTGCCATGCCGAACAGTGCAATTAAGGCTCCTGCTATATCCCAAGTAGTGGGTTTGATGCCATCAATGATCCAAAGCCATAGCACGGCAGTGAAAACATAAACTCCACCATAGGCGGCGTATACCCTGCCGGCCGCCGTGGGGTGGAGAGTAAGTAGCCAAACAAACAAAGAGAGACTTATTGCTGCAGGAACCAGAAGTAAAATGCTTTTATCGTGTTTAATCCAAAGATAAGGCAGGTAGCAACCAATGATTTCTGCCGTGGCCGTAATCAAAAATAGCCCGAGAGTTTTGATTTCAAACATTATCTTAATCCACTTTTAGTTTTAGGGCACAGGCATTTTTATAGCCACGCGTCGCTAACAACTAATCGACCGAGACCTTCAGTGCCTCGTTAATCAACATCGGCAAGGTCTCGCTCATCAGGTCAGAATCTGGATGCATTTTTTCGCCTAGTCGAACCACCACCATATTATGTTCAGGCACACTAATAATGAATTGTCCTAAATGGCCATTGAAGGCGTAAAACGCCGGCGACTGAGTGTCGCTTAACCATGTTGATAAACCGTAGTATGAGGTGCCTTCAGGCTTAACCATTTGTTCTACGAAGGCTTGTGGGATTAACTGTTGACCGTTCCAATCGCCTTTATTCAGCATCAATAAACCAAGCTTGGCGTAGTTGCGGGCGTTGGTGCTCAGGCAGCAGTAAGTTAATTCCATGCCTTCATTGTCGGTGTGCCAAAGGGCGTCGTCGTTCATACCCATTGGTTGCCAGATTTTTTCGCTTAGGTACTCACTTAGCGTCATTGCTGCACCGGCTTTTTGCAAGGCTCTTAATAGAAAAATACCGAGTAGTTCGGTTGAGGCGCTGGAATATTCCCAGAAGCTTCCAGGTTCAGCTGAGAATGCTCTACCCAGAGTGAATTCAGTTACGTCATCGCCGTAATAGAGCTGCACAGTCGGGCTAAAAGGGGTGTAATATTGTTCATCCCATTCGTAGCCTGAGTTCATTAATGATAGCTGACGAATAGTGGCCGTTTTACCGATTGGGTCGTCTTTAAACTCGGGTAAAAAGTCTACAATCGGTTGGTCTAAGTCGCGCACATAACCTTCTTCAATGGCAATGCCTAGCAATATAGTTGTCACTGTTTTTGCCATCGAGAACGAATTAGTCTTGCTGCGATTGTTATAGCCAGACATGTATTCTTCAAATATAACTTGGCCGTCTTTAACCACCAAGAAAGCTGCAGCGTTCAGCCCTTCTAACTGCTGCTTGAATTCGCTGGATAACTTCTTTGCGTTATAGTTTGGATGGCCGGCTAGCTCTTGCGGTGTACTGGTGGCAATGACATTGGTGTTAAATTCATTATGGTCGTTGATGTTGGCGGTGGCATGGCCAATCATGTAAGTACGCTGAAGACTGGTAATGATGAAGCCGTTACCGCTAGCGTAAAGTAGTGCCACGCCGGCTAGTATCAGAACTAATAGGCCTATGATGAGGTTTTTTATT
>JAFMHC010000249.1 GCA_017854775.1 Gammaproteobacteria bacterium | reverse complement strand
TCAGTAACCAGTTCTGGGGTCGTAGAGTCGACAGCCAAGCGATACAGAGAATTCTCTCCACTGTCGGCAGTATTAAAATACAAATGAGAAGGTACTCCACCAAATCCATGCATGAAAAAGCTTAACCTCGGTATGCTTGGGTTTATGACTAAGTCCAAATCTCCGCTCACCTTAGTCGAAGCGCCTCCGCTCAATGCAACCTTGTAGATACCGTAATCTGCCGGTGCATCGAAGTCTCCAACATAATAAGCGTAGGTTGAAGTGGGGTCGACGGTAAACATTTTTAAACCAAGGGCATCTTGCAACAGTGGCTTGCTTACCTGGGTTAAGACATCGTTTTCAATATCATAGGTGAACAGGTTTTGGCTTGTACGGGTTTCGTTACCCGATTCAAAAACCAACCATTTGTCATCGTCACTTAATCTTGTGCTCAGCTTCTGTGGAAGCTCGCTCGCGATTTCTTCAAATGTGTCACTCGCCATTGAATACGTTAAGATGTTGGATCTAGTCCAAAAAAATAAACTAGCGCTATCGCTAGTGAAGGTGAAATTTGTAGTGAGCTCTCCAAGACGTATATCCAAACTGCGGTTAATGTGAACCACCTCACCACCACCAGCGGGCACACGAAAAAAATCCAGAGGGTAGTTGCAACTATCGAAATCGTAAGATTCATCAGAAGCCTCACAGCTACCGGTGTTCTCCTGGTCACTGACAACATAGACTATGTCTGCGCTGTCTGGACTGAATACCGCATCCATAATTCTTCGTCCATTTGCTATCGGCAAGCTAATTCTCTTTGACCGTCCAGTCTCTAGATTAATCGAATACACCTCGGTAGGTGAGTCGTTGTTCCCCTCATTTTCACCGGTCGAATATAAGACCCTCTGGCTATCTGGCGAAATCTGTAATAAATTGAGACCGGCGGTTGAAGGTTTCGGGCCAATCGTCTTAGAGCAGATCTGGCTGTGTGCGGTTTCCATGGTGATAAGCAAAAACGACGCTAAAACTGCGGCAATGTATCTACCGCCGATAAAATTGTTATTTATCAATTTTTACTCCAAAAAATATGAATCAAGGCTCGGCAGTATAGCGCCCAAGGCGATTCAAACCTACAGGTTTAATCCTCGAAGTAATCAGAATCGATCCGCTTGAGCTCAACCGTGCGAACCGTTGACACACTAATATTATGCTCGATCATCAGCGTTGCGAGTCGGTCTAGGTTAATTATACCGTCTATGCATTCCTCGTTAGACTTCATAGCCGATAGTGACTTTTGACATAGGTTGGGCGTCTATGTTTCAGATAGCTTTCGGCATGCTTTAGCATCGATACGCCGTGGCCCAAGCGCAATCAAAGCCAGTAACACGATTTCGGCTTCCTGTTGGTTCCTTTTGTTGCTAACGGCGATAGAACTTTGCGAATCACTAGCAAAATCCGAGAAATCGTTTTTACAAATAAGTGGGGCAATTTGTACAAACTAGGGCCCCAGAAGGGTGTGTATGTCAACCCTTTCTAGGTGCCACCAGGAGACTCCACTCGCAAGCTCTCTGCGAGCAGCACATATCCTTGAGCACATATCCTTGAGGGTCACGTCTTGAATTTTGAATCGGGGGAAAGTCTAAACCACATATCCTTGAGGGTCACGTCTTGAATTTTGAATCGGGGGAAAGTCTAAACGATATAGCCTTTAAATCGTAGCATAAACCAGGAGCCAGAAGCCGTTCGCCTGGCCCCTAGCTCTCGGAGAGGAAACAACGACGTGAGAGTCTATTTGCTAAAAGGACGTATGCGCGGATTCTCTAGCCTTTTGACTCTTATATTAAGATTCTCGGTTATTTTTTTATTTTCTGTGTTCTATTTTGTAGTTCAGAGAGGCCATTTTCTAAATCAGTAAGGTCGTCTTTAAATTCTGGAATATAAAATGACTGCGTGGAAACGCCAATATCAACACATTTATTTGAATCCTCAGGTATCTCTTCCCAACGAAAGCTAATGAACGAGAAACTAGCAATCGAATTTATTGCCTCTATCAGAAGAGGTTCTTGGGTGAAACACCGCACCGATTCCTCTTCGGTTTCGCCTACTCTAGCCTGGCAAAATCCGAAAACCGCTACGTCTCCTTCTTCATTGGTTGCATAGCGCGTACCACAACCAATATTTGAGAACTCGTTCTCAGAGAACCTTGCGGTAACCATGTCGCCTTGAGCGGTTTTTGCCTCAGTATCTAAAGTGACTGGGAATGGTTGGGTAGTGCCCGCGTGTAAGCTAGCTGAAGTAGACATAATAAGTAGAGCTGATGCAATTTTAAGATTTAGTTTAATCATTAGCAGGAAGTCCCTTGTGGTTAATTATTTTCTTATTGGTGACTTCGAAAGACTCTTTGGTTCAAAACGCTAGTAAAAAACTTACTGAGATAGAGACGGCGGGTATCCACCAACTGTCACACCCACAATCCGATCCAACTAATTTTTTTCACCCTCATCGAGCCATTCACTGATTATCTGACACTGATACCATCACCTTGACCAACGACCGCTTGCTCCGCTGAAGGATTGGAAGTCTGTGATTTTTACCCGATAAGACACGGGCTCAAAACTCCGCTCACTGTATCGTCGAAAAATTTCGTAAGTTTGAACTCTTTTAAAAAAAGATGAACCTAGCATTCATTTCTCGACACTAAGTAATAGATTAAACTAAATTACATTGAGAAATCGCCATGAATAAATTTGTCGTTCTTACTCTATCTTTAGCATTAACCATACTGTCTGGTACTAGTTTTGCTAGCGGTGGAGGTACCGGAGGCGGCTTTTCTAGCCCAAGCCAAAGCGCACCTGTGATTGACCCCGTAGAAAAATATCAAGAAGGCGTAGCCGCGTTAAAAATAGGTGAGAACAAGAAGGCCGAGAAAGCGTTTAAAAAGGTACTCAGGGTTGTGCGTAAACACCCCGGTGCAAATTACTTATTAGGCGTATCTTTGTTTGAACAAGCGAAGTATAAAAAAGCGCGTAAGCCTCTGGAAAAAAGTCTTAAATATGATGATAGCTTAGTGCTAGCTCGAGGTTATCTTGCGGCTACATACCAGCGAACTAAGAAAACCGATAAGGCTGAGATTCAAAAGAAAACACTATTAGAATTGCAGAAAGCCTGTGGCGATTGCAAAGATAAGGCAAGCATAGAAACAGCGCTCAAACTTGCCAATGGTGCTAGCTCAGCGTCAGAAACAACAAGTTTATTAAAGTTAGATTCCAACGCGGGTGACGCACACTACTTAGCGGCGGTAGGCAAAATAAACAGTGGCGATTATGACTCGGCCTTAGTGCTGCTAAAAGAGTCGGCTCAGATGTTTGGGCCGCACCCCGACATTCTTACTTATCAAGGTTTTGTTAATCGCAAGCTAGGTAACTATGCTGAAGCACTGTCATTTTACACCACAGCATTGGCGATAGAGCCGGAGCATCGTGGCGCCAACGAATATCTTGGCGAGTACTATGTCGAGACAGGTCAAATCACTCTCGCCAAAATTCAACTCAAAAAATTGGAAGATATTTGTGAGTTTGGTTGCGAACAAGCCGAGGAGCTTAGACGTTGGATTTCAGCGGCATCTTAAACCCGGCTCTAAACCGCAAGGTTGTTCGACGGCTGGTACTTATTACCGGCAGTGTCTTGCTAGCGTGTGCGCAATCAGCATGCGCTAGCGACGCCAGAGAACCTTCAGAGTTCGCTTGGTTTGAATCAAATGCAGCGATAGTCGAAGGCTTTTCGCAACGCTATACCGAGTGCGCTAAGGGCCCAAGCACCTTTGAACTTAGGCTTGGGCGACTGGCATTTAATAGCCCTCGTTTGCTTGGCGGGCAAGCGGCTCGCATGAAGCTTAGCTGTGCGTCTTGCCACCCATCAGGCAGAGCCAATGAGCACTTTTTTATTGAGCAGATTTCCTCGGCACCTGGCACGGCCGACATCAGCCACAGCTTTCTCAGTAGCGCTGGTGGCGATGGCATATCAAATCCAAAAGTAATTCCTGATTTAGTGAACAGAAGTGGTGCGCACATTAGGGATCGCCAAACAGATGACTTTGCCTTGTTCATGCATCGTCTTATCGAGGTGGAGTTCGACGGGCGCAAGCCGCCACAGACTATTTTCAAGGCATTATGGACTTACTTACAAAATGCGGATCAGGCTTATTGCAGCACTAATGAACCGGCATCAGGCTTGCATCAGCGGGTGACACTATTACGCGAAGCGCTTGCGGTGGTAAAAGACATGATCAACTTGCAAGTAAGCGATGAGGACTTGCGCTTCGCAGTCTCAAGTACACGCTCGCAATTGGAGTATCTCTATGAAATTTATGGGCTAGCAGCAAACAAACAACTCGATCAAAGGCTAATCAGACTAAGCCGCGGGCTTGATGAGATTCTAAATCAGCAAAGCATCAAAAGCCGGTCCCAGCAGCTCGCTAAAGCAACGAGCGAGATACCAACCCTGCTAGACCTATTGTATAAACATGAAGCTACCTCGGCATTTAGTCTGAGTGCAATATCCGCTCATCTAGAACTGAATAAGAAACGATGATTAAATTTTCCCCCGTCCTCCCAAGTTATGCGTTCGTTGCTGTACAGCTTTCACGAATTTCGCTTAATCTAAGATAAACTCACCCCATCTATGCAAAACAAGCAAATAAAAAAAGTCGTTGTCGCTGGGGGTGGAACCGCCGGTTGGATGGCCGCGGCGGCCATTGCCAAATTAATTGGTAAACATTTGTCTGTGCCTGTGACACTGGTGGAGTCTGAGCAAATCGGCACCATTGGCGTGGGCGAAGCCACCATTCCGTCACTGCAATATTTTCATAGCCTATTAGGACTGAACGAAAAACGCTTCGTTACGGCGACAAACGCCACGTTTAAGCTGGGTATTAACTTCGAAAATTGGCGAGACATTGACCACCAATACTTTCACGCTTTTGGTGTCACTGGGCAGCCGTCTTGGGCCTGCGGCTTTCAGCACTTTTGGTTGAAAGCCAAAGAGCTGGGCATTAACGCCGACTATGGCGAATACAATCTTGAATGGCGCGCAGCCATGGAAAATCGTTTTGGCCACCTAGCCGATAACGGTTTAAAGCACGCCTACCATTTTGATTCGTCGGCCTACGCTTTGTTCTTACGACGCTATTGCGAACAATTTAAGGTTGAACGGATTGAGGGCATTATTGATCGCGTAAATGTGGATTCGGCCTCGGGAGATATTCTCTCGCTAACCTTAGCGTCTGGCCAAGACATCGAAGGCGATCTTTTCATTGACTGCACTGGCCAACGTGCGTTGCTCATTGGCGAAGCCTTGGGCATTGACTATGAAGATTGGGGGCAGTGGCTGCCGTGCGACAGCGCCATTGCAGTACAAACCAAATCGGTGCGTCCACCAGTTCCGTTTACTCGCTCGATTGCCCACCATTCAGGCTGGCAATGGCAAATTCCATTGCAACAACGTGTGGGTAACGGCTTGGTCTATAGTAGCCAATATCAAGACGACGATGACGCCATGCAATTACTCCGCGGCAACCTTAATGGCGAGTTATTAACCGAGCCCCGAACCATTCGCTTCAGAACCGGCCGTCGCACCCAACAGTGGGCAAAAAACTGCGTGGCCATCGGCTTGTCCAGCGGTTTTTTAGAGCCACTGGAATCGACAAGCATACACCTGATTCAATCCGGCATTGTGCGCTTGCTGCGCATGTTCCCCTTGCATGGTATTGACCCCACCGAAGTGCATAATTACAACAAAGAAACCGTATTTGAAATCGAGCACATTCGTGACTTCATTATCATGCACTACCACGTCACTGACCGACAAGATTCGGAGTTCTGGCGCTACTGCAAAAACATGAGCGTGCCCGACTCACTGCAAAATAAGATAGAGGCCTTTCGGCGCACCGGGCGAGTCTTTTTAGACAAAGGCGAAATGTTTGAAGATTCTTGGCAACAAGTGTTTCTGGGCCAAGGCTTAATGCCAGAGCAGTATCACCCCATCATGAACACACTCGCCGATGACGAAATACGAACCTTTATGACACAGCTTAAACAGCGTGTTGATCAAACGCTGGCAACGCTACCGAATCACGCCGACTACGTGAATCAATTCACGCAATCGCCGACCTCAACTCGCTAACCCTCGATAACAACTACTAATCCGGAATCACAACCACCTTGCCGTTCTTAAGCGGAATAACGAAAAAGCCACCGTCGTCCTGAACTTCAAACGCACCGACGTCGCATTCACGGTCGTTACGAGTGAAGCCACGCTGATCGCGCGCTACGCACGTGGCGTTATTGCCGGTGTTGATGGCAATGCTGTCATCCGCTAACGCATGCGTTAGCGTGCGCCCGCCGTTATTGGTCAGTGGCAGTAAACCTGGGTCACCAGAGCGAAATGACCCACAAAAGCCATTTTCAACTATGCTTTGTGCATCAGCGATCACGCTGCCAAAATCAGCGCAATCTT
>JAFMHC010000248.1 GCA_017854775.1 Gammaproteobacteria bacterium | reverse complement strand
CGCGACGGCAAGGATGAGCCGTATCATAGTCAAGACTTGAGTAATGGCTTGCGAGTGTTTTTTGGCAGTCGGCAACGTGTACTTGGTCGCGGCGAGCATAGTTATACATTGCACTACAGGGTGGGGCGTCAGATAGCCTTGAATGACGATGACGCTCAACTGTATTGGAACGTTACCGGTAACGGCTGGATGTTTCCGATACTGAAGGCCAGTGCTACAGTGTCTTTTGCCGGCACCCCCGTTATACATCAGCAGGAAGTTTACACTGGCTATCAAGGCTCGTCTCGAAGCGATGCTCAGTTTGCCAAGACCGAAAACGCAGGCTTGATGGTTGAGGCCGATAACACGCTGTTGGCCGGTGAGGGCATGACGATAAGAGTGAGGTTCGATGCTGCTGAAATGTCATTAGCGCAGGAGTCTGAGTTAGCGTTGCTGTACAAGGATAACCCTTTATGGTTTTGGGGGGCAGGTATGCTGTTGTTAATGGCCCTTGTGTTTATAGTGTTTTGGTACCGAATTGGGCGTGACCCACAACGCGGTATTATCATTGCGCAATATCGACCGGTGGAGGGTTTGTCCGCCGCCGCGCACCGCGCCGTATATCGGAACACAGTGGATGATACTTCCTTCTCAGTGGGGGTATTAAGCGCAGCGATCAAAGGCTGGTTAACCATCAGTAATCCGAGTAAAAAAATCTTTGTTCTAACCTCGACAGAGAAGGCTAATTCAGGAAAGACAGCGCTTTCGCCAAGTGAAGAAATGTTGGTTGACGGTTTGTTTAGTGTTCGAAGTGAGATCACTCTTGATGGCGAGTACAACAGTCATTTGAAGTCACTTAAAGAACGGTATGATAAATTTCTGCAACAAGAGTTTGCTAAAAAAGCTCACCAGAAACATGAATGGCCGCTTTTCATAGGCGGCCTAACGGGAGTTGTGGGCTTAATCTTGATGGCATTAGTAGGCTTGAACGGCAGGGATGATTTGATCGTCATTATGGCGGTTGTATTTACAGTGGTGTTCATTTTGCTCTCTATGTTTTTTCGCAAGAAAAACGGTTCATTGGGTTATTCGCTGGGAATTGTTGGCGTGGCCCTAGCCGTGACTAATCTGTATTTTTCCAATATTCCAATGGCTGCGGGTTTTCTGGTGTTTGGAGTAATGCTTGTTTTGTTTACCTATTTAATGCCTGCACCTAAGCAAACGGCTGTTGGTATGCTGGATCAAATAGAAGGCTTTAAATTGTATTTATCAAAAGCCGAGCACGACAGTTTGAAGCGATTGGATTTACCTGAGAAAACACCTCAATTGTATGAAGAGCTTTTACCGTTTGCCATTGCCTTGGATTTGGAAACACAATGGTCTGATCAGTTTACTGAGGTGTTGGCTGCGGCCAATTGGGATTCGGCTGAGAATTCAAACCGCACACATTGGTACTCCGGTGACAGCAGGTCATCTATGGGGTCTTTTGCACCGGCCATTGCGGCTGGTTTGGCCACTAGTGTTGTGGCGGCATCTACACCACCCAGTTCGTCGTCAAGCGGTGGCGGGGGAGGTTTTTCAGGTGGCGGCGGCGGAGGCGGCGGAGGTGGCGGTTGGTAGGTGGTTGCTCCTATTTGGAGGCGTAATAGCCTGTAATACTTTCTTAGAATAAAGGATGCTAGCTTAAGATTGTGAAGGTGCTTGTGTCGTCGTGCGGCGAAATATTAATGGTCTGTGACCACTAATATAAACACTCTCTAAGTGGCATAGGTTTTGCCAAGTGTTAATGATACTCACGACACCTAGTTCTACTTCACCGCTGATCTAATAGGTGCTGAAGGCTTTTTATATTCGCTTACCGAAGGAGAAATCCAACGACCTATTGCTCAACGACCTAGTACTCAACTATCTTTAGTTCAACTTAATTAATAAAAGGAGTTAAACCATGAATTCAATTCGAATGACATTATCCTTATGCGCAGGCCTACTGTTGGCATCAGCTTCCTCGGCGCAAAACCCGAATGCCGAATCCTTAAGCTCAGTCGAGGCCTTGGCGTGGCAAATCTTTGTCGGAATTAATCGTAAAAACAACGATGGGCAACTTGTTTGGGAAAGCTGGACGTCGCAGGCCTGTCTAAATAATTCCGCTGACTGCCCAAGTGGGCGCCTGCACCAAAGCAAGTTACGTTTAGCAAACCACGCCGACGACCCGAAGAGAACTGGCGTATGCAGCGCCATGACAAACAAAAATTCTAATCCGTTACCACCACCTAGCTTAGTCCCATTTATCCCGCAAAACTTGAGTGCTGACCCGGTATTTTGTGAAGAGGTTACAATTAATCCTAGCGAACAGGCTTACGCGCAAAGTAGAGGTTTACTTACTATCGATGGCCAAACGGATTATCTCCGAGCCGGAAATACCATAGATTTTCCTTGGAATGCTATCGAAGTAAAAGGCGATTGGGTACCGGCTTCATCTTTCACGGATGTGACTTTCGATTGTGCAAAGCCATCTAAGTTAATCTACACCGAGAGTATAGAGGGAGTGTGTTATGCCCTTGTGGGGCTGCACTTAAATTCAAAACGTTTTCCAAACTGGCTATGGGCGACTTTTGAACCGCAATATAGTAAGACCAACCCAAATCGTTGCAATCCAGATTTATACAATTCCTGCTATGATTCTTGGGGCTCGAATCCAGCAATGTCAACCGGTGAAGATACCAAGCCTACCGCGGCACTTAAAGAATTATTCGCATCTGCCGGTGCATCCTTGGACCCTGCTTTTCAAAACTACCGATTGACTGGAGTCCAAACTGAGTTTGAGGAACCACTCCATAGTAACGGATCGCTTGGCAGTTCCTTCGTGGAGTTTAATGCGCAAGTAGAGCCTCACCAAGCCTCGTGCATAACGTGTCATAGCTACGCTCAACGAAGCACAGAAACAGGTGAAACCCCTCTAGGTTCGGCACCAACAGGCTATCCAACAACTGGCATACCTAGACCACTTTCGGCTGACTATAAATCCTTGGACTTTTCATGGTTCCTAGGGTTTGGTGTACCTAAAAAGTAGTTTTTGGATGGGTGCCGAGTTAAGGATGTGATGCTTAACTCGGTACTTAGCTAGCCGGGCTTTAACAGTAAAAAGCCTAAAAATTAATGGCTTAGCGGTCGGTGCTCAAGTAAGTTTACTTGCCCAGTAAAAAGTAGCCTTCAAATGTTAGTTTAACGCGTTTAATGCTTTCGAGGTCAATCCAGCTGTTGCCCTGATTATCAAAATTCAATTCCCATACGGTGAACGGGCTTAGGCCCCAAAAACCTTGGTCTTTATCGCCGATCAAACCGCCCGCCGTATTTTTGGAGTTGCCGTAGTCAATCTTATAGGGAATCTCTCTGGCCGCATGAGCAAAGCTTAGCACTCCGCCGGGCTTGGTCTTACGCGCTATGCTGTTCATGTCGCTGGTGCCGCTGTGCATTAACGTTAAAAAGGCGACACCAGATTCTGTTTGCAAATCTGGCAACTCAATACTCACTTTGGTCGCCACAATATGGCTCATGTTGGCGAAGCTAGTTCTGCGTTGCCGATTGATGTCGAGCCTGAAGCTAAGCCGTTGACTTGTCTGC
Organism: Gammaproteobacteria bacterium; assembly: GCA_017854775.1. GTDB lineage: Bacteria > Pseudomonadota > Gammaproteobacteria > Arenicellales > Arenicellaceae > Arenicella. The sequence goes on along the minus strand of JAFMHC010000248.1, from coordinate 2,897 downwards.
AACGTTTGAAATGCCGAAGGGTGAGACTTGGGCGTGATAGTGATCGTTTCTTGAAACGGTTGATAAGGGCCCTTGCGCGACAAATATTTGTCGATATCGTCACTCCACGAGACGTAGGTGTCAGCCATGTGCGCAATCGATGTATTGTCGACGGTAAACGGCCTTTGTTTGAGTGACCAAAAATGATAAGCGCGGTTAAATTCATAAAGCTTGCGAATCAAGCTGGATTTTACGTGCCAATACGCGCGCTCCATAAATGCGCTGTGCTCTGGCAATATGGCCTGATGTTGCTTAGTCCGCAATGCGGCGATGTGTTGCAGCTCGGCTTGTTTCTGCGCCACTTCTTCTGCCAAGCGCTGGCGGCTGACCCAAAGGGCGGTGTAGCCAAGAGCCAGGTTGTTGTGTGCTTCTATTAGATCGAAGTATTGGTACACCAAGTCATGAAGTTGATCCGCTTCGGGAAACTTACCGAGGTAGTCGCTGATTAAATCGTCGAACTCTTTTTTCTCCAGCACAATCTTGCCTTGCCCCTGGTTGAGGTCATTCATTTCATTGAAGCTTTTAACCACGCCAGAGATTGATTTTTCAGTGGATTTTGCCACCTTCAGAACTTTGATTAATGCATCGGCCCCTTTAAATACATTGGCCGCATTGGCAATTTCCTTAATTTGTCCAAGCCCCGATACAATCTCAGCGCTGAATAAAGCAACATCCAGCAAGGTAGTGAGAATGTCTTCAAAGGTGCATTCAATGTTTTGTTTAATCGTGTAGTCAATAAACGCCTGCTTGTAATCGAACTCTGATTGCAGAATTAAATCGCGTTGGGTATTGGCCGCGTCGAGTGATTGTGTGACTTTGTCGAAGGCGTCTTCAATCTGTTCTGCAAGGTCATGGATTTCATCTTGGTCGCGTTTAATCGCCTTTTCAAGGCTGCCGCGCATGTGGTCTAGTTGGTCCAAACGGGTGGCTACTTTGGTGTTTTTTTTCTGATATTTGTTGTAGGTGTCTTCAACTATTTTGCCTATATCCAGCAAGTTTTTAACTCGGGTTTGCAACGCATTAAGTGATAACACCGGCACCCAATTTACCGCATGGCCGAAATAATCCAGACCCAACGCCATTCGAGACAGCTCCAAATTGGCGTTTTTATTCAATTGTTTGCGAACCGCGATATCTTTGGCGGCTAAGCCCGTGCCCGTGGCACTGGGTTGCTTGTTGAAGCTTGCAGTGATATTCGCTAACCATAAATACAAGGCATTGGCTCTGGCAAAGTCAGCCTCTGTTTGTGCGTTCAGATATAACAGGTCGGCCTGGTTTTGAGTGATCTGCAGCAACGTTAGGGGGTACTTATTAGCGATGGCGGAATAGGGTGCTTGGCTGAACGATTTGGCTTTTTGCAGCGCCAAGGAGTTAAAGAGCGCCGAACCATCAGCGCCATGTTGACCAATATTGCCGTTGAACTCAGCGAGCTTTCCCGCAGGCCCGTCATGGCCATTGGGGGCTGAGCCAAGTTCTTTGCGGTTACCTAGGTCGCCCCATATATCAAATGTTAGGTCTGCGCCCCATCCGCCTTTGCCGCCTGCTCCTGGTGCCCCTGGCGTGGCGGCGTCGGCGCCTTGGCCACCGGCCGCAGACAGAATCACAGCTCCACTGGCGGGTTTGACCATTCCGAGGTTGATTTGCCCGCCTTCACTGCCGCTCTGTGAGCGGCCTGCATTGCCGGCTTGGCCACCTTGACTGCCGTCTTTTCCGCGCGCTATCTCCGGCACGCTGATGATAACCCCTTGTTTGTTCATTTGGCCGTGCATATTGGTTTTAACCCCGTCGGTGCCTTTTTCACCCGGCATGCCTTTATGACCATCTTGGCCGCGGCCACCGCGCCCGCCTTGCGACAACAAAAACAGCTTGCCGTCTTTTAGGCGCTTATTGATGGCACTGGCAATACCGACCGCCAATGTTTTTTCTACAATCTTGCCCAGTGCGGCGGTCAACACATGTTGCGCCTCGGGTAACATGGTTATCTCACCCAATTGTTTCACGTCAAGTTTTACCCCTGAATCAAGCAACATCAATGCGTTACCTGTTTGGTAAATATGCTCATGCTCACCCGGCTTAACCAGCAAAGACAGGCGGGCATGTGCGGAAAAATTGGTGGAGCTAAATTTCAACAATGTATTGCTAAAATCAAAGTCGCCTGTCAGGCTCAGCTTAGGAAAATGCACATCAAGATCAATGCCTTGAGTCTCGTTGTCTAAACGGGCGTTTGTTGGCCGCCAGTTTTGTAAGCCGTTGATGACCGTATTTTTCAGATCACCCCGCATTTTTTGAAAAAGTTTGAACTCGAGAAATAATCCTTTAATCGGCTGATTACTCAGCTTAGTGTTTGTGCGTTGGTCCTTGCTGATTGCTGAGACAGTGCTGCTTAGCCAATCGCTCAGCGGTAACAGTTCACTGTTTTTACGCGGTTTGTTGGCACCTACGGCGATGTGCTCAGCAAAGATGTTCAATTTACCAGCCAGCAGCGCCTTGGAGCCGTTTGCACCATTCGCACCCTTGGCAGCAAAAGATGTGTTGCTTTGCACTGGCAAATCATGCGGTGCAAAGTCTTTCTCGGCGCTTGGGCCACCGGCATCAAAAATAGCCCCAGAATCAACAATGAGCTCGCGTGCAATCAGCGTCAGGTCCCTACCGGGGTTAAGCAAATTGCCCTTAACCACCAGGCGGTCTGCGCAAATAGTGAACGCCTTCTCGGATGCTTGGCGGTTAGCGACAGAAGCATCGTAAGGCAAGTCGGCTTGGCTTATTTCAAGATCGAAGCCGTAAATGGCTACTTCGTCGATGGTGTCCTTTACAATTTTTTCGTTCATAGCGATCTCTGCGTATGTGTTTCAAGACAG
>JAFMHC010000247.1:2742-6508 GCA_017854775.1 Gammaproteobacteria bacterium | reverse complement strand
CCGTGGTGAGATCGCGATTGTAACCTTGTTTACCGGTTGCACAGAACGAGCAACTTAAGGTACAGCCAACTTGCGATGATACGCATAATGTACCGCGCTTGTCTTCGGGAATAAACACCATTTCAATAGCGCTCTTGCCTGGCACCTTCAATAGCCATTTACGAGTGCCATCTTCAGACAACTGGTCGGATATAATCTCAGGCAAAGAGACTTCTGCAGTCTCAGCCAAGGAGGCGCGCAATGTTTTGCTAAGATTCGTCATCTCGGAAAAATCACTGACGCCAACTTGATGAATCCACTTCATTACTTGAGAGGCACGAAACGACTTTTCGCCGATCGAGGCAAAGTAGGCCTCCATCGCTTCACGGTCTAAACCCATCAAATTAGTAGGCTGCTGTGTTAAGTCATTCATGATCGTAGTTTTATAAAGTGGATATTAACTAATTTGTTTGGGTACGAGTCGTTCGGTACTTTTCAACTAGTTCGTAGCGATTAGTTCCTAGCGATTAGTCCCCTAGCGGTTAGTTCTTAACGAGTACGCGGGCAAACGCCGTCTGAACCAAAGAAAAATTCGATTTCTTCAGCCGCGGTCTCCGCAGCATCAGAACCATGACACGCGTTCTCGTCAATACTACTAGCGAAGTCAGCTCGAATAGTGCCAGGCGCTGCATCGGCAGGGTTAGTCGCGCCCATTACGTCACGGTGAGCGGCAATTGCATTCTCACCTTCAAGAACCGTTACCTGGACTGGGCCAGAGGTCATGAAAGACACCAAATCACCATAGAACGGACGCTCTTTGTGAACCGCGTAGAATTCGCCAGCTTGCTGGTCGCTCAAGTGCATCATACGAGACGCTACAATGTTTAGACCTGCTTTTTCAAAACGTGAGTAGATTTCGCCAATTACGTTTTTTGCAACAGCGTCAGGTTTGATGATTGAAAGAGTGCGTTCAACAGCCATTTTAAGACTCCAAAAATTTTAAATAAGTTAATAATTCGATTTAACAGAGGCGCGCAAACCGGCCAGCCTCATCGGGGCACATAGTCTACCGTTTCGCAGTGCCAAATACTAACTCTGAAGACTGATAATTAAGGGGTTTCGGAAAAACCACCCAAGTCTCGCAAAAGTCAGTGATTAAACCCAGGTTATACAATATAAATCGGAGCGAGGATCAAAAGATCAAAGAAAACAAGTGCTCGCACAAGACTGTTGCCGCTAGACATATTCGTTCTAAGCTGAGCGGCAATAGACAAGTAAGTCGTTGTCTTCAAAGATATTTTGCGCCGCAGCGGGCAATTGCATAATCGATGTTAAACCACATCGCCAACTAAATATTCGCCGTCGAGGTGTTTTAACGAAACTTTCTGCCAAACGCCTTTGGTCACCTGATCGCTACAGACCAGAACCGCTAAGTAATCCTCAGCGCGACACATGGTATAACCCTCTCGCTTGGCTAGTTTTTCAGGCAAAACCCAAGCCGTACCACCTATTTTCGACTCGCGTAATGCCTGCTGTATTGGTTTTGCTGCATTACGCAACCTTAAGTTTCGTCGCTTACGTTCGGTAACAGCCACCTGCTTAACGCTTGGGATTCTAGACGCGGGGGTTCCGTCGCGCTCTGAATAGGAAAAGGTGTGCGGAAAAGCCACCCCAATATCACTCAGCATTTGTTCGGTATCGAGATACTGTTGCTCAGTCTCGGTAGGAAAGCCCACCATCACGTCGGCGCTAATAACCAATTCTGGCATAGCCTGACGTAAGGTAGCTATTCGCTCGCGCACATGGTCGGCATCGTAACGCCGCTTCATTCGCTTCAAAATCAATGTGTTGCCGCTTTGCAATGATAGATGCATGTGTGCGCACAACCTTGGCTCAGTTGACCAAAGTTCGATTAATTTGTCAGTGATATGATAAGGATCAATAGAACTTAAACGCAGACGAAAAGGGTTTTCTGGGTCATACTCAAGCGCTAACAACTCTTTTAGCAGGTCGCATAAATCGAAAGTATCACCAGTGTCCCGAGTGAGATCATCGCCATAGGAGCCTAAGTCAACTCCGCAAATCACGATTTCAGGATAGCCATTTAAGGCCAAACGCTGCACCTGACGCTTTATCAAGCTCGGAGCCAACGAACGACTAGGGCCTCGAGCAACGTGAATAATACAAAACGTGCAGCCTTGATCACAGCCCTGCTGTATTTGCACAAACGCTCTAGTGTGTGCTTCATAACCAGCGAGAAGTTGATCAGGCAAGCTCACATGTTGATCTAAATCACCAACCATGACCTTTGGCAGCTCACCGGCTTCTAGCTCAGGTAGCAGCTTATGCACATCCAATTTACGATCATTACCCAAGACTAAGTCAACACCGGGGATTTTGGCGCAAGCCTCGGGATCCATTTGTGCGTAACAACCTGTGACCACTACCAAGGCATCGGGATTACGTTTTATCGCCTTACGAACTTCTTGCCGTGCTTGGCGATCGGCTTCGCGAGTAACGGTACAAGTGTTTATAAGGTATAGATCAGCTGCTTCAGTGTTCGGCACCACATTCCAGTGATCCGTTTTCAGGGTTTCGCCGATTAGTTCACTTTCATAAGTATTAACCTTACAGCCTAGGGTGGTTATTCCTACGCGCTTGGCATGGCCGGAAACTTTTTTGTTCTGCAAAGGCACAGCTATTTCCGGCAAAGGCACAGCGTTTCCCGGCAAAGGCACAGCGCTCTCGATGCTCGCACCAGCCCTGCCAATATGCTCAACTTTAATCTCGATTTCACTCATAACACTTCAACGCTAAATACAGAAAAAGCGGCATAAGCCGCTTTTTCCAGTTAAAAAAAATGAGCCCAGTGATATTCTGGGCTCACCTTAATCTCTACTTGATCTAGTTTCTACTTGATCAGGTAACGAATGCCGGCACTGAACATTCTATTGTTCGAAAGAGAATCAAGTGTTTCAGAGTCGCTATCGAAAAAGCGACCTTCTAAAAACCACTGCAATTTAGTCTTACCGATATCACCACCAACAATGCCATATAAAGACGCATCACTGAATTCACTATCGTCTACATCCCAAGCACCGACGCCTGCACCGATGAACGCACGCTGGCTCAATTTATGCTCAACACCGACATCAACCGAAAAGTTCTCTTCTGGATAAATATTACCACCGTTAACGCCTTGGCGATCGAGATAAGACACTTGTCCCAATACAGATGTTCTAGCGGTAAGCTCTTTCAGTAAGCCGGCACGAATACCAATTACACCAGAAGAGTCGCGCTTATCCATCTGCCAATTGGTTTCAAATCGTGGTCGCGTTTCAGTACCAATAAACGCAGCAATGAAAGGAGTTAAAGCAAGCGACGCTGCTTTCGCTACTGGTGCGACAGCTTCTTCAGCTGGAGCAATAACAGGAGCAGCAACCGGAGCAACACATGAGCTTGATGTGTCGTCAACGACCGAAATCAAAGATACGTTACAACATGCTTTAGGGATCGCGATGTGATAAACCTTACAGCCGCTGCTAAGGTCTACTTGAAAAGCTTCAAATGATTTCTCACCCGCCCATACTCGGTATGGTTTGGTAATATATGCACCTTTTACCTTCGAGCCTGACCACAACATGCGAGTGCCCACTGGGTACGCTCGCTCGGTCATTGAGCCGTTGGCTACCGCAGCAATCAAATCATCTGCGCTGCCGGTCCAACCTGAGTCAAGCAATAGCTCTCTGATCTTAGAAGGATTTTGGGCGAAAAACTCTTGTAACTG
>JAFMHC010000247.1:0-2732 GCA_017854775.1 Gammaproteobacteria bacterium | reverse complement strand
CAACACCACCAGCACAAACCGACTCTGAGGTGCCAAAACGAGTGACTTCTTTGTATTGCTGCGCTGACGCAGCTTGCATTGTTAGCGTTAAAGCCAACAATGCTGACGATATAGTAAATGTAATTAAGCGTGATACTTTCACAATAAACCCTCTCTAAAGGTAATAATTATGGACCGGCATATTAGTACAAGCATATGGAATTCCCAGCTGGTACATGGCTGCGCATTTTAAGGCTTTTTGCGCTGAAGAACACAGTTTTATCAATAATTATCGGTAATACAACGACAACAATCGTTAACTGTGATTCGCATGAAGCCGGTAATATTTAACGTTTATGAATCGAGTGCAAAACTCTCACCACAGCCGCACTCATTGGTCGACCTCGGATTGGAGAATTTGAAAGTTTGGTTCAGCCCCTCGGCAACATAATCAATCTGCGTGCCGTCCAAAATACTAAGACTTTTAGGGTCGATTACCACTTTGACATCGAAGCTTTCGAACACTAAGTCGTCGCCACCGATACTGTCAGCAAAATCCATAACATATGAATAGCCGGAACAACCCGACTCTTTAGCTGCAAAACGTAACGCGACTGAGTTATTTTTGGCAATCTGGTCAGCAAGACGAGAAGCCGCAGGTTTTGTTAATGTAATCATGTGTCTAATATGCGTCTATTTAGGTAAAAATCAAGTATTTATGAACACTAGTTCACTTGGTTGGCGCTGCTTTTCAAATTATCAAGTTTCTTGCTCGGCTCTAATTTAAGGCAATCGGTATCTACTTTTGGCGGCAAAATATCGGAAACGTCAATGCCTGAGCCTTCCAATTTTGCTGCCAACTGGCGATTATATCGCCCCATGACCTTTAATTGCTCACATAAACCATGAATGGCAACCGCTACAGGGTCGTCGACCGACGCTTGGTGTCCATAGGCATCAAAGCGGCCGTTAACTCTATCGTATTCCGCTGAACCAACCGCATGGGCAGGCATGCCTACCATCGTTGATCCACTTTCAACGCTTTTAACTACCACGGAGTTTGAACCGATTCGAGCATTGTCACCTACGCTAATCGGGCCTAATACTTTTGCTCCTGCGCCGATCACTACATTATTACCGAGGGTTGGATGACGCTTGCCTTTATTCCAGCTTGTTCCGCCAAGGGTTACGCCGTGATAAAGCGTACAATCATCGCCAATTTCAGCGGTTTCCCCAATCACCACACCCATTCCGTGGTCAATGAAGAAACGCTTCCCGATAGTAGCGCCAGGATGAATTTCTATGCCAGTAATCCAACGCGCAAAATGCGCTATAAAGCGGGCAAGCCACTTTAAGCCAACGCGCCAACAGGCGCTCGCCAAACGATGAAATAGTATCGCATGCACCCCAGGATACGTAGTCAATATCTCTAGCGTATGCCTAGCCGCAGGATCCCGTTCGAACACCACTGCTATGTCTTCTTTTATTCGTGCAAACATAATTAATTACTCGTCCTCGGTAGCGCTTGTCTCTAGCGAGGCTATTTTTGATTCGACGGCGGATAATATGCCGCGCAATATTTGTATTTCTTCAACCGTTAAATTGGCCTTACCGTAGAGGCGCGTCAACTTTCTCATCAACACCGTTGGCGGCTTAGCTCTTATAAAATCTAATGCCTCTAATGTTTTTTGCAAGTGCTCCATATGACCACTTTGCTGCACATTGGTTGCAATGACCTCACGCTCCTTAGAAGCCTTAGAACTAATAGAGACTTTGGAACTAAGAGAAGCATTAGCAACCTGATGATCTTCGGGCTCAAAATCATCACCACTGACTCTATGACCCTCGTCGCAGCCTAATAATTTCATTCTTAATTCATAGGCTATGATTTGTACCGCGCTTGCCAGATTCAGAGAACTGTACTCTTCATTAGCCGAAATTCTGATCTGAGATTGACACAAGTCCAATTCGGCATTGGTCAAACCGCTACTCTCGCGCCCAAACAGGATAGCTACCTGATGGCCTGCATGACTCAGGTGCTGATCAACATTAGCCGCCGTTTTGCGTGGGCTAAAGGTTGGCCAGCTTACTTCACGATCTCGTACCGAGGTTCCCAGCACCATGGTGCAATCGCCAATGGCCTCGCTGGTGGTTTGCACCACCTCAGCATTGAGCAAAACACTCTCAGCCCCCGCTGCCAATTTGCTAGCCTCGGAATGAGGGAATTTCTTAGGGTTGACTAACACTAAACGCGATAAGCCCATCGTTTTCATGGCACGCGCCACAGACCCAATATTTCCTGGGTGCGTCGGCTCAACCAGCACTATGCGAATCTGCCCCAATGAGGACAGCTTATTCGGTTGATGATTGGTTGCTAAAACAGCGCTCATAATTGACTTAATATTAGATGTTAAATTTGGCGCAAAGCGCTATTCTTTGCATTCTAACGCATAAGCTAACGACGAAACATGTAAAAAGCTTTGAAGCGTCACCGGAAGGTTAAATAGAACACACTCTAGATCTTTTATTGTGTTGCTCAGAGCGTTACAATGCGCGCTGTTCTTTACAACTTAATCTCTGGGACTTCTCAATGGAATCCAACTTATTGGCTGGCGCGCTAAACGTCGCCACCGCAGCTGCGCTTGAAGCAGGCAAAATCATTACGCATAACATCACTCAGTTGGATCGCGTTAAAGTAAATAATAAAATAGGTACAAAAACGAGCAGTGTAAAGCTAATCTAGAAGAAGCTTA
>JAFMHC010000246.1 GCA_017854775.1 Gammaproteobacteria bacterium | reverse complement strand
CGTCTTCGCAGCAACAAAAAACGTGCTACTCAAGCGCTTGGTGCGGGGTACTTATCGCTGATCAAAGGCGACTGGCGAAGTGCTGAAAAAAGCCTAACAACTAAATCAGATTCCAGCAGTATTCCTTATGTGAACTATTTGGCCGCAGCGCAAGCCGCCCAAGAGCAAGGTCGTTTGGCTCAACGTGATGATTACTTGAACGCTGCGTTCAAAGCGGCACCTAAAGAGCGTCTGGCAATTGGTTTGATTAAAGCGCGGCTGCATCAGTCTGCAGGTCAATACGAGCAAGCTGAAGCCACCTTACTAGACATTCAAGATATCGGACACAAGAATGCTCAATACACCGCCATGTTGTTGCAAATTTATCAACATACGGGTCAATGGGTTAAGGCAAATGAGCTACTCGGTGCTGCACGTAAGCAGTCAGCTTTACCAGAGGACGTGTTAGATGATATCGCCAACCAAGCCTATTCGTCGACCTTAAGCGATGCCGATGATGTTGGAGCTGCGTGGAATTTATTGCCGCGCAATCAGCGTAAACGTGTCGATAATATTTTACTTTATGCGGCTGACTTAACTGAAAATGGTGATGATGTCGCCGCAGAGAAATTAATTCGAGCCACTTTAAAAAATCAGTGGAGCGACGCATTAGTTCGTCTTTACGGCACCTTAGACACAGGCAAACCAGCCAAGCTGCTACGTGTCGTTGAAGGTTGGTTGATGGCAAGGCCTGAAAGCGCTGAGTTAAATCTAGCGGCTGGTCAATTTTCTTTGCAACAGAGTGAGTTGGACAAGGCCAAAGAATATCTACAACGAGCGATTGAGTTAGGGCAATTGCCAAAAGCCTATTCACTATTAGGTCAAGCTTATGAAGCTAGCAATGATAGCGGCAAGGCTTTGCAGCTCTACCGTAGTGGCATGAGCAACCTTGCTAGTGTCAATGGTAGCCGTCTAAGCAGTGACGGCGAGGTGGCTGAAAGCGAACTTGTGCCGATTGAGAGAACTTAACCGCAAACCAATGCGCCTTACACACACTCTTAGCCTCAGAGAAGCATGCCTTAACGACTTTTCGGCCTTTTCGGACTTAGCAACTTGGTCAGACTCAGCGATCGATGCCAGAGCTTCCTGAAGTAGAAACCACGCTGAGAGGCATAGAGCCTTATGTCGATGGTCAAATTCTAACCGATGTGGTGGTTCGCAACTCGTCTATGCGTTGGCCAATACCAACTCTAGAGTTAAAGGCCTTAGTCGGACAAAGGATTAATCGACTCGAGCGTCGCGCTAAATACATTTTGATGCATACCGATAAGGGCTGCATTCTACTGCACCTAGGCATGTCTGGCAGTTTAAAAGTGCTTGACGTAACCGAGGCGGCGACTAAACATGATCATCTTGATCTTGAGTTTGGCGGGCACAAAGTGGTGCGGCTAAACGACCCTCGACGATTTGGTTGCTGCTTATTGATAAGCGAACCAATTCACCAGCATAAGCTTTTAGTAAACCTTGGCCCTGAACCGCTGAGCGATGCGTTTAATGCCGAACGTTTATTTAAGCTATCACGTGGCAAATCTCAGGCGATCAAGAGCTTTATCATGGATAATAAAGTGGTTGTCGGTGTTGGTAATATTTATGCTAGCGAGTCTCTTTTTAATGCCGGTATTCGCCCCACTATTGCGGCAAAAAGGATTTCTCGAACGCGTTATCAAGCGCTCTTTAACGAAATTATCGCGGTTTTATCTAAAGCGATTCGCGCCGGTGGCACTACCCTTAATGATTTTACTCAGGCCGACGGCAAGCCCGGATACTTTGCTCAGCAGTTGCACGTTTACGGTCGTGCCGGAGAGCCCTGCTACCAATGTGGTTCAGCGATTAAATCGAAAGTGATCAGTCAGCGAAATACATTCTATTGCACAAGCTGCCAAAAACCTTAGTTTAAATTAAATGGATATATGTCTATTAAGTATGTAATTTGGTAAACGATTGCCTTATAATTCTCTTGGGTAGATAGATATTATCCAAGTGTGTATGTTGCGCGACCTTGATCATTAACTGTGCGAGTAGTGATCGGATCTGATATTGGTCTTTCAGTGACAAGAGATCGTGAAGTTCGCATTTGACTGTGTCTATAGTTCTGGGCAGCCGTCACGCTCAACAGAGCGCGTCGGACCACTCTACACCTCTCAGGAGAATGCGATGAAAAATATAATAAGAAGTAAACTGCTGGTCATTTCGACCGCTCTTTTAACCACTTTGTTTAGCGGAGCCTCATACGGGCATGGCTTGATGTTGAACCCGCCGGCTCGAAACGCTGTCTGTGGTTTGCCAGAAGATCAGAAGCCTCACAATGCTACAATTCCGGCCTGTATTGACGCATTTGCGGTTGATAATCAAGGCGGCTACCAATTTATGAGCGTGCTAACCCACGATGTTGGCCGTCAGGGTGTAACGCCGCTGCCAACTAACGTCTGTGGTTTTAATAGCGAAACGTGGGATAATTATAACAATGGCAATACCACGCCATGGGACTTAGCACTTGATTGGCCCACTACGGACGTTAGCTCAGGTGCGTTAGATATTACCTGGGACATACAATGGGGGCCTCATTTTGACGATACCGAGGAGTTCGTTTATTACATCACTAAGCCAAATTTTAACTTTCAAATAGGTACACCGCTTACGTGGGATGACTTTGAAGCCGCTCCGTTTTGTAAGCAAACCTACGACGATAAAAACCCCAACGCAAATCCGGCTGTAGTTCCAAATAGAGCTGCTGCAACCTTTAAAACGTCATGTGTATTACCAGAGCGTACCGGTCGACACGTGGTTTACGGAGAATGGGGCAGAAACTTTTTTACCTTCGAGCGATTTCACGGCTGTATGGATGTGAGTTTTGATGGTGGTGGTAACGGAAACCCGAATAACGCACCGACTGCGAACCCACAAAGCATAAGTGTTGATCAAGATTCATCAGTGGCTGTGACCTTGTCAGGCAGTGATAGTGATGGCAGTGTTGCGAACTACAATATTACCGCAAGTCCTAATAGCGGAACGCTAACTGGCTCAGGGTCCAATAGGCTGTATACGCCTAATACTGGCTTTTCTGGTAGTGACAGTTTCACGTTTACGGTGACCGATAACGATGGTGCGCCGTCCAGTGCCGCAATAGTTAGTATTGCCGTTAATTCTATAGGCGGAGGAACTAATCAAGCTCCAACGGCGACATTTAGTTACACCCCGACTAACCTTGCTGTTGCATTTGATGGAAGCGCATCAAGCGACCCAGATAACGGCCCAGACCCGTTGAGCTATAGTTGGTCGTTTGGTGATAATACAATTGCCAGTGTTGTTAGCCCGTCTCATAGCTATGCATCAGCGGGGAATTATCAGGTTGCATTAACAGTTAGTGATGGTGAGTTAAGTAGTACTGAGACCAAGACCATTACCGTGAACGATCCAACTACCGGAGGTGGCGAGTCAAGCTGTGAATACGTTATTTCAAATTCATGGAATTCTGGTTTTGTCGCCGAAATTCGCATCATGAACCGAGGTACTGCTGCGATTAATGGCTGGCAGGTCTCTTGGAACTATACCGATGGTAGTGCCGTTAGCAATGGCTGGAATAGTACGATCACGGGTGTTGGGCCATACACTGCGAGTAACATAGATTGGAACGCGTTAATCGAGCCTGGAGATACAGTTGTTTTTGGCTTTCAGGGTACGCATGGCGGCTCTACATCTTCAGTAGAAGTAACTGGGGCTGTTTGTAATTAGCAGATAGTAAAGATATGTTCAAATCAGAGCCGGGGCCACGAGAGTGGCTCCGGTTTTTTTTTACCCCAGTGATTTACTTTCCCGCTGCGAAAACCTATTCTTTTGCCATTGCTTATAAACGGGCCCGTGATATGCGCTTATCTATTCTGTTGCTAATTTTACCACTGGTATTAGCCGCTTGTTCCCAAACCGACTCTCAAACAACCAACAATCCTCAAACAACCAAAATCCCTGAAGCTCCCATTAATTCTGAAATGCTTATGTCTGAACCTGTATTTGTGCGCCTAAAACAACTTGATATTGCTGAACCTGTAGCAACTAAAGTACCGTTCAGCGAAAAGCACCACCAACGTACCTTAACCGACGATTATCACTGGCTCAAAGATCAAGGCTATCCAGTGGTTAATGACCCAGAAATCATCAAATACTTGGAGCAAGAGAATGCTTACTATCAAGAGTTTCTGAAACCTAATAAAGCCTTTGCCGATACTATCTTCGACGAATTTAAAGCGCGCACTGATGAAGAGGAAACCTCGGTGCCGTACATTTCCAATGGGTATGAATATAGTTGGTTTTTTCGCCCTGGTGAGGAGTATCGAACACGCAGCCGTAAAAACCTAGCAAGCGGCGAAGAAGGCATTTTCTTAGATGAAACAGCCCTTGCAGACGGTGCTGACTATTTTGTTATTGGCGATTGGGATATAAGCCCAGATAATCGCTACCTAGCGTATTCGTTTGATACCGCTGGCGATGAACGCTACCAAGTTAAGATAAAAGACCTGCAGAGCGGTGACTATCTCGCCGATGTGCTTAATGATGTGCAAGGCGAGATAGCATTCAGTTCTGACGGTAAGGAACTGATGTACGCGTTGCTAGAGCAAGATCGCTGGCATTCTAAAAACCTTAAAGTGCACACAATGGGGGCCGAACAGAGCAGTGATAGAACTGTTTATCATGAAGACGACGATGGCTTCTTTATAGGTTTTGATAAGACCAGCAGCGAAGACTTTATGGTGATCGTTTCGTCTCAAGGCGAAGTTCAAGAGAGTTATGCACTAAGCGCTGACTTTAAAGGAGAGTTGATTCAGCTAGTGAGCCGCGATGAAGGCTTCACGCAGCGAATTGATCACGCGCATGGTGAGTTTTACATCATGGCAAACGACACACATAAAAACTTTCGCTTAGTAACGGTTAGCGATGAAAGCCCCGCTAAGAAAAACTGGAAGACATTGATAGAAGGCTCTGATGATTCCTATTTGCTTGGCATGCAAACTTTCAAGGATTTTATGCTGATCAGGTCTCGAGATATTGGGTTAGAAAAAATCCATATTCGCAGCTACACAGGTGAGAGCCATGAAGTCGTGTTTCCTGAGGCATTGTTTACCGCAGACCTTGGTGTCAATGTGGAATTTAGCCAAGACTTTGTGCGCCTCTCATACGGGTCAATGATCACACCTGACACGGTCTATGACTACGATCTAGCGAAAAAACAGTTAACCGTTCGAAAGGTTCAAAAAATACCATCGGGGTACGATAAATCTCAATATGAAACTAAGCGAGTGATGGCCACCGCGCGTGACGGTGTTCAAGTGCCAGTATCGTTAGTTTACAAAAAAGGCTTGAAGCAAGATGCTAGCCAACCAATGTGGCTGTATGGATACGGGGCCTATGCGGCAACGATTGAACCTGGCTTTTCCAGTGGTCGATTGAGCGCACTCGATCGGGGCTTTGTTTACGCTATCGCCCATGTGCGAGGCGGCGCTATGATGGGCTACAACTGGTATTTAGACGGCAAACTTAAAAAGCGCAGCAATGCGTTTAATGACTTTGTCGATGTAGCTCGTTACCTAGTTGACGAAAAATACGTTGCCGCTGGCAATATCTCAATTTCCGGTCGAAGTGCCGGTGGCGAATTGATGGGCGCGGCAGTGATTCAAGCCCCTGAGTTATGGCGCTCAGTTAATTTGGGCGTGCCTTTCGTCGATGTGCTAAATACCATGCTCGATGCCACATTGCCATTAACGCCACCTGAGTGGATGGAATGGGGTAATCCGATCGAAAGCGCCGAAGATTATGATTTAATCGCGGGCTATTCACCGTATGATAATATCGCTAAGCGGGTTTACCCGCCAATGTTCGTAAGTGGTGGTCTTAATGACCCCCGAGTTACCTATTGGGAGCCGGCAAAATGGACGGCGCGTATGCGTGAACTTAAAACCGACGATAATCTGTTGCTTATGCGGATCAATATGGGCGCTGGGCATTTCTCAAATAGTGGCCGTTACGGTCGTTTAAAAGATTACGCTGAAGAGTATGCATTTATGTTTTTGGCGCACGGCATAACTGACTAAGTTTCGACTGACCAGGTGAATTTATTATGACTATGCCAGAGCTTGACCCACAATTTTCTGATTATTTGGTTGAACGTCCGCGCTTATCGTATGTGCAGCCAGACGATGGACGCTTACGTAAGCTTGTTATTAATGGCCTTGAACTTGCCACAGGTAGAGATAAGCTTGAGTCGGTTTATAGACGCCTAAAAGATCGCCCTTTCGCGATAGAAAGTTTTTTTGGTGATGCGATTTCGGCGGGTAAAATTCGGGTAAATCATCGCGGCATTCGGCCTATCGATATTGATATTGATGGGCCGATAATCTTTTTAGCAAATCACCCGTTTGGGATCATTGATGGCATCGTGCTATGTGATATCGCGGCTCAAATTCGCGGTGACTTACGTATCTT
>JAFMHC010000030.1 GCA_017854775.1 Gammaproteobacteria bacterium | reverse complement strand
CGCGTGGCCCCAGTCATGTGCGGTGGCGCTCTCATCTACCACTGTAAATGCGCCAAAAGTAGCATTTGAACCGGTAAAAAAGCGCGCACCAGAATCATCAGGGATAAATTGAGTTACCGAGCTAAATGCCGGCACAACGATCGGAGTCTGAAGACCGGCCGTTGTTTCGAAATTAATCGTTAATTGAGCGGGCGACGGGTTATACAAAATAATCGCCGTATCATCTCCGACTGGCGTCGATACGGGCTCATAATAGTTCCTACCGAGTAGGGCATCCGGAAATAAGGTAAACCAGCGTGACGCGTAGTTACTGCATTCCTGACCTGTAATAATATTGGACTGAACGATGTCCGAGCTAAAAATACGCGCGCCCTGATTCATGCCGCCAGTGGTTTGCCCACCAGTATTATTACGACCGCGAACTTCGATCGTTTCGCCGCGATTAATCGTCTGCGCATTAACATCGTCAGGGTCAGCAAAATCGCCATCAGCATTAGCGTCTATTGACACAATTGTGCCATCGTTGGCGGCCATAACCGTGACACCAGTCCACTCGAATTCGATTCTCGGATTAGGACCGACGGCGTTATCTTCACCGGCCGGCAAGGTAAAACCATTTCCCCACTGGGATAGAGGGAACAACTCGAAAGCGCCAGCAAACAACGTACCCGGCCCGGGTATATCACCGGCGGGATTGCCAGGGGCCACTCCGAATGCTCCAGACCACTGCGAACGGGTTAAATTAATTGTTTCGGTGGCAAAGACTCGGTCACCGCCATCTAGGCCATCCCGAGTACGAGTGCCTGCGGGGGCACCCGCATTAGTGGCGCTGGTTGCTGCACCAGTAACTTCAACATCGCCTAATTGTGTGGCTGTTTCTATTCTCTCTTCAAATACAATAACTTGGCCCTGAAGCAGAACATCGCCAGCATTAGTGGTTACTCCAGGTGCAGCGCCATTCGCTAAGTTACCATCACCGTAAATTCGCGTTGAACTGTTGGTAGGCAGAACCGAGCCATCCGCGATTCCGGCGATGTTTGCCTCGTATTCGAATGCCGCACCGCCGCCATCGGCCTCCCAATGGTCGATCACAATAATTGTGTTGTCGACGCGCACAACGAAATCGGTCACCGTGAACATTTGATCAACCGGGTCGGCACTGCCGAAAGCACCGTTACAAGACGCATCGGAGCTAATGCCATTTAGAAAGTTCAGCGTATGATCTTCCGGCAATGGGATGAAAAACTCTTCAACCGCAAAGCTTGAGTGCGAGAACACGCTAAGCATACCCAGCACTAGCGATTTACGAGCCAAGGCCATGCATCGGCTATTAAACGTCATGTCTTTTACAACTGTTGTGGAAGCCGTCACTGAAACGCGCGCTTCAACTTTCTTGGCAACTATGCCAACATTTCTGTTCATCATTAGAACTCAACCCATCGCTATTTGCGACATTCACCTCGAGCGCTACTGTGGATCAGTAATCACTCGTTAGACTGCAATTAGTCCACTCTCAGACTCCGAGAGATTCATATGTTGACGCTTGATTCAATATAAAACAGCGTCGATCTATCTGCACAAAATTTTACAAGGCCTACTTACTGCGTTAAAGCCAGACCCACCTCATCAACATTCTCGGAACAACCCACTCAGAACAATGACTTACAAAGGAACTACTTGTAATGGACTTTCAACCCTACGACTTGGCAGAAACTACCGCCACCGCCAATCAAATTTCAAAAGTGTAAAGCCCGCACCTTCGAACTATAATCTGTGGTGACTATAGCAAGCTATGCACCCTAAACTCAAATTGTCAAGCAACGATTTAACAGCTGTATACAATTGACAATCCTCGTCACCGCTAGGTTTCGAGACTTTTGTCAACCACATCTATGCCGATAGCTACAGTTACTTGAGGGCATTCTACCTAGCTTCGAATAAATTAGCAGCGATTTCAGCTAAGTTACTGCAACTTAGTCCGTTAAATGCTTGATATCATACATATTAAGCACATAAGTCCATCAATTTACAGATAGAGCTTAAGCGCCTAAAATAGTTACTAGACAAAAGCAGTATGAACACAAACAATTGAATATTGTATTGGACTAAGGTCTCGTTATTACAATGATCTATTTGTTGCGTCCAATGCAATTCAAGTCTGCAAACGATTCTTCGAGCCGAGTAACAAAGTATTCCTCAGCTTGCCGAAGCACCTTACGAGGGTCGTAATACTTCTTATTCGGCAAGTCATCGCCGTCGGGATTACCAATTTGAGTTTCAACGTAGTCCTTGTATTGCTTATAGTAATCTCGAACCCCAGCGCTAAACGCCCATTGCATGTCCGTGTCCAGATTCATTTTGATAACGCCATAATCAATCGACTTTCTAATGTCATCCTGTGATGAACCTGAGCCTCCATGAAAAACAAAACTCACGGGTTTAGTGCCAGTTTTATCAATCTGATCAGCGACGTAATTTTGAGAATTCTTCAATATCTCAACCGACAACTTCACATTGCCTGGTTTGTATACTCCGTGAACATTGCCAAACGCTGCGGCGATAGTAAAATTAGGGTCAATTTTAGACAAACGTTGATACGCATAAAAGACCTCGGAAGGGTGCGTGTAGAGTTTACTCACGTCAACATCGCTGTTGTCTACACCGTCTTCTTCACCGCCGGTAATACCTAACTCGATTTCCAAACCAATTTCTATTTTGCTCATGCGCTCGAGGTATTTAGCGCAGATATCGATATTTTCTTCGATCGGCTCTTCAGATAAATCGAGCATGTGAGAGCTAAACAGCGGCTTGCCATAACGCTGGTAATAATCTTCTTGGTAGTCGAGCAGGCGGTCTATCCATTCGATGTTTTTTAAAGAACAATGATCGGTATGTAAAATCACCGGCACAGCGTACATTTCGGCCACTTGATGAACATGCAACGCGGCTGAAATACAGCCAGCAGCCGATGCCTCAAAATTATCATTGGGCAGGGTTTTGCCAGCGTAAAACTGACCTCCTCCAAACGATAGCTGAACAATGACCGGCGATTCAACCTTAGCAGCGGTCTCCATAATAGCGTTGACTGTTGAGGTGCCGACAGCGTTTACCCCAGGCATGGCATAACCATTAGCCTTAGCGTCTTCATAAATTGCGATTAATTGTTGGCCGTATACAACGCCAGGGCGAAATTTGCTCATGGTCTCTCCTCCACTTGCCGATTAACGTGAACCATACCTCTAAATGCTCAAATCAGCATTTTCCCGTCAACCAAACAGGGATGTGTGTGGTGATTTTCGATCGCGCCATTGTAAACAAAAGTCTTTTCTCTTGTCGCCCCTATCTGCTGTTAATAGGTGAGTAAAAATAGCGATTGTCAAGAATGATGGACAAAAGATCGAAAAATTAAGGAAAAACAGAGATGATCAACTCGAACCACTGATCATCAGCCGAAGCTATTGGCCTTCTACCTAAGTTATTAGCTTTCCAACTGAATTACTGGATTTCCATATCAGCTATTGGCGTTCAAAACCGAGGCGCTAGTCACAGACGTATAAATCATCTTTCGCGACGTTGGCAATGATTTTAATATCAGCCACCACAACATCAAGCCTGTCAGTAGATCTCATAACAAAGGCGTCGGTCACGGCATCAAACTGCGCATCATTCTCCATAAAGCATTGCAGCCCAATCTTATAATCAACGTATTTGCCTAGCTTGGCTTTCTTCAATAAGTCGGTAAACGTAAATGAAGAACCACAATCATCGCCACACAGCATGGATAAAGAAACATCGCCCTTCGGCGCCACGTCAACTTTCAGGGAAAACGACAAGGCCGAACTTTGGCCAAGATACTGACTCATGTCTAGAGGGTGCTTAGCCGCCAGCGACACGGTTGCGGGACGCGAACCATTCCATGCTAGGCGACGCGCGTCTTCTTGAGCGACTTTATCTACCGACAAGAGTAGTAGGTTTTCATCCGCAGCACTAACTTCGCGGTTACCATTAACAATTATCGGGTCAGCACCGTCATCCGCCAGTTTAAATTGATAATCGCTCATTTCTCTTGAGACGAACATCCACGACTCTTCTAACGCATCTGTTGCCAGGCGCTCAGTACTTTCATCCAAGTTATTAGCGACATTTTGAGGTTCGGCATAGCTTAAACCGTAACCATATGGAAATAGTGGGTCGTATTCGCTATCGCCTACATTGATAACGGCTTGAGTAACTTTTTTCGGCCAGCTGAACGACAGCTTACCTTGAAAATCATGCTGCACCTCACCCTCTTTGTTGCGCATCATCACTTGTGCCACGCCATTACCTTCAGACCCTGGAAGCCACGCCACCACGAACGCATCTGAGGCATTCAATTCTCGATTAGTGAACAATGGTCGGCCGGTAATAAATACCGACACAACGGCAATGCCTTGCTGCTTTAAATTACGTAATAGTTCAAGGTCTTTGACCTTACTGCCATATTGGTATTCGATACTGGTAATGTCGCCATGCCACTCGGCATAGGGCTCTTCGCCATATACCACAATCGCAACATCGGGCTTGCCAGAGGCAAAGTCACCTGCTTGAAAACTACCATCTTCACTCAATACAGCCTTGCCGCCAGCTTGTTCAACTGACGCTTTAATGCCGTCCCAAATACTGGTGGCACCGGGGAAATCTTTGTTGCTATTGCCAGTTCCCTGCCATGAGAGGGTCCAACCGCCGGCCTGCTTGCCAATATTATTGGCACCATCGCCCGCCACCAGCACATTAGATTTAGCAGGCAGCGGCAGCAGTCCATCATTATTTTTCAACAACACCAATGACTTGCGCACCGCCTCACGGGCAACAGCCCGATGGTCAGCATGACCTACTAGAGAAAGATCTCCGACATGCTCGCGCGCTAACACAGAACCGGCATCAAACAAACCAGCTCGTAACTTGACTCGCAATATTCGAGTCACCGCGTCATCGATACGCGACATTGGTATTTTGCCGCTGTCGACCGCCTTGATAGTGTTGGCCAACATCTCCTTCCAATCGCTCGGCACCATTACCAAATCGATACCGGCATTAATCGCCGCTGCACATTGCTCGACAGTGCAACCAGGCACTTGCATGTGCCCGTTCCAATCGCTGACCACAAACCCATCAAAACCCATGCGTTTTTTAAGTATGTCGGTCAGTAAGTATTTATCGCCATGTAATTTCTTACCGTTCCAGCTATTGAATGACGCCATGGTGGTCAAAACATTACTGTCTAATGCTGAGATATAGCCAGCCGCATGAATATTAACTAACTCTTGCTCGCTAAGCGCTGTATCCCCTCGGTCGATGCCCTGTGTGGTGCCGCCATCGCCGACAAAGTGCTTAGCCGTGGCGACTACGTTTTTAGGCTTGTAGATGCCCGGCGCTACATCGTCACCTTGTATGCCACGAACCATTTCACGCGCGTAATCGCTTACAATTTTAGGATCTTCTGAATACGACTCGTAAGTTCTACCCCAGCGCACGTCGCGAGCAACCGCAACGGTTGGGCCAAAGGTCCAGTCAACACCAGTGACCGCGACCTCAAGTGCGGTTACCTGACCGATACGGTATAGCAACTCTGGATCACCTGCGGCACCCAAGCCAATGTTATGCGGAAATAAGGTCATGCCGTATACATTATTATTGCCGTGAACTGCGTCGGAACCCCAAATCAAGGGTATGCCGACCTTGCCATCAGACTCATCGGTTGAAGCTTGATAGAACTGCTCGGCTAAATTAGCCCAGTCTTGAACGGTGGCAAATTTATCATTATTTGGTGTTGTGCCGCCACCATTGAGTACCGAACCAATATGAAATTTCTTAACTTCAGCTGGTGTGATGTATTTTAATTCTGGCTGTATCATCTGGCCAACTTTTTCCGGCACAGACATCGCTTGCAGAATTTTAGCCGCTCGCTGTTCGATCAGCGGATCACGTGCCGGGCTTATCTCACGCGCGGGCCATAGCTCTGGATTCGTTGCCTGAGGATTCGTTGTCTGGGGATCCATCGCCTTAGAATTCATTTCAGTATCGAGCGTGTCGACTAAGGGCTTTGTCAACAACGCCGTCTCATCTTGCGGTTGAACACATCCTGATATGGTGATGCTTAAAACAACTATTAATACGCTATATAGAGGGCGAAATTTACTCTTTGATCTACTGGTCATACGACTGAATGGTCTCTTTTTATTTTGTTTTACTTATTGGCCCTTATGCTGAACAAAAGTACCAAACAAGTTTTATTTTTGTTAAGAGGTTTAAAGCTCTTTCGCATAAGAGCCCCAAACATCAAAGTATAAAAGAAAAAGGCCACCCGCCAAGAGAGAGGAGGAGGAGGTTTCGGCAGGCGACCATTTCTATACAAGCACCCAAAATAGAAAGGGTGGAATTTCGAGTCGAAAACATCAACTCGCCTATGATAAGAATTAGCTAAAACGGCTAGCGTAAGAAACACCCAAAAAATAATGCTTGGGTGGTTTAACTTCTCCTTCGACAGTGTTCTAAAATAAAACTTTAATGCCGTCTTTACAGTTGCGCTTAGAGTTTTGTGCTTAGAAAACACTCTCTAAACGACCGATTAGACGATCTTGTTTAAAGCTGCACAGAGCAGCTCCGGTTATCAATATATGAAAGAACTTCATCGCTTGGCGACCAAGCTTACGCTAAGACCTAAACTTGAACGTTCAAATACGCGTATTAAGGAAAGTTGAACGAGTGAAAGGCTAATTTTTCTAGAGCTTGGCTTATAATGTTTTAAGAAAAATAATAATGCATAAGAAATGCCCCCACTGGAAACCTAAGCCAATGAGTTCAAAAAACATTAGCGGTCCGAATGAGCATCGACTGGCAACCCTAAGTTGGACTGAACGACTAGGCTACGGAGTTGGTGATGCCGGTTTCAACTTTTACTGGGCACTAATCGGTACCTATCTAGCGGCTTTTTATACAGATACATTAGGTCTAAGTGCCGCTGTCGCAACATTAGTAATCTCATCAGCAAAAATTATTGACGCATTTACCGACCCGATAATGGGCGCTATCGCCGACCGGACAAAAACCAAGCACGGAAAATTTCGACCCTATTTGATTTGGGGCAGCATTCCGATGGCAATCGCCACCGTACTGGCATTTACCACGCCAGACATCAGTATCGGCGCTAAGGCGGTTTGGGCATTTGTAACGTACAGCTTAATGATGGTTTTTTACACGGTTCTATCAACCCCTTACTCTTCTTTATCAGGCGTGATTACCGGCAATGTTCAGGAGCGGAATTTATTAGTCAGTGTGCGCTTTATCTTTGCCTTTGGCGCATCAGCGTTGATAGGCCTATTCACGCCTGATCTTATAAAGCTGTTCGGTAAATCTGACGCCGAGCTCGGCTGGCAACTTACCGCTGCGGTTTACGGCACGCTTGCGACGATTATTTTTTACCTCACCTTCAGGCTCACCAAGGAACGTGTGGCACCTTCGCCTAAACAGAAAACCAAGCCTATTGAAGATATTCGAGAGCTGCTTTCTAATCGAGCGTGGTTAGTACTTTTTGCCTTGGCTCTAATCCTAATGATCACCATTACCTTACGAGGAGGCTCATCGTTCTATTACTTTAAATATTACGTTGGCCGCGAAGACCTGATCGGCAGCTATGTATTTTGGCAATTCATCGCCTATTTAGCTGGGTGCTTTATGACCCCGATGTTGATGCGCCTATTTGATAAACGTAAGTTACTCATCGGCCTGATGACGATTGTTAGCACGCTATCAATCGCGTTTTATTTTGTCCCAAAAGACATGCTCTGGGCGATGTTCACACTTAATATATTAATCAGCCTAGCACTTGGCCCGAAATCACCTGTTACATGGTCAATGTACGCAGACGCAGCTGATTTTAACGAGTGGCGCACCGGCAATCGTGCCACCGCCATGACCTTTGCCGCCGCCACATTTGCTCAAAAACTTGGTAGCGCGGCGGGCTCAGCGGCAATGCTTGGCGTGCTTGCTTATCTGGGCTATACGGCAAACCAAGCACAAAGTGGTGCATCCTTAGACGGAATCAATTTTTTACAAACCGCGGCGCCAGGCATCTTCGCTGGCATCGCCGTAATCGTTGTATTGTTCTATAACTTAAGCAACAAACAGCTTGAACAAATTCAGTCTGACCTAGATCAGCGAAGTAATACACGAGTCTAATATAGACAAACGGCGCTATTTACTACTCCAATAACTTCCTAGTCCAATAACTTGCTACTTCAATATCATGAATAATTCTAGCCGACCATTGCTGCATCGAGAAGGCAAGACTCTTAGTTTGAATTGCCCAACGGAGATGCCTCAAGCATCCGCATTTCTTTGGAATTCGTCGATGATGATACAAATGAGTTGTCGAGGATATGCTACTGCGCAATTCATGCAACCGGAACCAAGTAAGTACGCGCATGCACCAAATATAGAAGGCCAAACCTTTATGCAACCCGAGCAACAGTATTATGCTCACCACCCTGGTCGCTTCTTCTACGTAAAAAACAACCACACTAATCAGCTATTCTCGGCACCGTATGAACCCGTACGTTCGCCGCTAGATAGCTTTAAGTTCACCGCCGAACAACATCAAATTTCATGGCTGATCAGCAAAGACGATATCACCCTGCAGCTTAGCTTGAGCCTAAGCA
The DNA here is from genome assembly GCA_017854775.1 of Gammaproteobacteria bacterium. Lineage (GTDB taxonomy): Bacteria > Pseudomonadota > Gammaproteobacteria > Arenicellales > Arenicellaceae > Arenicella. The sequence continues at coordinate 21,727 of JAFMHC010000030.1, read as the reverse complement.
AAGACCGGCCCTTAGAGCTTTGGTCGGCGACCATTATTAACCACAGCAGCGACACACAAAGCTTAAGTGTCACACCCTATTTTCCAGTCGGGTATATGTCTTGGATGAGTCAAAGCGCTGACTATCATAAATCATTGCAAGCGATAGTTTGCCGTTCGGTTACGGCTTACCAAAAGTACCCTGACTATTTTAAAAATAAAGATCTCAAAGACATGACGTTTTTGCTAGCCGAAAGTAAACCAAACTCCTGGGAAACGCGACAGAGCCAATTTGAAGGTGAAGGCGGTTTGCATGCGCCAAGTTCATTGGAAACAGAGAATCTATCAAATAGCAGTGCCCACTACGAAACGCCAACAGCCGCGCTCCAATACCGGCTGACATTGGCCGCTGGTGATAGTAAGACGCTTAGATTTGCCTTTGGCCCGGCAAACAATGAAGAAGAAATCGAGGCCATTCGGCAACAGCTTTTTGTTCAACCCGGAGGTTTCAATCGATCAATTGATGACTACGCAGATTACCTAAAGCAAGCCCCTGGCCCGCTAACAATTAGCACACCAGATAAAGACTTAGACGACTTCGTCAACAACTGGCTAGCGCGTCAAGTATTTTATCATGGCGATGTTAATCGCTTAAGTACCGACCCACAAACCCGTAACTATCTACAAGACAATATGGGTATGGCTTACTTAAAACCAGACCGAGCACGGCGAGCATTTCTGACCGCGCTCAGCCAACAAAATAGCAGCGGAGCAATGCCTGACGGCATATTATTAAGCGACCAAGCCGAGCTTAAGTACATCAATCAGGTTCCGCATATGGACCACTGTGTCTGGCTGCCGGTATGCCTGAGTGCCTATTTAGACGAAACCAATGACTATTCAATATTGAATGAGATAGTCGCCTTTGCCGATTCTGATGATGCCGTGAGCGTTCGTGAGCACATCAATTTGGCAATGCGTTGGTTGTTCGAGAAGCGCGATGAGCGCGGTCTAAACTATATTGAGCAGGGTGATTGGAACGACCCAATGAATATGGTTGGCTACAAAGGTAAGGGCGTTTCAGGCTGGCTAACCTTGGCTACTGCCTATGGTAGCAAGCTTTGGGCTGACGCAATCGAGCAACTAGATTTACTGCTGCCATCCGGTTCACAACAGCCGCTCGACCTCGGCAACGAGGTCGATGAATTCAGAGCGAATGCGCAAGCCTGCAACCGCGCGGTAAACAAACATATCTGGAGTGACAACTGGTATGGCCGAGGGATAACCGACGACGGCGATCTATTTGGCATTGCCAAAGATCACGAGGGCCGAATCTTTCTCAACCCTCAATCGTGGGCCATCTTAAGCGGCGCTGCCAGCGTTAAACAACAGGCCTCGCTTATTGACGCTATCGAGCAACAGCTCGAAACCCCATACGGCGTCGAAATGCTAGCGCCTGCCTATACTAAAATGCGAGAAGACATTGGCCGCGTGACGCAAAAATGGCCAGGTGTGGCTGAAAATGGCTCAGTCTATAATCACGCTTCGGCATTCTACGTCTACGCGCTCTATCAAATACAGCATGCTGATCGAGCTTTTAAACTACTGCGCCAAATGCTTCCAAGCCAAGACCAAGCAGATATACGACAACGCGGCCAACTGCCGGTGTTCATTCCAAATTACTATCGCGGCGCTTACCGACAGTTCGATCGTACCGCCGGCCGCTCCAGCCAACTTTTCAATACCGGCACGGCACATTGGTTCTATCGCTGCTTAATCGATGGTCTATTTGGCGTACAAGGTTGCGCTAAAGGCCTGAAGATCGCTCCGCAGCTTCCAAGCGATTGGCCAAGCGCTAAGATAACGCGTGACTTTAGAGGCGCTAGGTTTATCATTTCTATGCTCCGCAACTCTGCAGATGACGCGACTCAGAGCACAACGTTAATTGAAGTCGATGGAAAAAGGCTGGCGGGTAACGTAATTGAAAACATTGAAGCTGGAAAACAGGTTATGGTGATTGTTTATCTGAGCAACCGATAGGCAAGTAAATTAAATCCATGAATGAAAAACAAAAACTAATCGTCGTAATGGGAGTAAGCGGATGCGGCAAATCGAGTGTCGCGCAGGCACTTGCGACCCACTTCAAAGTTGAATTTGTTGAAGCCGACGACTTCCACCCGCAGGAAAACAAACAGCATATGGCAAAAGGCATAGCACTTAGCGATGCTATGCGCGAGCCTTGGATTGCCTTGCTGCAGGCTCATTTAAAGCAATCAGCCAGATCTGGGCGAAGCTGTGTCATGTCATTTTCGGGTCTGCGTCGCTCGCACCGAGCAAAGATTCGAGATTTGCCTTTCGATAGTCTGTTTATTCACCTCGAAGGAGATCAGCAACTGATTGCCGAAAGAATCAATGCGCGAGCCGATCATTTCATGAACGCTAATTTACTCGACAGCCAATATAAAACCCTCGAATCTGCCAGTAAAAAAGAAACTATTCTTAGCATCGATATCAATCAAAGCCTAGAACTTGTTATTGCTGATGCGATTGCTGTCGCCGAAAAAGCAGATAACCGTGTAACACAAATTCAGAAACCATAACCGACCGAGTTCATTATGTCTAAAACCGCCCTTTTTGCTGGCCTAGTTGCACTTAGCGCTTCATTCGCCAGCAGCGCTTACGACGCGCCCTTCGCACCGGTAACGCCAATAATCGATGGCCAAGCAAACGACCCTGCATGGCTTGCTGCGCAGTGGCAAGCCATCGACCAACTAACGTTGGGTACTCAACCAAGCGCCGATGACTTCTCTGGCCGCTTCAAAATTGTTTGGACTAAAAGCAAACTGTTTTTGCTCGGTGAAATCACCGACGATGTGCTAATAGATACTCACGCCGACCCACTTGCCTTGTACTGGGAAGACGACACCTTTGAAATATTTCTGGATGAAGATAAGTCTGGCGGCAACCACCTCGACAACTACAACGCCTTTGCCTATCACCTCTCGCTAGACAATCAAGCTATCGATTACAACTCGCAAGGCAAGCCTCGACTTCTGAATGATCATGTCTCAAGCATTTGGAAACGAAGCATTGAAAAGCCGAACACAATAATTTGGGAAGCCAGTTTCGATGTCTACCCAGATACCTTTAAAGACCAAAACAACACCGCCAAACCGGTAACTCTGGTAGAGGGCAAAGAAATGGGCTTCATGGTTGCCTATTGTGATAGTGATGGAATGGACGGCCGCCAACACTTCATCGGGTCTTTCGACATTCCGGCCATTAACGGTGATAAAAACCGTGGCTATATCGACGCCAGTGTTTTCGACTCTTTGAAATTGGTTAAGACTCCTTAAAATTGATAAAATAGTCTCAGTCTGGTTTGTATAAAGTTCAGCTATACTGGAAAGCCTGTTTAAGCCAACCTTAACGTCAGCCACAGTGCTAAAGCTTTGAAAGACCTAATATTCAATACGCACGACATCATACTGTTGGCGACGATCTACCAAAGCATTTTGTTCGCTTTGCTGATCTTTATGGTCAAAAAAGAACGGCATAAAAGTGACTATTTTCTGATTGGTTTCTTACTTACCCAAGCCGCCATACCGCTGCATATCTTAATTAATTACGGTGATGGTTTTCGTCTTATAGCGCTAAATGCATCGCCGAATTTATACCGAATATTTGAAACGGCTTATTGGTTAGAAGCACCGCTATTACTTTGGTATACACGCTCATTGGTGTACAAGAATTATCAATGGTCAAAGCTAGATTTACTCTTTATTCTCCCTGCGATCATCTATTTGATCTTCACCATATTTACTTTCTACAGCTTAGACCACACCACCAAATATCTGGCTCTACGTGACTATCAAACCGTAGAAGCACCAATATTGAGACACCTAAGCGGCTTAGTGCGAGAATCGCTGCGAGTGGCTTTTGGCATCATGTGCTTAATCGACATACGTCATTGTCGACAGCAAATTCGCAATCGCTATTCGAACCTTGATCACATTAACTTAGGTTGGTTAAATTTTTTAGTGATCGCGTTCCTTGCTGTTAGGGTGTGGGCGGTGTTTGTCTCCATCGCGTTGATCTTGAAAGCGCATTTACAGATCAACATTGACTTTGAACTGCTCGGGCTGACTGGCAACTACACCACCTTTATCTTAGTCAGCGGACTAATTTTCTTCAGCCTGAGAAGTAACTCACTATTCTTTGAAGGCGTTGAATCTCGTCAAGAAGCGGAACAAAGTAAACAACAGGAAAAGTCAGATATCGACCCTAAGTTAGTCGCTAGAATTATTGCCTACATGCTTGAAAAAAAGCCCTACTTAGCGCACATTCTGACCCTTGACCAACTCGCCAGAAAGCTTGAGATGCCACCGCGAGTCTTATCAAACACGATCAACCGACACTTTAAGCAAAATTTCTTCGAATTCGTAAACTACTATCGCGTTGAAGAAGCTAAGTCGTTATTAGCGGACCCTGAGCAAAAGACCAAAACCATGATCGAGGTGATGGCTGATTGCGGTTTCAATAGTAAAGCTACCTTTAACACCTTCTTTAAGAAATTAGTTGGCGCTACGCCAAGCCAATACCGAGCGGATCAGTACAAAGGGCAATAGCGCATTGCGCTATGCCCCAGCTGATTTATAGCTAAACCCAGCTTACTAAAACTGAGCCGACCCCGGTGATCTAGGGAATGGGATTACGTCACGAATGTTCTCCATACCGGTAACATAATTAATTAAACGCTCGAAGCCCAAACCGAAACCTGCATGCGGCACCGTGCCATAACGACGCAGCTCTCGATACCACCATAAATGCTCGGCAGTTTGTTTGTCAGGGAAACGCGCATCTAGCATGTCTAGCCGCTCTTCACGTTGGCTACCACCAATAATTTCGCCAATACCCGGCACCAATACATCCATCGCGGCAACGGTTTTCTCGTCGTCATTCATGCGCATATAGAAGGCTTTAATCTCTTTCGGATAATTCTTTAGAATCACTGGACCCTTAATGTGCTCTTCAGATAAAAACCGCTCGTGTTCTGAGGCAAGATCAACGCCCCACTCTACTGGGTACTCAAACTTTTTACCGCTGTTGAGTAAAATATCAATCGCATCGGTATAGTCCATATGAACGAAATCGGTATCAACCACCGCGTTTAGTCGCTCTAGCACGCCTTTATCAACCCGCTGCTGAAAGAAGTCCATATCGTCAGCGCGTTCAGTCAACACAGCTTTGATACAGTGCTTTAAAAAGTCTTCAGCTAAAGCGGCATCGTCGTTTAAGTCGGCAAAGGCAATCTCGGGCTCAACCATCCAGAATTCGGCCAAATGACGGCTAGTATGTGAGTTTTCAGCACGAAAGGTTGGCCCAAAGGTATACACCTTAGACATAGCCAAACAATAAGACTCCACGTTTAGCTGACCCGAGACGGTTAAGAAACTCTCGCCAGCGAAGAAGTCCTGCTCGTAATCAACCCGCCCTTTGTCGGTGCGCGGCAGGTTTTCCATATCAAGCGTGGAGACGCGAAACAGCTCACCGGCGCCTTCACAATCACTATTGGTGATGATTGGCGTGTTTACCCATTGAAAACCGTCTTGATAAAAATAATTGTGAATCGCATTGGCTAAGGTGCTGCGTACACGGGTAACCGCGCCAATCGCGTTGGTGCGAGGACGCAAATGCGCTTGTGTGCGCAAATACTCGAATGTGTGCCTTTTCTTAGCAATAGGGTACTTTTCAGGGTCGTCGACCCAACCCACAACTTCGAGGCTAGTCGCCTGAACTTCCACAGACTGACCTTGGCCTTGAGACTCAACCAAGGTTCCGGTTGCGATGACCGAGCAGCCGGCACTAAGGCTTAACACTTCTTCTTCGTAATTGCTGAGAGTGTCTGGGACAACTATCTGAATAGCATCAAAACAGGAGCCATCATGTAAGGCGACAAACGAGATCCCGGCCTTCGATGTTCGACGAGTTCGAACCCAACCTTTAAGGGTTACCTGTTGGTCAGTCGCAACCGCGCCTTTGAATATGTCAGCGATGGAATATTTGTTCATAGTGGGGCCTCGTCAAATTGAATTTCTGAGGCCTCAGCATAACTCAGGGATGAGATAAAAAGTGTTTGGAATATCTTCAATTGAGGCGGAAAACGCAGCCAATAGCGAGCTATTGGCAAGTTTTTCAACGAAAAGTGAAGGCATTACGAACATTTTGATCCGTTCGTCGAGTTGTGCTGAGGTCTCTTTCTGCGATTATAACGATTTGCAGCAGACAATGGTTAGACTAATTTACATACTGACTGCTTTTAAACTGACTGGGTTTAAAGCAAACTCGAGCTGCTTTAAATATTACTTTGAATTTGCCGCACAATGCTTATCAATAAATTCAGCATGGCTAGGCATTGAATCGACCGATCGGTTAATAACGCCTGCCACACCTGATAAGTACTTATACAAGCCATTCGCGTCGTAAGCATCGACTAATGGGTGGTAAGATCTTGGCACAATTCCTTGGCCAAACATCACGGCAAGCCAACTGTCCTCAGAGAATAGCTCTTCGGACTCACGATATAAGCGCCCACTGCCCTTGAACAACTCCATACGGTCTTGCAGAGAAGTCGGCACAGACATGTTTTTACAATACTCCCAGAAAGGCGTGTCATCTCGCTGTGTGGCTTTATAGTGAAGAATAATGAAATCTCGAATAGCTTCTATTTCACTGGTCGATTGCTGATTAAATTTATCGATGTCGGCTTGTCTAAAACTACGGTCAGGAAATAGGCCGATCAGGCGTGCGACCGCGGTTTGAATAAGGTAGATACTGGTGGATTCTAAGGGTTCGATAAAGCCGCTTGCCAAACCAATAGCAACCACATTTTTATGCCAAAATTTATTCCGCCTACCGGTCGCAAATCTCAATTTATTCAGCTCCGCTAACGGCTCTCCGTCGAGATTATCTAATAAGGTTTTGGCGGCATCATCATCGCTAATGAAACTACTACTGTAGACGTGCCCGTTACCTGTTCGGTGCTGCAAGGGGATTCGCCATTGCCAGCCCGCCGCTCGAGCGGTCGAGCGAGTATAGGGCTCAGGGTCACCATTGCTGGCGCAGGGCACCGCAACGGCACGATCACAGGGCAACCATTGGCTCCAATCTTGATAGCCGGTGTTAAGTGTCTGTTCGATTAGCAAACCACGGAAACCCGAGCAATCAATGAATAAGTCGCCTTCTATTTTGCTCCCATCTTGCAACTCAAGCGACTCGATAAATCCATCATCGGCACGCTGATGCACTTGAGAAACTTTCCCCTCAGTGCGCTTAACACCACGAGCTTCAGCGTATTTTCTCAAGTATTTTGCATAAAGGCCGGCGTCAAACTGAAATGCATAAGCGATTTGTGATAACGGCGATTGCGGTATATCCAAGGGCCGGGTAAATTTGTTTTGTTTCGCCGCTTTGCAGGCAAGAGAGAAGTCATCGAGGCATTCAAATTTCCCCTCTTTATGCATCTTTAACCAGTAATGATGAAAAGGGAGTGACTCAATTGGCACCCCAAAGGTACCAAACGGGTGCACATACGAGTCGCCAAGTTTGCCCCAATCGCAAAACTCAATACCGAGTTTAAACGTCGCCTGAGTAGCTTTTATGAATTCATTTTCATCAATACCGAGAATCTTATTAAATGTTTGAATTTGCGGGATCGTCGCTTCACCGACTCCGACCGTACCAATCGCTTGCGACTCTACAAGTTCGACCTGACAATAGTCGTTTATCAATACTTTTGACAAGGCGGCCGCTGACATCCAGCCGGCGGTACCGCCCCCTAGAATGACAACTTTTGTTATTCGATTATCCACGTAAGAGTTCTCTTCAATAGTTAAGGTCAATGGTTAAGGGAAATAGCTTAGTACGATATAAAAGTTACGCGGCTTGGCGAATCGCAGCCAGCAATGCGTCCAAAGAAGGCATGCTCGCAATCAGCGCTTGGTTATCGCTTTTCACAGCGGCCAGCAACTCACTAATTGTTTGTGCGCTATGATCTGACAGCATCACATCACAGCGTTGTGGCCAAATACCACAGGCCATCAATAGATTGACCCATTGATGGCGGTCGAAGACATCTTCTTCATAAAAGGCGACATTGCCCGTCGCTGCAAACAATTGTATTCGATGCTCTAATGTTGCTGGTAGAGCTATATTGTTATCAACAATGCTTAGTAACAGGCCATGTACGTCCAACACTCGCCGATATTCAGTGGCAGTAGAGTTATTATATTGGGCAGACAAATGCGGGTTAATCTCTTGGTTCGGATACAAATCCAACCAACGAGCTAGCGCCGTTTGCGTATGAAACAGCTCACTAAAAATGAAGTTACCCGAGCTCCCTGCAACCGAGCCAATAGCAACAGCATTAGCCACCCAATGCTGCACACGCATGTGCGCCTTAAGGTCGCCGAATTCAAATTGTTCTGGGCTTAGATCTTGGCTAAGGCCGCTAGCCATCTCTAATGCTTGCTTATCAGTGAGTTGTTGGTCGTGGTAGTTCAAGGTGTAAGCCATACGCCCGGGTAACGACTGAGTAACTAGGCATCCGTGTTGAAGCCCTTTAACGCCATTGAGTAGCGATGTTGCTTCACCACAAGACGCGCTCCAACTCAGGCAGCGATTAAATCTCACGGTGTCGGCAAATGACTCATGTTGAATATTCAATACTTGGTCGAAGATAAACCCACTACAATCAAAAACAAAATCAGTCAAAATTGAGTCGCCGGAAGTTAAATCAAGACGACTAATTGCGCCGTCATCAGACTGCTTGGCGGCAACCACATCATGCTCAATCAAAGAGACGCCATGATTCATCGCGGCGTTCTTTAATAACGATAGATATCGCCGTCGATCAAACTGCAAATTGTAGTCGATTTTGGCTAGCTTTGAGTCGGCCGCCGGATGACTAAATTTACCTTCAAGCGCCGCTTGAGCGGTTAATGAATACTGCTCAAGATCAGCCTCCTTAGCTAACAATCTCAAACGGCTTAGATTTAAACGGCTTAGATACTGGTGAAAATCGACACGATTAAGCATTTCTCCAGTAGCCGAATAGCTAAATATACGCTCGCTAGAGTGGCTGCTTTGATTACTAAGTTTAATCCCATAACGATATGAGCCACCCATAGTTGATATCAAGCTGGCTTCTTTAAGCCCTAATCGTTGATGAAAAGAATGTGCCGAGCTATCAAGCGAAAGCACTCCTTGGCGTTCGTCTTGAGGCCGGCCAACAACCTTGATTGAGACACCTTTATGCCCCAATTCCACTATTAACCCTAAGGCGATAGTCCAGGCGTGAAGGTCCGTGCCAACAACCACAATGCTTTGTATAGGCTTATTCATAGTTAGTCGCCGTACAAGCTCATTGAGGCGTTTTTCCATCCATCATTGTTGTTCTGAGCGACGTTACTGAGGGCATCTAAGTGACTCGGCATTTCGCTCACTGCTGCATCGACCCCCATCTTAAAACGGCTCAAAACTGACTCGATTTGCGCTTGAGAATAGGTGCTAACTCGAGCATCAATATTACTAGGTTGAACTCGTTGACCTAGATAAACGGCCACCCAGCTTGGTTCCAAGAAAAGCCCCTCTTGATATTTGACGACACGCCCAGTGGTCTTAAATAAATCCATCTTATGTTGCAGATCGTCAGGTAGATTCATGTTGCTAACGTATTTCCAGAATTCAGAATCATTACGCTCTGTGGCGTTGTAATGAAGAACCAGAAAGTCTTTGATGCGCTCGACTTCCATCGTCATTACTCGATTAAACTCATCAGTGTAAGCCGACGCTATTTGACGATTAGGAAAGAACTCCATCAGTTTCATAATACCAAGCTGAATTAAATGAATTCCAGTTGATTCTAGCGGCTCTAAGAAACCGGCCGAAAGTCCAATCGCAACGACATTTTTATTCCACATTTTGTTACGCCGGCCAGTATTAAAGCGAAGAAAGTTTGGCTCCGCTAATGGCTTACCATCAAGACCAGAAAGTAAGCTATCGAGCGCCTCATCATCACTAATGAAGTCAGAGCAATAGACATGGCCATTGCCAACTCGATGCTGCAATGGAATACGCCAGCGCCAACCCGCTTTATCGGCTGTGGCTCGGGTATAGGGCAATGGTTCTGAGGTAGATTCACACGGAATAGCGATCGCTCGATCACATGGCAACCAGTGATTCCAATGTTGGTACCCCGTTTCAAGTGTTTGCTCGATTAACAGGCCGCGAAAGCCGGAGCAATCAATAAACAGATCAGCCTCTATGTTCTGCCCTGAATCGATATCAAGCGATTCGATGAAACCGCTGGCTGAATTCTGATTTACCTTAATTACTTTGCCTTCATGCCTTACAAGACCAAGCGCCTCGCTGTACCCGCGAAGATATTTAGCATAGAGGCTAGCGTCGATATGGTAAGCAAATGAATAGGTAGAAAGTAGTGATCGATCCTGTGCTGGGAACATAAACTTATTACGTTTGCACATTTCGACAGGTAATGAGTAGTCGCCGATAGGCGTGTTACTACCCTGTTGCTGCGCCTGCATCCAATATTGGTGAAAAGGAATGCCATTTATCGGACTGCCGAAGTCACCAAATGGGTGAATATAGGCGTCGCCTAGCTGCCCCCAATTAACGAATTCGATGCCCAGCTTATAGGTCGCATTAACCGCCTTCATAAACTCTGGCTCATCAATACCTAAGCGCTGATTAAAGAATCGCAGATGAGGCAGTGTCGCTTCGCCTACGCCAACCGTGCCTATTTGCTCGGATTCGATTAACTGTATTTGGCAGTCTGAATGCTCAAACAACTTAGCCAGTGCTGCGGCCGTCATCCAGCCAGCTGTACCACCACCGACGATGGCAATTCTTCGAATCGAGTCTTTATCTTTATGCATATGAATGTATTAACAATAGTGCAAGAAACAAGCAATAGCCATTGCTGCATTACCCGACAATGGCAGGATGCTATTGAACTCGGGATATGCAATAAGAAAAAGCCACTTCAAGACGACTCGAAGTGGCTTCCTTGCTTACGATGGAGTCAGTTTAGAACTGTCCACGAACCACCAAGGTGAAGCGACGATCATAGATGAACGAGTGACGGAAAACTCTGGTTTGACCATCATTAGCCAAACTTGACGTCACAACTTCGTCTTGCAGCAAGTTGGTGCCTTGTAAGCCTACCTGCCATGAATCGTTGACAGTATAGAAAACCGACCCATCTAATTGACCACGCGCATCGGCAAAGGTCGGAACCCCTGGGCCGCCACCTGGGCTGTTAACTTCACGAATAGTTAATAGGTAGTCATCGCGCCAGTTATAGGCAAGACGGCTTTCCCATTTCTCATTCTGAAACATACCAACAATGTTGTATTGCGTTTCAGACAAGCCTTGAAGTGGCAGATCGAAATCTGGCACTGATGCCCGATCAGCGTCACTTTGTGCTCCAGATTGCTCCGGGCGCAAGTTTTGCTGAGGTACATTACTTGGATCTAAGTAGGTGAAGTTGAACTGCATACCTAGGCCGCTCCAAATACCTGGTAGTTGGTCGAAAAACTGCTGATAAGCGAACTCAAAACCCGTCAAGCTAGCGTCGTCGATATTAATCGGTTGATTAATACTAACAAGCTGAGTAATACCGTTGCTCGGATTAGTTACCAGTGTTTCTACCGTGTTGTTGGAGAAGAAGTTCTTCATATCTTTATGAAATAAACCCAAGGACACGAAGTCACTGTCACCAAAATAGTACTCTAATGATAGATCTAAGTTAGTTGATTCCAATGGCTTCAAGAACGGGTTACCGGAACTTTGATCGAAGCCCTGAAGTACAGCGGTGTTATTCGCAGCGTCGGTTTGGATATCCGCAGAGATATTGTAGTTATAGCGTAAATTTCCTAAGTCTGGAAATGAAACGGCCTCTGACGCAGCAAAACGAGCAATCAAGTCATCAGTCAATGAATACCTAATATTTAGGCTCGGCAAGATCGTATCATACGAGCTTTCGGCATCGCGTGTGTCACGGAAACCATTACCAAATGCGACGACATCAGCAGGCAAGAAACCAGCCGCTAAACCCGTAATACTCGGAAAGGTCTGTCCACCGGTTACCGTCGTATCCAAATTAACATAACGTAAGCCAATGTTACCGTCGAACCTTCTGTCCCCATCACTAGCAAAATTGAGTCGAGCATAGAACGCCGTATTCTCTTCAACCGTTGAATTGATTTCTGCATCAGTATAGAAACCGCTGTCTTGACCACGATTAGCTAGATCTGCAGTAGTGCGCTGCCCGCCAAATGCGGCTAAAAAGTTATCGAAATTTGTTACTAGACTCTCGTCGGCAAAGACTCCTGTACCGCCTGGCAAACCACCTACATTGCCATTGTGAAAGTCATCGATGGTAACTAAACCCGCTTGATTATTTGAGAAACCATTAGCGTTAGTGCTGCCAGCAAAGTTAGCGAAACCGCCATTCCATGATTCAGAAACATTACCCCAGTTATAGTTTGACCAGCGTGTAGTTTGATCACGCTCTGAATAACGTGCACCGACTTCTACCGACTTGAAAAAATCCATCTCTAGGTCATATTCTGCATCTAATCTAACAGCGACTTCGTCGCCTTCTGACTCTTCAATATGATCCATTGCCGCACGCCAAAAGTAATTATTGGGATCAGAGAAAAATTCAGCATCGGTTTGCGTTGAGCCAGCCGGCGCTAAGAACCTTACGGTGGGCGCATCCGCTTCACTTAGAGCAATCCGGGTGCCGCCGATGACACCACCAAAAATCGACAAATCGAGTACATCCGTAGTCGAATCTACGTATTGAAAATCAGCCTTCAGAGTCAGCTTATCTGTTGCTTGCCAAGCAAAGTTTAAGGAAAATTCCTCGGTTTGCTTAGTCCCCGCTTGGGCTCTGGTTTGAGGGCCTAAACCACCAGCAACGCCCTCAAGGGTACCACTGACAAAACGGTTACCATCGAAGATTGCATCTGATCCTACAGTACTTCCTGCATCGTCAGAAAAGAACGCATATTCGGTCCAATTACTGTCCGAGTCTGAACTGATGTATTCAGCTAGTGCTGAGAACGTATTGTCGGTGTTTTGATATTGTAAAGCCGCCGATATACCTTCTCGCGAACGATTGGTTGAAGTACTACGAATGCCCGCATTAATCGGCGCGAAACGGCCTTGAGCATCGGCCGTATGAAAGCCAAATTGTGCACCATCGGAGCGGAAATCCAGGTCTGAATTTGCATAGCTCAATAATACGCCAACTTCACCACCAGAGACATCAAAACGGTCACTGTATAAACCTGAAAACGATGGCGTTGTTTCACCTTCTAAGTCACCGTAATTGGCTTGCGCTGAAACGTTTAGGACACGCTCATCTGAATCAAACGGTTTACGGGTATTCAAATTGATGGTGCCGGAAATACCGCCTTCGACCATATCAGCGGTGTGATTTTTGAAAACCTCGACACTCCCGAGCAGCTCAGGAGAGATGTCTTGGAATGATAAACCGCGACCTGAGTCAGCAGAGAACGTGTCTCGGCCGTTGAATTCTGAGCGAGTATTTGGCAAACCACGTAATGTGACGCCAGACCCTTCAGTGGAAAAGTGATCTGGATCGGTCGGAGCGGCAAAACGCTCAATCGAGACACCAGGAACACGTTGCAATGCTTCTAAGACCGAAACGTCAGGCAGTGCACCAATGTCGGTGGCCGAAATAGCATCGACATGAGTGTCCGCGTTTCTTTTCAGCTCTTGGGCCGTTCTCAGACTGGCGCGAACACCGTAAACCGTTACTTCTTCAAGGCCTTCGGTTTTGACTGTGGCATCTTGAGCGTATGCCACTGGTTGTATCACTGCACCAACACACAATGCCAGCATCGTTTTTTTAAGTGGGAATCCCTGCTTGTTAGTAGCAGGTATTTTTTTAGATATGCCTTTGGTCATGATCTAATCTCCTTCTTTCTAATAGTTTTATAATTTTTTGATACGCAAACTGATTTACTTCAGTGACCGATATTTGAACTAAGTTCTACTGCCAGATTGGTCTAGACAATTGCTTTCGAAACAAAATGTAATCGTTTGCCGTTACATTCAATAAAAAAGCAGACTTGTTAAAGGTCGCTAAAAAATTCGGTTCTTGATATCACGCAATGAGTGGTTTTTACCACTTAACCCCAACTTTATGACAATACATTGATCATGTCATTAGCATTAATGTAAAAAAATTTTACCGACAAGCAAGCTACCTAGAGATTTTTAACTAAAACAGTGACTTGTAACTAGAATCCTGACTTTCTAGTTTTTAAAAAAATATTGTAATCACTGATTTGCCTGAAATACGCTGAACAAAGCGCCACTCACTGCATGACCCATGCAAATCATTTACATAAAAGTAACCGATCACAATCACAATAAGTCATTCGATGATTTATTAGTTCTGAGTAATTTTTGCGTCAGAATGAGAAATTGAAGCAAGGCCAAATTTAGGCAATCAGGTCCGCAACGTCACGCAATTGAGAGGCAGCGTATAGCGCGGGGGGAAATAAAAGTTGAACAGCCCGGCAAGACAGTTACCCCTCATTGCGATTTAAAAGATACTAGGCAAGTAAAACTTGGCCTAAACCGACTACCGGGCTGATCCTCCCCTCTCAGGGACTGGTCTAACATTTAACTTTACAAAGTCAGATCGCAACTGGCTTTTCCAGCTAAGCTGACCGATATCTTAAATACGGTCAGTCTAAACTATTAGTGAGATTGCTTTATCAATCGCACTACTGCGCCGCCACTGCGGCCCAAGTTAAACGTTAATTTTTGTTTCGAGGTTACCATATGCTCTTCAATTACAAGGTCGTATGGATCCTTCTCGTAATCCGCATTATCACCATCTCGGTAGATCTGTGCAAGGTAGTTATCACCTTCTTGTAAAAAATCTATTGAAACGGAGACCGTTCGTGCTTGCTCATTGGTGTGCGCCGCTAAATACCAATCGCTGGTATTGCGGTCCTGTCGTGCAATCACCAAGTACTCACCAACCTCGCCGCTAAGCGCGATAGATTTTTCCCAATCGGCGGGTACATCTTTAATAAATTGAAATGCTTGCGGGCGGGCACGGTAATTTTCTGCTAAATCCATCGCCATTTGAATTGGCGAGTAAATAGTGACATACAGCGACAGCTCTTTTGCCAACGTGTGCTCAATTTTCGATCGTTTGTCGTGGCGACCCATCTCTTTAGTTATCGGCTCGCGCTCACTCGGGCGCAGATCAAATGCGCCGGCGGTATAATCCATAGGGCCAGACAACATGCGGGTATAAACTAGATTTGATACATGATTTGGTCCATTCGGCGGCACACCCCAAGCATTAAATTCTTGGCCTCTCGCGCCCTCACGACTTACCCAGTTTGGATAGGTACGACGTAAGCCCGTATCTTTTACTGGCTCGTGTGCGTTAATTGCAATCTTATGCTTAGCGGCTTTTTCAACCACTCTTAGATGGTGTTTAACGTTTTCTTGTCCGTCATGGAATTCAAATCGAGTAATACCGTCTTTATCGATGTATTTTAATTTCCCAGCGTCAGCCACGTAACCGGTCTTAACGATGGCAACGTCGTTATCTTGATATAGCTTGAAAGCGCCATCAATTTGATTCTCATAGTTGGAGATATTGCCGGACGTCTCATGATGACCAATTAGGCGAACGCCAACATCACGACCGTGTTCAGCAACTTTTTCAATATCGAAATCATCATAGCTTTTAGTAAAGCTAAAAACGTCACCATTGTTATACCAGTCTCCGTCCCAACCAATATTCCAGCCCTCTACTAATACACCGTCGAAGCCATGTTCGGCGGCAAAATCCATCATTTCGATTGTTGCTTCGGTAGTAGCGGCGTGAATTCCATCATTACCCCAAGTGCGGTCTTTGATATGCTGCTGCCACCATATGCCAATATACTTACCAGGCGTAAACCACGAAACATCACCCATTTTATTAGGTTCGTTTAGATTTAGAATCAAGTTCGAGTTGACTAAGCCCGGCGCGTCATCAGCTATTTGAATGGTTCTCCACGGTGTTACGAACGG
Source organism: Gammaproteobacteria bacterium (assembly GCA_017854775.1). Lineage (GTDB taxonomy): Bacteria > Pseudomonadota > Gammaproteobacteria > Arenicellales > Arenicellaceae > Arenicella. Next base: position 5,591 of record JAFMHC010000030.1, on the reverse strand, counting down.
CGTTTCTAACTTTACTAAACCGCCATCCGCTCGCGGTGCCAAATTTGCCACCAAATTAGCGCCACGGCGATGCTCAATAGACATGCCCGAATAATTAACCAGCGCCGCTTCATGCAAACTCACATGGGTACCATTCGGTAGCTTCATGGTCACTGGAGTGTGGGCCATCTCCATTTCATCAACCGTAGTGGTGTTATACAGATACTCGTAGCGATTCCACTGCCTCGCTGGAATCCACCAAGCCGTAGCATCTTGATTCATATTAAACTCGGTCAACTCCTCGGTAATTTCCACCGAATTCAAGCCTCTTTGCTTTGGGACTTCATAACGAAAACCAATGCCATCATCAAAAGCCTTTACCACTAGGTGAAAATTCAACTCAGGTGCTTTGCGCTGAACCGTCAAACGCAGACGATTATGATGGTCTCTCACCAAGCGGTTCTCACCCCACGGTTGCTCCCAAGTCGCATCAGCGGATGTGAGTTCTGTTTTTATGATCTGTAGATCTGCATCCAAGCCGTGATGTTTTGCAAAACGCATGCCAAGCGCACTTGATTGAATAACCTCCTTGTCATTGCGGCTTACGCTGTATGAAAGTAGGCCGCCTTGGTCGCTTATCGTGACTAAAATCTGACCGTCAGGGGAACCAACCTGCTTAACGTGAGAATCAACAGTGCTGTCATCAGCATTGGCGACAAAGCAAAAGAAAAACAGTAGCGAACAGCTAATTCGAGCAATCATAATATTCTAGGTCTGGTAAATTCAGCATTCGAATATAAATCAAAAATGTTATCGCATTTTATGAATACGAATGCGTAAACCGGACATCAGGGCAAACATAACTGCTGCCAATCAATTTTTACTCAGTCGCAGCAGCCGCCAAGCCAGCAAGCAAAGCAGTGACTTTGCCTATTATTGAGTCGCAACCCTCAATCGAATGAAGCTCTTGTATAAAAGCAGGATTGGAATAGGCTAGCCAAACAGTACCGTCATCAGCCTCCCAAATCAGCACTCTTTGCGGCAGATCTATGGCTACCGTTGGCGCGCAGTGCATTAGTTGGGTACCCACCTTGGGATTACCGAAAAGAATAACTTCGGTCGGCTTTAATTGAAGATCAACGCCAGCCGCGTTGGCGGCATGGTCGATTCGAGTAAAAAGGCGCAAGCCCTTGTCTTCAACAAGCTGGCTAAATTTATCAGCCGTATCCGTAACCGAATGCTGGCTCTCCATTGTAATAAGATGATCGCCAGCAAAAGACGTGTTGGTAAATAATAAAAACGTCGCCGATAGAATCGAGATTAGAGTTCATTTCATGTGTCCAGCCTTGGTGTGTCATGGTTTAATCTTTCACTCGTAGAGACCTCTGCATAACTTTAGTGCAAAAGGAAAATGAGAAAATATTTTCAAGATTTTTATCAAAATTGAGTGTAATAGCGAGCTATTGCAGGATATTTTGCTAAAAATATTGGAAACTATTAGCCATCTTATCTTGTGCTAGAGTTATGCAGAGGTTTCTCATAATAACAGTCAGCTGCTAAAGTAGTGCCTAATTAAACTCAAGTTCATCTCGCAATCAACATGGATAAAACCCTAAGCAGCAATGGCGTTCAGCTTTGCTACCAAGACCTTGGCAGCGCGGCTCTTGCCGACCCAGCTTTAGACAGCACAGCCAAAGGCGTAATTTTATTAATCGCCGGGCTGGGTGAACAATTGGGTGAATGGCCAGATAGCTTTTGCACGATATTAGTAAACGCGGGCTTTCGAGTAATTCGTTACGACAATCGAGATATAGGTTTGTCAGAGAAAATGAGTGGTAAAAACTACTCATTAAATGACATGGCCAATGACGCCGCTGGCTTGCTCGATGCCCTAGAAATAAAGCATGCACACATAGTAGGTATGTCGATGGGCGGAATGATCGCGCAGATCTTAAGCGCCGAAAGGCCCGACACTGTTGCCAGTCTTTGCTTAATTATGTCTTCTAGCGGTAGGCCTGGCCTGCCCGCTGCGACCCCTGAGGTGCAAGAAATCATGGCTAAGAAAACTGATGGGTCGGTAGCCGGTTTTATCGAAAATTGGGTCGAAGGAAAACGCCGAATTGACAGCCCAGGATACCCAGCGGATGACGCTGTTTTATTACAGCGAGCGAAAGTAAACTGTCAACGCTCTTACAATCCTGGCGGCTACATGCGCCATCTAAACGCCATTTATTCAAACGGTAGCCGTGTCGAATTTTTAGAAAAAATTAATTGCCCGACACTGATTCTGCACGGCAAGGACGACCCATTAGTACGCAAAGAATGCGGCGAAGATCTAGCCGAGCATATTCAAGGTGCACGGCTAGAACTGATCGACGGTATGGGACACAACTTGCCGCACCAACTACAGCAGCGATTATGCGACTCGATTATCGATAATATCAACCGGGTTAATCGATGATTGATTGATAGGCAGCTGACTTAACCAGCGGACCGATTGGTTGCGAGCCAGAGGGTATTAGCTGCGTATGCACTATGCCGACAATCTGTTCTTCGAGGTCTACCCAAAATTCGGTCGACGCCGCACCGCCCCAGCTAAACGAGCCCTTAGAAACCGGCAGGCCGGTAATCGCAGGGTTAGTGACTACGGCGCCAGTTAAGCCAAAACCAACCCCCCAGTAACGGCTACTCCCCGGAGCCAACGACATCAAGCTACTAAGAGGGTCAGCTGGGAAGTCGGGTGTAAGATGATTAGACATCATAAATTCAACCGTTTTGCTGCCAAGTAATCGCTTACCGTTATATTCGCCTCGATTAGCTAACATTTGTGCGAAGGCAAAATAATCTTTCACCGTACCAACCAAGCCTGAACCGCCCATTTCGATTTTTGGTAACTTGGTGTAAGGGCTGGTTTCAATTCCATCAGCCACCTTAATACCGGCCTCAAGATCGGGTGTATACATTACCGTAAAGCGTCCGAGCTTCTCAGCTGGCACATAAAAATCAGTGTCTTGCATATCCAACGGCAGAAAAATTCTCTGCTGCAAGAACTCTCTAAACGACAGACCTGAGACAACTTCAACCAGACGTCCGAGCACATCCATGCCGACGCTATAGTTCCACTGTTCGCCCGGTTGTGCAATCAAGGGCTGCTTTGCCAATACCTTCGTCCATTCAGCTAAACTTGTAAGTGGCGACTGCGCATCGGCACCTAATACACCCGCTTTTTTATACATATTGGCGACTGGCGTATTGAAGAAATCGTAGCTCAGGCCCGACGTATGTGTCAGCAATTGATGAATTGTAATTGGCCGCGCAGGCTCGGTTTGTATCTGTCCGTCTTGCTCGCCTAAGTAGACTCGCATGTCTTTAAATTCAGGCAAATATTTTGAGATCGGATCAGTCAACAAAAAATGTCCTTCTTCAAACAGCATCATTACCGCCACACCGGTAACCGGTTTGGTCTGCGAATAGAGCCTGAAAATTGAATCTCGTGCCATCATCTGCTTAGCCGCAACATCACTTAAGCCATTTGCTTCAAAATGAACCACCTTACCTTTGCGCGCAATTAAGCTAACCGTGCCAGCGATTTTTTTATCATCAATTAATCGATTTAGGTTTACACCAACATTCTTTAATCGCTCGGTCGACATACCGACACTTTCAGCTCGGCCAACAGTCAGTTCTTTTGAATCAGCAACCTGAGCATAAAAAGAAAATAGTGCGACAAGGAATGCAGCAGTTCGGATAGATATATTCATTATTATAATTTTTAGGATCGACGGTAACTGCAGATTGCCACATCCGAAGCTAAGCATCAAATCCCAAAGCTTCAAACGCCGCTTAACGTCGGCCAAACATAACCACCCAATAATCACCGACCTTGGCAGCACCCATTTCACTATAGATAGAACTCATAATGATTTTACAGTGGGCGGGGCTTTCTAGCCATAAACGATGAACTTCGCTCGGCTCTTCAAAGCCTTTGGCTACATTTTCGCCAACGTTGCGCCAAATGTAATTTGCCTTCGTAGCTCGTTGCCCAATGGTCGAACCATCGCTGCCCGTATGAGACATGAAATTATTTTTCGCCATATCGCTAACATGATTGCCAGCAGCCTTAGCCAACTTACAACTCCATCGTAAACTTGATGTCGAACGCATCCTAGTGGAGCCACATCGCGCACCATTATCTCTAGCCGCTTGGTGCAGATCGAACATGGCTTTCAACTCCGGCTCAATCGATTTCACTGAACAGCGGTGCGACTCGATAGGACGCAACTCTTTTGCCTCCTGAGAAGAAATAGGTGTCTCATTCGAACCAGCATAAGGCTCACGTCTTTCATCTCCCTTAGTAAGCGCTGTAACGGCAAATAACACACCGATGAGAAATATAGCCACAATGACTACAAGCCTAGAAAAAAACGTCACACTCATTCCCCGTTTAGTCGTTTTAAGTCGACGATTATATGTGCTCACAGAGGCTACTCTAGCTACTTATCTATCACACCTCAATACAGCCGAATTAAAATAAAGCTACAATGGTAATAAATCCCTCGTTCAGCTTTAGTTAATCGAACCTGAGGTATCGTATTCCAATGGTAAACAGACTGCAAAATTGGCATGAAAATAATTAGTAAAATACTACTTTTATTAGCTTTCACTCAACTGACAGCATGCGCGGTTATGAGCAAGCAAGAATGCTTGGACGCCGATTGGCGACAAGTTGGCTACGGGGTTGGTTCAAATGGCGACACTGACATATCAGATCAGTTTAATCGTCGTGAACAAACCTGTGTGAAACACGGCACTAGCGCGAACTGGAAGCAGTTTCAGCAAGGCCATTCCGATGGACTTGTTCAATATTGCCAGTTAGGCAATGCATTAGAGCTAGGCGTTAGTGGCCATAGCCAAGTAATCGACAATCAAGTTTGTGCCGAGCGTGACTACCCCGGCTTTCGCGAAGCATTTAATGTTGGCTATCAGCTGCACATGCTTCGCAGCCGTGTTCGAGAAAGTGACTCAGCTCTTTTAGACTTAAGCAATTCGCGTGATAGCTATGAACAATCAATTCGACACATCCGGCATCAGCTGCGCGAAGATTATATTGAACAAGCTGAACGCAAACGCCTTCGCTATCGCCTTCGGGAAAATCGAGATCACCTCTACAATATTGACCGAGAGGAAGAGCAATATCGTCGACGGCTTCGCCGAGATCAGGCAGCCGCTAATAGATACGCCGACGAGGTTTATGATGACTATGTATTTAGCGTAAGCGATCGTTTTATTGATCCACGTGTAAAGAATAGTGCAACAGACAAACCTATTACTCCCCCAAAGCAAAGTGAATTTGACGACCGGATCGACGATATTTTAAATCAGTAGATTCTTTTTCAAAGAGGTTCCGACTGTAATTGATTAGATCATGAAGGCATTAGTCGAAAGAATTAAACTTGATCTTGCAAAATTTGCTTTCATATACCAACTACGTTTTTACACAGCCTCTGCCCTAAGCGGACATTCAATAGTTTAAACGTGGTCTGTCCCCAAAGCACTGCTCGCTAACACAGTGCAAAGAATAAAAGTAAGTGCGCCGGAACCGGCCACGGTAG
>JAFMHC010000245.1 GCA_017854775.1 Gammaproteobacteria bacterium | reverse complement strand
TCCGCACCGGCCGAGGTTAAATCGGCAATATTGTCAACATCGAGAGCGTCGAGCCGCGCATTGATTCGCTTGTCTAAGCCGTCGGTTGCGAGAAACTCGCGATAAGCGTCAGCGCTAGTGGCAAAGCCGTTCGGCACTGACACACCCAACGCGGTTAGGTTACCAATCATCTCGCCCAATGAGGCATTTTTGCCACCGACTCTTTCGACGTCGTTTATGGTAAGCTGATCGAATTCAAGAATGTACTGCATGTCAACCGTAGTCAAAATCTAATCCTCTATCGTGGATTACTTAATTCATGGATCCATAGTTTACCATGAGCGCGCGCAGACAGAAGCGATAGCCAACATTTCACATAACTATTTTCCTTTAACTATTTTCGCCAAAAATAACCGATGAAACGTAAAGTATTTTTCCTTTCTGATAGCACAGGCATGACCGCCGAAAACCTCGGTCGCAGCTTATTGGCTCAGTTTCCACACATTCAGTTCGAGAGTGTTACCAAGCCGTTTATTGATACACAGGAGAAAGCGCAGCGCATCGCTAATGAAATTAATCAAGAAGCCCAAACTTCAGCGGAGCGGCCGATTGTTATCGATACCATTCTGAATACCGAAGCAAGTGAACTATTACGCAGTTGCGACTGTTTCTATATCGACATTTTTTCAACATTCTTGTCGCCGTTGGAAGAAGAGCTTGGGGTGTTATCGGCACATACCGTTGGTCACCCAGCAATTTTTAAAGAAGACAGCCGTGTAGCCGATGAAAACTACATGCAACGCATAGACGCGGTCCATTTTGCCCTAGCCAATGATGACGGCATGCATCTGCACCGTTACGCCGATGCAGATATCATTCTTATCGGCGTATCGCGCACCGGAAAAACACCATCGAGTGTTTATTTAGGCATGCAATACGGCATTAAGGCCGCGAATTACCCACTTATTCCCGACGACCTCGAGCTAAACAGAATTCCCGATGCGCTCAAGGACCACACAAAGAAGCTGTTTGGTTTAACTATTCGCCCAGCCCGCTTAGCTGAAATTCGTCACGAGCGTAAGCCAAATAGTCATTACGCAGCATTGAGAACCTGCGTTGATGAAATTCGTCAGGCTGAAGCCTTATACCGCCAATACCGAATACCTTATATCGACACCACTTTGTTATCAATTGAAGAAATCGCCGCCCGTATGCTGCAACGAGCGGGCATTGAACGCCGAGTAGCCAGCCTTTAAAGCGCCGAGAGTGTCCCCAATGATAGATGATCAAAAGTCGATGGATGATTTAAAATGGATGAATCGTGCATTAGAATTGGCCGAATCTGCTGCTGCTATTGGCGAAGTGCCTGTTGGCGCTGTGGTCGTTAGCGGCAACGAACTTATCGGTGAGGCTCATAATTCGCCCATCAGCAATAACGACGCTTGCGCTCATGCCGAAGTTTTAGCAATAGGGTTGGCTTGCAAGTCCGAACAAAACTATCGATTACCCAATTCCACAATGTATGTCACCCTTGAGCCTTGCGCAATGTGTGCTGGTGCTTTGGTGCATGCCAGAGTTGAGCGTGTGGTAATCGCCGCTAGAGAGCCTAGAGCCGGCGCGGCTGGTTCGGTGCTGAATGTGCTACAACATCCGCAGCTTAATCATCGTTGTGATATCGAATTTGGTCTGATGGAACAGCAGAGTGCGGCATTGTTAAAGGGTTTTTTTCGAGCACGTAGGAAGAAAGATAGCCCGTTAGGCTGATATAAGGGCAACTACTTCGATTTTACCAAGTGCACCTCAACAGTTTAGTCCATGGCCTGCCTTATTTGGGTTTCTGGGTTTTAACCACCTTTACCTGAGCTGCCCTTAATCAGAGGCTCCTTAAAGAACACCGCAGTAAAAAACAGCATAAAAATCAAATCATTTAGGCCATAGATGCTGTAAAAAATCCCGGCAAACGTGTCTGTCGAATAAAGTGCTTGCACACTATTCTCTAGATGCCAATTAATCCAGATTAAAGCGTAAACTAGCTTCTCTAAGGCAAAAGCCCCAGCTAGCCATTTTAAATTGGCATTGGTGCTCGCCGCGCCAAGGTAAGCCACGCCCCAGATGATAATCATCAGCAAGCCAAAATTAGACATCACAACCGGGTCGGCCTGATTAATTGCAACATTAGTAAATCCGCGCGACCAAACAAGTACACTGAAGTTCATCAATGCCGCTAGAATAAAGCCGTTTCGTACTAATTTTTGATTCATATATATCGCTGGTAGTTTAATCGTCGAAAGCGCCTAGCTACGCTGGATGAATAGCAACGCTGATTGAACAGCTACGCCGGATGAATAGCTACGCAGGCTGAATAGCAGGGCAGCATGAAAATAGTGGTGCGCGGTCGAGTCGGTGAGGGCAGCGTTTGCGGCCTGGTTATCGTCAAGCAAACTAGTGTTTATCTCGATTATGTTTTACTGGTTTTAGCCCGCTCTGACTCAGCATCTTCAGCTTTGCATAGTTGTTCGGCTAAAAACTCTCTATCCATATCGTCGATCGATACCTCGGTTTGCTTAGAGAGTGTCTGCAGTTGTCGATGGGCGACTAAAATCAAACCAACGGATATCTTTTTATACGGATCAATATCGAATTGGTTGAGAAGAGCCTTATCTATTAGTCTTTCTTTTGCTTCATCCATACTATTAATGCCCGTCTTTATGGCTGTTTTGCAGTTCTGCACGAGGCCTGTTGAGCAAACAGCGCTAGTTAAATTTTATTGCTAATACACTAGAAACACTCAATATCGTGCGCATTCAACACCGTGCTTAGCCAATCTTGTATATAGCTATCGAATATATTTGATGCAAATGGTTGGGTATTGGACTTATTTGAATATTTGTCTGAGTGCTATCTGAGATTAAGTGCAATCTTGCATCAAATCTCGATGTTTATCAAAAAAAATCAAAGTCGTGGTTATTACCAGTAATTTGCCCGCAGGGTTGGGCATGCGTTCATTGATTTTTAGTGGCTTCGGTTAACGATTCGATAGCGGTCTAAAGTGCCGCTCTAATTTTATCTGCAATAGCTTGCAAATCGCCAGCGTCAGAACTCACACTGGCATGTGCCTTAGCGGTTAAATAGCTACCGGGTAAAATATGAAAATGGATATGCGGAACCGTTTGCCCTGCTGGCTCGCCGTTCAGTTGGAATAGCGTAATTCCATCCGCATTCATACCTTTTTTAACAGCATTGGCGACCAATTTTACCTTCTTAATCAAATTTGCTGCGGCGTCGTCAGACAAATCATGAATGGTGACGGCGGCTTCTTTGGGGATCACTAAGGTGTGACCTTCGGCTTGCGGCATGATGTCCATAAAAGCTAAAGTTTGATCATCTTCGTACACTTTGATGCATGGGATTGCGCCAGTTAAAATTTTGGCGAAGATATTATTGTTGTCGTATGTCATGAATCTGCGTAAAGTATTGAAAAAGTTAGAAATCAACCATAGCTAATCGCGCGTTTGGTTTCAATCATCACTGAAAAGGTTGATAATGTCCCTTGATAAAAATGATACATAAATAATAATGACTGAAGTCAAACAACATCGTTCACTGCGTGACGCATTTGGACAATTTGCTACCGGCGTAACGGTGGTTACTACTCGATGTAAGGAAGGTAAGCCGATCGGCATGACGGCTAATAGCTTTGCGTCAGTCTCTCTTGACCCGCCGCTGGTTTCTTGGTGCGTTGATAAATCATCAACTCGATTTTCAGAATTTACTGATGCTAAGCATTTCACTATCAGTGTATTGACTGCCGATCAGCAAGAGACTTCAAACCTATTTGCGATGCGAAGCTGGGACGCAACTGTATTCGACGATGCCGAATGGTTTGAAGGCTTAAATCGGGTGCCTCAAATACCTAATGTAAGCGCACGTTTCCATTGTGAAACAGCCCATTTATACGAGGGAGGGGATCACATTATTATTGTTGGTGCGGTTCTGGAGCATGAGAGTGAGGCCGACAAGCCTTTGGTTTTTTTCCAAGGTGATTATCGACAACTGGGTTAAACGGATTTGCTGAAAAAATTATGTATAGACTAGAGAACTTAATACCACCGCCAGCAGTCTTATTATTTACTCTGGTGAGTATGTTTTTTATCTCTCGTTTTGACCGAGCGCGTATATTATACGCCAAAGATTTTTCTTTGAACGCATTGCTCGCAACTGTACTGGTGGTCACAGGGTTAGTGATAACCGTATTGGCCATCAAACTGTTTAAGATAAATCAAACCACCGTTAACCCTCTGAGGCCAGATGCTGCAACGTTTATGGTGACCACAGGAGTCTTCAAGCTGACTCGAAATCCGATGTATCTGAGTATGGTCTTGTTCTCTCTCAGCTCGGTAGTCTTTTTTGGTAGTGCATGGTGTTTGATTGCTGTCGCGGGGTTTGTCGCTTTTATGGTACGTTTTCAAATCATTCCTGAAGAACGAGCGATGGAAGCACTTTTTGGCAAAGACTTCACCGAGTACAAAGCTAATACGCGCCGTTGGATCTAAGCGCTCAGAAGTTTCCTAAAGACTTCTAAAACCGGTTGTCTACATTTCCAAAACCGGTTATCAATATTCTCAAAACCGGTTATCAACATTTTCAAAAGCTACTTTAACAATACTCGAAACTTTACTTAACAACGTTGGATATGTTGAGGTCAATTGTCTCAGTATTGGTGTTTTTAGTTGGCACTACTTCTGATTGCAGGTCGCCGGCTTGCGCAATCGGTTGCCCCGACTTTGAAACCCTCGCGCTCACTACTACATCTTCAAACTTAGAGAGAGTCATGGGTGCGACCATCGCATCTGAGTCGCTTAATGTGACCGTTGTAGGTAGATCAGCGACGCGTAAACGCTTAACCGCTAGCGGGGCAGGCGGACCTTGCGATGCTCTGGCAAAGATAAATACAAAGTCGTTGGCGTCAGCCAGTTGAGATATCTCTGCGTCAAGACTTACCGTTACGGTCAGGCCTGTTTGGGCGCTTAACTCGGCTGCTGGGGCGGGCTTAGTTGCTTGCTCTGTTACTACTTGCTCAGCTGGCGAGTCGCCGAAATTATCACGGACGATGTCGCGCAGTTCTTGTTGCTGTTGAGGAGCGTCGTCTAGCAACGGAATTAAACGGGTCCAGTGTTGCTTGGCCATCACTTGGTCGCCGCTCTGAGCCGCGCCCAAACCGGCTAGCCATAATGCTTGGCGATTATTTGGTTCTATAGTTAGCGCTCGTTGAATATACTGAGAGGCTTCTTCGGTGATCTGTCCACCGGCGGCTAACGCGGTTGCGTCTGCCAGAGACGCATAGGCAAATGCCGTTTCACCACCTAGGGTAAGAACGCGTTGATAGGCTTGTTTAGCATCGCTGTAACGGCCAAGCGAAAGGTAAGTTTGAGATATAACCTGCCAGCCCTCTAAGTCATTAGGGTTTTCTTCCAAGCGCTTCTCAATGTCGACAATTAGCTCGTCAACTTGCTTTTGTGAAGGGCCACTTTCTACAATTGGGTCAATTGCCTCAGGCGTCCCCACTATCAGATAAAAGCCAAGCGCTGAAAGTGGTAAGAACACACTTAGGACGCCAATCGCTAGTTTATTTGATCGTCTCGGGCCAGCTACTTGTGTGTCGTTTGAGTTATTTACGATGTCTATGTCGTGCGCTAGTGTGCTTTCAATTTCTAATTTTAGTGCCTCGTAATCGGTGGCCGAGATACTGGCATTCTTCAATTGCGCTTCTAATTCTTCTAAGCGTTCTTTGGCGTAGTGAATATTTTGCGCTTGACGCTCATACGACACGGTGTTTCGCGTGCGTAGCAGCGGCATGATGAGTATGCCTAAGGCGATAAGGGTGATTACCGCAGCAGCTATAATAAATGGAGTCATGGGTGGTTACTCTAATTGGTTTGCGGGTATTAACGCTTTGGTTTTTCACTTTCGTTGGGTTTCAACGATGGTGTATCGCGCATTAGGTTACGCACTTTGATTTGATCTGCATCGTTGGTTGCATGAGTCGGCTTGAATAGTTCCTCTTGCTGTCGGCGTCTAATATTCAGCACTAAGCCAATAACGACGAGCAATAACAGTATAAAGGGGCCTAGCCAAAGGAACGCGGTTGACCAGTTGAAAGGCGGCTCATACAGTACAAAGTCGCCGTAACGAGAGCGCATGAAGGTTTTGATATCTGCATCGCTATCACCTCGCTTGATCATCGTTGCGGCGATCTCTCTCAGGTCTTTCGCCAGAGGCGCATCCGAACCAGCGAGATTTTGGTTTTGACACACCAGGCAGCGTAGTTCCTGAATCAGCTCTCGGTATCGTTGTTCTTGACTGACCGTATCAAATTCTACGACTTCAATAGACGCTGTGCCATCGCTCTGAAATACAAGTAGAGAAAGCAGCATTGCAAATGTAAAAAAAAGGTGTTTCATGTTTCAAATAGTCGATTAGTTGATAGCACTTTATTGATTATTGACGCTTAGCAGGGGAATCATCTCGCTGTTGACCAACTCGCGAGTGA
>JAFMHC010000244.1 GCA_017854775.1 Gammaproteobacteria bacterium | reverse complement strand
TTGTACTGGACTCCCATTTATTTGCTGCCAACCAACGCCCCGCAATTGATGTTGGTTTAAGTGTAAGTAGGGTTGGCGGTAAAGCTCAAAACAAAACCTTAAAGAAAGTAGCCGGACGCATGCGTTTAGACTACGCTCAATTTCTTGAATTAGAAACGTTCACACGCTTTGGTGGCGTCAACGATCCGCGTATTAAAGCACGGGTAAATCGTGGGCAGCGAATACGCGCAGTATTGTCACAACCCTGTTTCGCAACACTCCGCACGGTCGATATAATCGCGATTTTGGCAGCGTTAGATGCCGGTGTGTTCGACCAAATTGCGGTCGAGGCTATTGATTCAATACGAACGCAGATTGCCAAAAAACTGGATATGTCAGTAGCGGCAATCGTTGAAACTATAGCGCTACAAAAGCCCCTCGATGACAATCAACTGGCTCAGCTGGTAATGCAGGTCGCCGAGCTAGTAAATCAAACCTCAGAGGTCGTTGCTGGTGAACGAAATGAGTGACCGCCTGCGATTAGTAAGTGATCAGCTCGAGACCCTAACTCAGATTGAGTCGGTAATGAGCGCCATGCAAGGCATTGCCTCTGCACGCCGCTCAGAAGCCCAAACCAGTCTCGAGGGCATCAAATCCTATGCGTCCACCATTGCCAAATCGATCGGTATTACGCTTGCCGCGATAGCTAGTAAAGGTGAGAGCATAAAGACGGAAAACACCTCGGCGAGCGAGCTAGTAATAGCTCTAAGTGCCGAACAAGGTTTTGCTGGTGCATATAACGAACGTCTGTTAGATGTAGCAATCGATCATGTGAATTCTGAACCTAAGTCACAGCTAGTAATCGTCGGGAACCGCGGACAAATGATCGCCGGAAACCGTCAGGTAAAGGTGTTCGACAGCCTCCCCATGGCAACGCGCGTACAAGCGATTCCCGCACTGGCCAATGAACTTGTTGACACACTTTATACTCACCTAAATCATGAACAATTTACGCGCGTTAGATTGATCTACCCGCTAATTCACAAAGCCAATACTGTTGATATAATCAAGCGTTCGCTACTGCCATTTGACTACTCAAAGTTTGAACTCCCAGAGTCTTTAAACCCACCACTATTCAACTTAGAAGCGACCACTCTATTGACTAAGTTGGCAACCGAATATATCTATTCAGAGTTGTGCCAAGCCTTGGTACTCGCGCATGCAGCAGAAAACGAAGAGCGCATTCGCGCGATGGTTCGAGCACGTTCAAATATTCGCAATTCGCGTACAAGACTGACCGTTGATTTTCAACAATTGCGGCAAGAACAAATTACCGCCGAAATCACTGAGCTGACTACTGGAAGAATCAGTAGGCACTAATTTTCTTTAGATTAAATTGGATTAATTTAATTGCCAGCTCTAATCCGAACATAATTGATCCACATCAATTGTCGCCAGCTTGCAAAGCGTCAAAATAGCTTCTCAAAAAGAGTTTAACGTGCACTGAGAAAATCCAATGAACAAAAGCTTAAACATAGATGATCTAACCACAGACACCAAAATTAACGGGGTCGACATTCATATTCGACCAATTAATCCTGAAGACATGATTCGCGAAAAAGAGTTTGTAGAACGTTTATCTCCAGAGAGTCGACACTTTCGGTTTTTAGGTGGCGTACAACACCTCACTGATAAAGCAGCTAAAGAACTATGCGAAATCGACTTCGATAAGCGTATGGCATTTATTGCCTTAATTAAAGACGCGTCTGGTAATGAACAGGAAATTGGCGTTAGCCGCTATGCAACGGATAACGATGGCAATTGTGAATCAGCCGTCACCGTTGCCGACCAATGGCAGAATCACGGTTTGGGACGCTTATTGATGGACAAACTGATAAATTTTGCGCGAGAAAAAGGCAAAAAGAACCTGTATTCATTAGATTTTGCCAACAACACACACATGCATCAACTGGCTAATGATCTTGGCATGAAGAGATTTCACGACCCAGATGATGGTTCGTTGGTGCATTACCAACTAGCGCTTTAATTTGCGAAGGAAACACTTAGCAGGAGGCATTCTCATGACGTTACAAGCTGCAGATCGACAAACCTCGGATGAGATATCAAAATCAATAGTGAAACTCGCGAAGCGCTCGCGCGAGCAAAAACTATCGCGAGCGGATTCTGAAGGCGACACCTTTACTGTAACTAGTTTAGGTATACACGGCGGCACTGGCTTCACAGCGCTTATAAAATTTCCCGAAGTAGCTATTTTAGATATTTCTAGCGTATACAATAAGGTTGTCGCTTTCGGCAGTGATGCTATTGTAAAACCAGTCGTTCCGCTGTCATTATCTTACGATTTTCGTGCAGTAGATGGGCTAATGGGGGCGCGTTTTATGCGGCCGATTAGAATATCCTAACGAATTGTTCGACCTTGAAATCAAACAAGCCCTATGATAATTCTGCTCATCAATACCGGCCGCTCGTCAGTAAATGTCGCACTCTATTCATATGATTCCTTAGAACGAATTTTTGATGTGGGAATCAAGCAACTTTCCAACCAAGCCACTACATTACGATTCGGTGCTAATTCAATCAGCGTTATGGCACCTGACCATGCTTCAGCACTCAGCAAGATCTTCGACACGCTATTTTCCAGATCATTCGATCCTAATGAAATTTTTGCTGTCGGCCATCGTGTGCCTCGAATAAATGAATTCGTTGAACGCACGGCTTTACTCAGCGACGAAATTGAAGCTCATATTGAGTCAACCGCGAGTGCAGGATCAGCGGAAATTAGCAATTGTCTAAAAAACATTCGAGTGGCAAAGCGAAACTTACCAAGCTGCCCACATGTTGTATTTTTTGTGCCGCCCTCGGAGACGGATTTGGACTATGAGGAAATGATAGAAGAGGTGAATTTATTGGTGGGCTCTATGCATGAAAATGGTTTAGTTAATAGTCGACCATCGACAATTCCTGTCGCCGTATCGGCCAGACATGTGCACTTAAGCCAAGAAACGCTGCAGACGCTGTATGGCGAAAATTACATGCTAACGCCTGAGCATGAATTATCACAGCTAGGCCAATTCGCAGCCAGAGAAACCGTAACGATCATTGGTCCACGAAATCAATTCGAGCAAGTGCGGATCATCGGGCCAACACGAGCGAACAATCAAATCGAAATATCTCGAAGTGACGAGTACTATCTGGGTGTGCATGGACATTTACGGGCATCAGGTGATACCGCAAATACTAATGGCGTAAAACTAGCTGGTCCCAGTGGTTGCGTCACTCTTACCAATGGAGTAATTTGTGCACTTCGTCATATACACATGCACCCCGATGATGCTAAGCGGTTTGCGATGAATGACGGCGACCTAGTCGACGTAGTTGTTGGCGACGGTCGGCGCCAACTAACCTTTAACTCGGTACTTATACGGGTCAATAAAGCTTATACGCTTGAGATGCACATCGACACTGACGAAGCTAATGCCGCTGGCTTAAATGAACATGATATAGCGATACTTAAGAGTACTCTTTCTAGTGCGCGAATAACGGCCATTTGCAAACCCATTTAAAACCCTCACACGGCCTCTAAGAACAAGCAAATCAAGAATAATAATCATCACTGAGAGATCAAAAAATAACACTCCTACCCATTGATCAATTCGAGTCGAAAAGCTCGAAAGCCTAGAACAACCCGAAATACCAATAAAGACCGCTTAACGTTTAAGCGGCCTTTTTGTATTTACGGCAATATAAACCTATTGTTTTGTGACTCAAGGAGGATATATATAATGCGGATACATAGTTTTCGGCATGCTTTTTAATTTATACTTAGATTTGAGATACGTGACTAAATCAGTTAACTCTTGGACAGTCAATTCTTCATTGTAGTTACGCATTCGAGATTCGCCATCCTCACCAGTAACGTCCTCAACGGCATAGCCTTTTGCAAGTTTATGCGATGGGTTAATAACTGAGGTCACCAAATCTCCATAGCTTTTGACCCGGGTAGTCTCGCCACCAATACGAACCATTATCTCACTTTCAAAATCTTCAAGTTCATCGGTGAATTCAGTGCCCGCTATGGTGTGACACTCGATACACCCGTATTCTATGAATAGCAGTCTCCCAGTTTCCGAGTCGCCCTCAGGTAAACTAAAACCTCTGTTTTCTTGATATTCACTGCAAGCTGTTAAAAGCGCAGCAGCAAAGAGTAATAATATGCTTCTCAGAATTTTCATGACAATGTCCTCTTAATAATGTGAGACTAGGTAGTGAACTAACAGTTAGAGCGCATGCCGCCCCAAGCGTGAAATATTGGATAAAGCAGCCGACAAATGATCCTCTCTATCAGCATAAACTTGCCCAATTAAGGTTGTTTTTATCGGCTTAAAACCACAGAAACTTAATATGTTGCGCTTCAAATTCTTTACCGAATGTTGTCGAAAAAACCATTTATAAAAGGTAGCTGGCATCCCCATCGTAACTACGATTCGCGCGCTTTTCCCTTTGAGTAAACGCTTGAAGCCGATGCCAGATTTAGCTTCGGTAGTGGCAAAACCAGGCCGAAACACTTGCTCAAAAAAGCCTTTCAACATCGCTGGCATAGTGCCTAACCACAGTGGATAGATGATCACCACATGGTCGGCCCAGCGAATATCTTTTTGTGCAATGCTAATGTCCGTGCTGGGTTCACCTTGTTTGAACTCATCTTCAGAACTCATCAATGGAAAATCAAGATTGGCAACAAATACGTGTCTCACCGAATGTCCTGCGTCTTCGGCCGCGGAGGTATATTTCTGACCAATCACATGTCCAAAATGTTGTTGTTTACCATCGGGGTGGCCTTGGATGATTAAAATTTTTTTCATAAACTAAGACTAGTCTACACAAGCACACCACCACTTGATCTATATCAAAATAGCGTAAAGACCCAGATCCACAATTAATTCGATGCTTGTTACCTAGTAAATGATCTGAGTCAACGCTGGGGTTCATCTTTAACCATACTCTTCTAGAGAAAATATAATCTTCAAGGTGAAAAAATGACTTATGAGCTTTCAGTATCTGTCAACGACATTGGCGATCGCGCGTATGCGGCTCACTCGGCCCTGAGTTTTGCCACACAGAAAAACGCCAACCTTACTGCAGTCTATATAAAATTAGACGAGGTCCAGATACGACGATGGGCAGGTTCTTCCCCCTATGCGCTAGCTAATCAAATGCTGGTTGATCAAGACAAGCGCGAACACGATGCCAAGTCTCTATTTGAGTCGATGGCGAAATCGTACGACTGCAAGACAACTTGGAAAACTGTACATCAATCGGATGATCCATTTAAGCAAATGATATGTACTGACTATATTTTTGCGCCCCAACCGATTAACGATGACTTTTCTCGTAGCCCCGATGACCATTTTATTACAGACTTATTGCTGCTTACAAAACGCCCGATTATTTTAATTCCTAATGGTTGGAAAGAAACGCATATAGGTGACAATATTTTGATTGGCTGGAATGACAGCACCATCGCTATGCGCGCTGTCGCGGATGCCATGCCTTTATTACAAAGTGCTAAACGAGTCAGTGTACTAAAGATAATGAAAAAGAATAGATTTTCCCCAAAACCATTGGCCTACCCCGATATCAAGTCGTATCTGGATGGCAAAGGTGTTACTAATACATTACTGGTCCAAGCCGATGACAAGGAGCTTGGGGAACATCAGGAACTAGTCAACTTTGCTCATAACGACGACTGTGACCTTATCGTAATTGGCGGTTATAGTCATTCGCGCTTTAAAGAAGTTTTCTTCGGTGGCGTTACTAAACACCTTCTCACTCAATCCGATCTCCCAGTCTTGGTCTCACATTAGAAAGCAACGCATTACTAGTTAGAGACCTCAGTTAATAATCGCGCCAAATAGTCGCTCAAACACACTTGAGCGACTATTTACTTAGCCAGACCCCAGTCCACGCCCAAATCTTTTCTATTTGTGACCCTATTAATAGAAATATGACAAATACTGCCGGCTCAATTAAGCCGGTGGTGATAGAGGCAATCGCTGGCCCTGGGCAATAGCCGCCAAGCCCCCAACCGATGCCAAAAATAGCGCTACCCACCACCAACTTCTGATCAATGTCTTTGCTACTTGGCAAACGAAATTCTTGCTCAAAGAAAGGGGTCTTACGTTTTAATACAAAGCGAAAAGTTAACATGGTAAAACCGGTAGCGGCACCAATAACCAGCAATAAGCTAGGATCCCAATTACCAAAAATATCCAAGAAATTTAATACTTTCTGAGGATCAACCATTTGTGAAACACATAAACCCAAGCCAAATAGGCCACCGCAAATAGCCGCTACCACATGCCGCTTCATGAGCCGGCTCCTAGCAAATGCCTAACCACATAAGTGGTAGCAAACCCTGTTAACATGAAAGCGGCCGTAGCGATGATCGAACGCATAGAAAAACGCGCAATGCCACAAACACCATGCCCACTGGTACAACCACTGCCTAAACGCGTACCAAACCCTACTAGCAATCC
>JAFMHC010000243.1 GCA_017854775.1 Gammaproteobacteria bacterium | reverse complement strand
CATCATCACGATCGCCTGACTTTCAATACCAAGCCGCTCTTTGAGACTAGACTGAGGCGCAAGTTCCTCAGCAATTTGATACGGCATGTTGCGCACAATCACAGGGTCCGGTATGCCTTGGTATCGATCGCTGAGCCAATCACCGATGCTATCGCATACAGTAATTATGCCATCGGCGTGTTTAATCAACCGTTTTTCAACCACCTTGTCCAACATTTTTTCGAGAGTTGCCTTTCTGCCAACGCGATTCCGGTGGATCCATAACTCATGAGAGTCGTACACTACGATAGTGCTAGAAAACTTTCTTTTAAGATTATATGCCGCATACATAGTATTCAAGTCATGAGCGTGCGCCACATCGGCTCCCCATACCTCAGCCGCCTTACTCGACGCCATACAAAAATAGTAGTAGGTAGATATTTTATGCAGTGGCAACAAAACTTTGTACAGCAGCCGATTAATCCTAGTAATCAACTTACTTCTAACTTTGACGTATATCCTACCGGGCAGCTTAACGAGCCTCACAAGCATTCTGAGGCATTTGCTCAGTATTCTGCCGAATTTAGTAAGTATTTTTTGGATCAGAACTCTGTTGCGATAATTTGTATTTGCTCGTAAGTACACGTAGAAAGACACTTTGCTTCGGCGAAACCACCTTGCAAAAACGTCGATCTGTGGACTCGCATTGCCAGCTCTATTTAGCTCGGCGAGGCTCTCCCTGCGGCGAATTATTTCGGCAAAAGAAGGAAACAGCTTGGCCAGGATTAGAACAGGGATCGCAAAGATGGCTTTTAGAACCAACAGAAGCAGCGAAACTAAACCCTTAAACATCCAGACGACACTGGTCTTTAGCAGGCGGAGAGGCTTGAGAATGAATGACGCAATCGTCCATGTGATCTCTCGACCACGAGTAAAGATATTGTCAAACTTAAGACGGTGAACGGTGTAGTTACCTTGAGGGTATATACCGGGGGCATTATAAGCGTTCGCCAAAGCAAACACTCTAACCTCATAGCCGTTTTCAGAAAGGGTAGCGGCTTCTTTCATAACCCTCGCGTCATGAGTACAGGGGTTGGTCACAAACATTGCTACTCTTTTCATGGAAACTCTATCTTTGCGCAGTTATGCGCGGATGATATTTTTCATGGCGACCGGCATAATTCCGCGTGAATCGACTACCAGAAGGGCCTCGGAAAGCAGGGAGTAATCAACACCGTCATGATCCGTCGAAATTAAAATACAATCATATTTTTTGATCGACTCGGCCGAGAAATCGACACTCGACATTTGTAAGTCGTGGTCACGCATCTTCGGAAGTGTCGGCACGAATGGGTCATGATAATCGACTATAGCTTTAAG
Source organism: Gammaproteobacteria bacterium (assembly GCA_017854775.1). GTDB lineage: Bacteria > Pseudomonadota > Gammaproteobacteria > Arenicellales > Arenicellaceae > Arenicella. The sequence goes on along the minus strand of JAFMHC010000243.1, from coordinate 5,186 downwards.
CGCGATTAAGTCCTCGATCAACTCTACACTCGGCGACTCGCGCATATCATCAACGTTTTTCTTATACGCGGCGCCCATCACTAATATTTTTGAGCCTTTGACTGACTTGCCATGCGAATTCAAGCCATCTGTTATTTTCGATATAACGTAGGCTGGCATAGACGTATTAACTTCTCCAGCGAGCTCGATAAATCGAGTGTGCAGCCCATATTCTCGGGCCTTCCAGGTTAAATAAAACGGGTCAATCGGTATGCAATGACCACCTAGGCCGGGCCCAGGATAAAACGCCTTGAAGCCGAATGGTTTGGTCGCGGCCGCATCAATTACCTCAAAGATATCAATACCCATTTTATCAGCGACAACTTTCAACTCATTAACTAACGCGATGTTGACCGCACGATACGTGTTTTCTAGGATTTTTGTCATCTCAGCAGCTTTAGTAGAACTAACCGAAACTACCTTTTCAATAATCTTGCTATAAAATGCAACGCCAATGTCTAGGCAGTCCTGAGTCGTACCACCGCAAACCTTAGGGATAGAATGAGTATTAAAATCCGGATTACCCGGATCTTCTCTCTCAGGAGAGTAAACTAGGAAAAAATCTTTGCCAATGGTAAGCCCTTGGGCTTCAATCCGAGGTTGCAACTCCTCTTCAGTAGTACCCGGATAGGTGGTGCTTTCCAATGAAAGCATTTGCCCAGGGCGAAGATATGGCAACAGTGTTTCTAGTGATCCGGTCACATAGCTCAAGTCGGGTTCACGGTATTTATTAAGCGGCGTGGGAACGCACAGAATGATGACATCTGCATTAGTAGCGCTTGAAAAATCCGTTGTCACGACACAGTTTCCAGCCTCGATTGCCTTATGTAGGTCGTCGACGGGTATGTGCTGTATATACGAATCGCCTTGCGTCAAGCAATCGACCTTAATTTGATCTATGTCTAAACCCAGAGTATTAAAACCAACTTCATTGAGGCGTTTTATCAGCGGCAGGCCAACATACCCTAAGCCTACAACGCCAATTACGGCATTCTTAGATTCGATTTTATCAATAAGGACTTGTTTCATTTATATGAACTTCTTTTAGGTTTCGACAGCTAAGCTTGAGGTTTCGACAACGTTACTGCCGTAATTATTTTCTACTAAAGCCTAAACGAGCGCAGCGCGAATTACATCGGCAACCTGCTCTGCGAACCCGTCTTCGATGTAAGGATGCATTGGCAAGCTAAATATTCTCTTAGACGCTTTTTCGGACTCAGGCATGTCGCCTTCTTTATAGCCGAGATGTTCGAATGCTTTAGACAAATGGCAAGGAATTCGATAGTAAATGACACTCGGAATTCCGGCTGTTTGAAGTGCTGCTTGAAGCTCTTCGCGGCGGTCAGATAAAACAGAATATTGCGCCCAAACGCTGGTGTAGCCGTCAGGCACATACGGCGTTTCAACTAAGCCATCTAATGCCTTAGTGTAAGCACTCGCAACTTTTTGCCGTAGTTCTATCTCTTCAGGAAAAATCGCCAGTTTGGGTAGCATTATCGCTGCCTGTATGGTGTCAAATCTGGCATTCAGACCGATGCGAACATTATCGTACTTATCAACACCTTGGCCATGAACTCGAAGTGAACGCATTTTGTCCGCCAGTTCGTCGTTGCTGGTGAACACTGCGCCACCGTCACCGTAACAACCTAGCGGTTTGGCTGGAAAAAAGCTAGTAGACGAAATATCACCTAATGAACCTGATACTCGCCCTTTATACAAGCCACCAAAACCCTGTGCGGTATCTTCAAGTACAAATAGATCATGTTCCTTAGCCACCGCATCAATGCCATCAAAGTCAGGTGCTAGGCCAAAAAGATTTACCGGCATTATTCCACGTGGCTTTAGTTTACCTTGCGCGACTACCTTCTCGACTTCGATAGCTAACTTCTGCGGATCAATATTAAAGGTTCGAGGGTCGATATCAACAAACACAGGGGTCGCGCCAGTAAGGGCGATCACTTCCGCTGTAGCGAAAAAAGTAAACGGAGTAGTGAAGATGGCGTCGTCTGGGCCGACATCGTATGCCATCAGGCCTAAACTCAAGGCATCAGTACCATTGGAACAAGTAATCGCATGCTTTGCGCCGCAAAAGTCGGCTAACAGAGCTTCAAATTCAGCAATCTCGGGCCCCATGATATATTTACCATGTTCTAAAACCCGTTGAATACCAGCATTAACATCATCTTGAATACGCGCGTATTGCGCCTTCAGATCAATAAAAGGAACACTCATTTAAACCTCTTTGATTGCCTGACTGGCATCATCAATTTCATATTTAGCATCGCAGCGAGCACAGTGGTTCGATGTGGGTAATCGCTCACCGCACTTACACATCCAACCTATTTGCTTAGCCGGATTACCGACCATCAGCGCTTGTGATAGTACCGGCTTTGTTATCACAGACCCCGCACCAATAAACGCGAAAGCGCCGATTTCATTACCGCACACGATTGTCGCGTTAGCGCCAATCGTGGCACCTTGCCGAACCTTCGTCGGTAGATACTCATTTTTTCGTGAGACGTGGCTACGGGGTGTGAACACATTGGTAAATACCATGCTCGGACCACAAAAAACGTCATCTTCGAGCTCTACGCCCTCATAGATCGAGACATTATTTTGAATCTTACAGCCATTACCGACGATAACATTTCCACCAATGACCACATTCTGGCCAATATTACATCGTTCACCGATCTTGGTTCCCGAAATAATATGGCTAAAGTGCCAAATACTGGTGTTATCACCAATTTCGCAGCCATCATCGACGTAAGAAGATTCGTGCACAAAGAATTTTTTTGATTCAGTAATCATGCGCGGCATTTTAACTTATGCATCCATTGCTTGCTGCAATTTATTTAATACTTTAAGAACTCTTAACCCTTCTTGCCCATCAGTTCTCGGGGCCGTCTTGCCTTCTACCGAGTCGACGAAATGTTGGCACTCGTTTTTAAGCGGTTCTGCTTTGGGTAAGCTAATAAATTCTGGCTCCGCTTTCACTGCCACTGGGCGACTTCCGTCCCATTCCACCGAGTGCGCATACTTAGCGAGCTTTTTACTCCAGTCTGGGTTGGTATCATCAAAAACCATCATCGCGTCCTCACCGACAACGACTAACTTTTGCTCCTTAAATGGGTTTAACCATGAAACAAAGACATGTGCACTTACGTTATTAGCAAATTTCATCAAGCCAACCGCATGATCTGCGATTTCAGGATTTAAGTGATTTGCTGAATGAGCTTGAACCGACTCAGGTTCTGAACCAACTAAGCCCAAAATCATTGAGATATCATGTGGTGCGAAAGACCAGAGTACATTTTCTTCGCTGCGCAGCAATCCCATATTAAGACGATTCGAATAAATATAACCAAGCTTGCCAAGCTCACCAGCATGCAGCGCTCGCTTAATTTCCAGAACCATTGGATGATACCAAAGCAAGTGTCCAACCATCAGGGTTAAGCCTAATTTTTCAGCCAGTTGGATGCATTCTTGCGCATGTGCTTCGTCTAAACATAATGGTTTTTCAACATAAACATGTTTACCGGCATTTAGCGCTTTGCGAATAAGATCATGATGTGTTTCGGCTGGCGTAGCGATGGAAATCGCATCAATCTCTGAGTTTTTTAACACTTCGTCAAAGCTAGTGCTAACCGTCACATCTGGATACAGACCCTGAAACTTCTCAGCAACCTCGACGACGCCATCGCATATCGTATGTAGGGCTCCGATTGAGTGAAAGTTTCGAATTAGATTTTTGCCCCAGTAACCGGCGCCGACACATGCAACATTCGTCATTTTATTTCAAGATATCATTTGGAGGTTTTATCGCGGAACAAGGTAGCCACTCGCACCAAACAAGTCAAGGAAACAGTGCCGATAAATGACTTCTTCTAATAGCTTTCGGTACACCATATAATGACTGGAAGAGAACAAGGAAAACCCAATGCCGACTCACCTTCCATCGATATCAATAATTATCCCCACCTTTAACGAGTCAGGGTTTATTGTCGACTGCATCAAATCAATCGCCGAAGGTAACTATCGATTAGATAAAATCGAAATTCTAGTCATTGATGGAGGCAGCGAAGACGATACGATTGATCAGGTAAGAAGCTTATCTATAGATTCTCTAGATATTACTTTGTTGAAAAACAACAAAAAAATCACTCCTGCAGCAATGAATATTGGCATCGAAGCAGCAAAACATGAACTGCTTATGTGGTGCGGCGCACACGCTATATATGACGAAAATTATGTATTGAATTCTGTCAAGACTTTACTTTCTGAACCAGATGCAGCCTCGGTTGGCGGGGTGATCAGCGCAATCGCCAAAACCAGGACGGGTAAAGCGATAGCCATAGCAACGTCAAGCAAATTTGGTATCGGCAACGCTCAGTATCGCTACGCAACAAAACGCCAGTATGTAGACACAGTTTTCGGCGGATGTTTCTTTAAAAATAATCTGATTAAAGTAGGAGGTTTCAATGAAGCTTGGGTACGCAATCAAGATTATGAACTCAATCATAGACTTCGATCTCAAATAGGCCCAATTGTTTTGGAGCCAAGCATCCGTTGCCAGTACTTTTGCCGTGAATCGATATCTAAATTGAGCAAGCAATACTTCAACTATGGATTTTGGCGTTTTAACACCTTATTAAAACATCCGTCATCGATAAGCTATCGACAGGTCGCACCTGTTTTACTTTGCCTCAGTCTAGCCGCTTCGATAACATTGATCACGCTCGGGCATGTCATTGGATGGCTTATTCCATTAATTTACTCGAGCGCATGTTTAGCCATCTCAATAAAATTAGCACTTGATAGTAAACAAGCCCATTTATTGATATATCTGCCAATCATTTTTGCCGCCCTGCATATATCTTGGGGAACCGGTTTTATAAAAAACGCAATTCAGACAACGATGAGCAATGTGTTTAAGTCGAAACACTAAATCCCTTTAAATTTTTAAACTAAAGCAAAATCGAAACGTTAATTTTATGGCACTTACACGAAGTCTATTTGGGGTTTACCACCCCGCGCATAAAGCCGCTTTACTAATAGGTGATTTAGTTGCCTTGGCAACTGCGTTTTTCGTGGCCAGCAAAGTCCGCTTAAGTTACGAGCCTGATTTTTGGAGCTTAGAATATATT
>JAFMHC010000242.1 GCA_017854775.1 Gammaproteobacteria bacterium | reverse complement strand
GAGGTGAATTTTTGCTTCAATAATTTGCGAGCTTGATGAATGCGCCAAGAGATTGTGCTTTCTTTTACCCCGAGGGCATTAGCTGCATCTAAGTGAGAAAGTCCGGTTCCGTAAACCAAAATCAAGGTATCTTTTAAGTCTTCGTGAAGGTGGTTTATATGCTCTAGAATTTGCTGAGCGTATACGCGTTGCTCGTTTGAACCTGAAGCGCTGGAACCAAGGTCAATGTCTTGTTCAGACTCTTCACGCTGATTGCGCTGAGTAGGGCTTTTATAAAAATCTTTGGCGCAATTGATTACCAGTCTATATAACCAAGAGGTAAAGCTTGATTGATGTTGAAATTGGTTTATTGAGCGCGCCAGTGTGATGCAGGCTAGTTGAGTTATGTCTTGCGCATTATGTTGGTCACCGCACCATCGATAGGCAAATCGATAAATGGTATCGTAATGCAGCGCGAGCAATTGCTCAAAAGCATCCGCTTTACCGCGTTGGCATCGTTCTATGAGTGAATTTTCAGGCATTCGTACATCCAATTAGGTTAGGCGGTACTATTCGCCCTAGTGGGCTTGATATCGTGTCGTGCTGAGTCAAATCTTACCAATACGCTATCGTTAATGTTGATATGACGATATCACCAAGTAAATCCTTGGAATTATTTACTCATAGAGACTTAAGCATAATTAAGCGACGAGATAAAAGGCATTTGAAGGCATTTCTACCCGTTCGTCGAGTTATGCTGAGGTCTTAGATTGACTCAATACAACGCCAATCATTATATCCAACTATTATCTTCAGCCATTATCTTCAACTGGGCTTCAGGTTAGGCATAGAATATCAGGGGTTCTCCCGTAGTGCCGTCGTTAAGTATCGTTGTTAGCTACCGAAGTTTTGCTCGCACGTAAAGTGAAAGTTTATTAAGAAGCGGGATAAAAAGTGTGCCTGCGGCGACGGTGGTGCTACCATCAGTGCCAATCAACTAATACAACACCAAACACGTGATAATACCAACGCTCCATCACAAGCAGTCTGGCTTTACCTTGATCGAAATCATGGTGGTGGTTATTATAATTGCTGTGATGTCGGTTGCGGTGGTGTCGTCGCTAAATGGTAATAGCGATCGAGCTGCGAGGTTGCAAGCGAATCGTTTTATGGCGGTTGTCAATGAGGTGCGTGACGAGGCGGTGATCGCGGGTGACAACTTTTTCTTGCTCGTCGATGACAACGCTGGCACTTATCGTTTCGAGTCCACGCGCTCGCAACAAGAAGCGGTAGCCGATACGCTGTTGAAAAGCCGTTCGGTGGATAAAAAAGTGACGCTTGACTGGGAGGTCTATGAGGTGTTTGACAATGACGGAGAAACCCAAGAAAGAGTACTGATTACATCACTCGGAGAAATCACGCCGTTTGAGGCGCGCTTCAAGGGAACTGAGTTGAGTTATGACGTGATTGTAAATCAAGAAGGTCAGTTAGAGCGTGTTGATAAAAAAGCGGTGGGTTTTTAATGTCCTTGCCGTTAAAAGCCAGTCATCAGTCAGGTTTTACTCTGATTGAGGTACTCGTTGCCTTATTAATTGTATCTCTGGGAATTGTGTCAGTGATACAAGTTACCGCAAAGCACGTTAGCAACATCACTGAGCTTGAGAAGCGTATGCTGGCATCTTGGGTCGCCAGCAACCATATGGCGGAGATCCGTCACGATGCTAAGGTTGATAATATTCGCAGTGGCGGTAAAACCGAGCGGGTTAAATTGGGAGGCCATGAATGGCGATCGAAAGCAAAGATAGAAGAGACAGAAGTCGAGAAGGTATTCTTGGTGACCATTGAAGTTGCTGATGATAGCAATATTGAGAAAAAAGTTTACGCCAATGCGACAAGCGCAGTTACCGACCGCCTGTGATGATCCTAACTCGATTTAAAGCATCTAAACGTGCCTCAGGGTTCACCTTGATTGAGATAATGGTCGCGGTAGCAATTTTTGCGGTGATTATGAGCATTGTTGGGCCCGCATTGTTTCAGTTTTTAAACATCCGCGAGCGAGCGGGCGCTAAACAAGATCAGCTCGAGGGCTTACAAAAAACGTTTCTCTTTTTAGCTAATGACTTACGCTATGCCAGTAATCGACTTGGCAAGGATGAGTATGGTGAACCGGCTGATGCTACATTGACCGTAGGCGATGGTAGCGTAATCGCATTGACAGCCGCCTACCCTGATTTAAACTTGGGTGGTCTCGGTGTGCCTCGGCGAGTTAGTTGGACCTTGGACGACGGTGTGTTGCAGCGAATTCAGTCTCCAGTGATGGATCCAGACGGGGACACCCGAAACTTCAAGCAGTCTTTGCTTAGCGATGTGAGAGACATTGAAATTGAGCTGAGTATTGTAGAAGATGGTCGCGACAATACCAGTAAAAGATGGGATGAGAAGACGCGGCTCCCAGATAAGATAGAAATCACCATAACTATGGAAAACAAGCTGCAATACCGGCGAGTGTATAGCATGCTCGGTGGCGACACACTCGACGCCCTTGCCGCTACCCTGAACGCTGCGGGGCAAGGTGGCCCTCCAGGCAGTGGTAATCCTTCAGGTAACGGTAACGGTAGCACTTCAACTAGCGGGGGATCTTCACCTCCACGAGCTTCACCTCCACGCAGGCCTGCACCCGGAGCCGAAGATGCCCGTAACTAGCCGGTTTAAGCTTCACCGACGTCAGCAGCAACTAGCAAAGCACAAACGTCAAGGTGGTGTCGTGCTCATTGTTGTGGTTTTGGCTATTGTGCTCATGGTGACACTGCTCGCGATTATGATTGAAGATCAGCATATTTTTATTCGCAGGTTAGGTAATCAAAAAGTTGCGGAACAAGGGTATCAATACAGTCAGGGCTTAAATGCATGGGCTGAGCGGGTGTTGCATGACGATGCCAATCGAACTATTGACCATCTTGGCGAAAAATGGGCTAAGTTTGGGCGGCCGGAAGAAGATGGTAATGGCGAAGACGGAGAGTCTGAATCGTTCTCATTAGACCGAAGCACCGTCGCTGCGGAACAGGAAGGCAAAGACGAAAAAGAAGCCACAATTGATTTTGGCATTGATGGCCTAGAGGTCTCAATTGATGATCTTCAAGGGCGCTATAACCTTAACAATCTTGCCGTTAAAGAGCCTCAAGCCGCTAACGGTCAGAAGCGAATTTTTCTGAACCTTTTAGGGTTACTTGAAATCGGTGAGTTTGACCAACGCGACCGCCTACACGGCGCATTAGTTGACTGGATTGATGAGAACGATTTATCCGGGCCAAACGGCTTTGAGAGCGGCGATTACGGCAGTAAGCGTGTACCGTATTTTGCCGCCGATCAAAAGCTCACGTCGATCGGTGAGCTGAGGTTCGTTGAAGGGTTTACCGAAGACGTGATCAATACGCTGCGGCCATTTGTGACTGTATTGCCGGTAGAGAACGCAAAAATCAACATCAATACTACTACGGCTGAAGTGCTTGCAAGCCTTAATGGGGCTACCGTAACAGACACATCGTCAGTTGCCGGCTTCCTTGCCAGACGGTTGGATCCGGATTTTCAGGGCTTCAGCCAGATTACAGACGCTGAAACTGCTATTATCGGCGCATCTGTTGTTCCATCTCAAGCGATAGCTGGAATGATGCAGGTGAATAGCCAATTTTTTCAAATTAACGCTAAGGTAACACTCGGTAGTAGTGTTTTTTGCATGGAGTCACTGGTGTTACGAGAGAGCGCCAGCGCTGACGGAGGCACTACTCCCAAGGTTAGTGTTTTAAGTCGCCAACATAATACGCTCTGTGAAGAACAGAGCCCAATAACAACGAATAGCGATGAAGATTTATCTTAGATTAGAAGCGCCCTATGAGTGGGCTAGGGTTAGCGGCAAAAAAGTTGTTGCTTTTGGCGAAGTGCCAGAACTTGCTGATTACCCAATTGGTGATGACGAAGAGGTCATTGGCGTGGTGCCGGGTGAGTGGGTTACAACCCATAGTGTTAGCTTACCAGCCAAAACCCGCAAGCAATTTAACGCGGCACTGCCTTACTCACTTGAAGAGTCGATTTCTGAAGACGTAGAAAATATGCATTTCATTTGCCCAAGCTGGAAAGCCGGTGAAGAAAGCCGAGTGTCGGTCGTTTCTAAGTCAAAAATGATCGAATGGAAAGACTTGGCAACCGAGAATCGTTTGCCAATTAAGAAGTTAGTTCCAGAACACTCTTTAATACCGTTTCATGATGCAACCGACTGTTCAGTAGCCTTGGTTGGTAATGAGCTGCTAGCCAATCATCGAAACGGACTCGGTGTTAGTATTGATCAAGACTTCATCGATGTTTGGTTAATGGATGTACCGACCAACGATGTTATCGCCGTTAATAGTGAAGAGCTAACTGAAAAACTAATTGCGATGGAGCCAGATAGAGATATACGGTTTTGGGATTTTGGTAGTAAGTTGGCCCACTGGCTGGAATATGATCAGGAACTCGCGATAGATCTTTGGTCTGATACCTATCGGCCGCGTGTTAGTCGCGTAGGCAAAGCAATGTTCATTATTCCATTAATGATTATAGGTTTCAGTTTATTGCTTAAGCTGGGCTTCGATTCGTATCGCTACTTCGCTCTGCATGCTGAAGTCGCCTCTGTTCAGGCAGAGTCTCAGGCAATTTTAGCAAAACGGTTTCCGACTTTTAAGGATGTGACGCCAGGGGCTGAACGAGAAATGATGGAGCGAGCGATTGCTCGAATGGGCGGCCCAGATAAGTCTAAGAGTGTGCACAATGCATTAGCGCAAGTATCCGATATTTTGTCTAAGCAACGAGTCACTTTAAGTGATATCGCCTACCGCAATGAGGAGTTAATGATAACCTGCTTATTGAACGATTTTTCGCAAGTGGACTTGCTCAATAAGCAGTTAAATCGGCGCCCTGATCTTAGCGCGACTTTACAGTCATCAGCCTCCGAAGACGGCAAAATCATCGCTAGCTATAGCATTAAACAAACTAAGGGTTAGCGGTATGAGCGAACTAAAAAAATATTGGCTGAACCTTCAACCTCGTGAGCGAATGATACTGGCTTACGGGGGGCTTGCGGTAAGTGCCATTCTTCTATATGCGCAGCTATTTCAGCCTTTTTATAACGCGATTACTCATATGGAGCAGGCCTTACCGGGCTTACGTAGTAATTTGGTTTGGATGCGTCAGACCGAAGAGATGCTTGAACGCGGTGGTAATTTAACCGTTAGCCAAGCCACTGAGGGCTCCAATGAATCGCTTTTATCGGTACTTGAGTCCACCGCTAGGGGCGCCAAAATACGAGAATCAATACAGCAACTAGTGCCAACTAAAAATAACACTGAAGTTCGCGTTGTGCTTCAAGATGCCGACTTTAATAAGTGGTTGCTGTGGGTCGATACACTGTACAAAAAGAAAGGTGTTGATATTCGGCAAGTGACCGCTGAACGCGATGATGACAGGCCTAACATTGCTGAAATTAGAGTTACTTTTTTTCGGCCATGATTTGACTCTAGCCATTGCCGTGGTTTTTTAAATCCTTCGCTGAAGAATGCTGGATAGCTAGCAATTAGAGTATAAAAAAACCGCCCTTCGTTGGGCGGTTCTTGTAATGTGATAGTGCTTTGATGCGGATACGAGCTTCTACTTGAGAAACTTGCCTGCTAAATTTGCTAAACCACCAATGCCGCCAATAGAATCCAATAGGCTACCGCCGCTTGATGATTTATCGACTACTTGAGGTAACATGTCTTGTAGGCCTCTGAGCAGGTCGTTTTGATCAGTGCCAAGCTCTCGCGCCGCATTTTGAATTTTATCTGAACCAAAGATGCTTTCGACTTGGCTGCGAGATATGTCGCTGTTATCGCCATCACCCAGCCAAGACTGCGCAATATCACCGAGGCCGCTATTCTGTAAAGTGCTCACTAGTGAGCCTAAATCTATGCCAGAGCCGCTTGAGCCACCTAGCAGGTTGCCAATGACATTTTCAACGGCGCTGTTACTTTGGCTAGTATCGCCACCTAATTTTGACGCCAATACTTGAGTTGCCAGTTGCATCATATCCATGTTTGAACCTCATAGTTGTAAGGGTTAAATAATAGTTGTAAGGGCTAAAGTAGGCCTCACGAACCACTTGATATAACCAGTATGAACCGCGACTCTAAAATTGCAATTAGTTATCATTAGTGTACACAGTTATTTACATTACTAACTAATTGAGACCTTTGTATAATTTTTTTTTGGGGGGGGGGGTATAAAAATAGTTTCAAATTTCTTCAATTGAGTCGGGCGACGAAGCCAATACTGATCGCATCTGGGATGCAACTTATTGGAGAAATTGCCGAGCTTTCCAACGAAAAGTGAAGACATTAGACGCATTTTTATCCGATCCTCGAGATATGCTGAGGGTTTTAGCTATAACTTACTAAAAACAATCGAGAAAAGCGTTGAAACCTATGGCACTGTTTGATATTGTCGCGCTCCTAGATTTTTAGACGCGTAGCTCAGTTGGTTAGAGCACCACCTTGACATGGTGGGGGTCGGTGGTTCGAATCCACTCGCG
>JAFMHC010000241.1 GCA_017854775.1 Gammaproteobacteria bacterium | reverse complement strand
TGCTCCGCCGACTTAGCTATTGTGATTGCTTCTTTCATAGTACTGGCGTTCATAATTCCGGAATTAGTAGTGCCGCTTGAATATGCCCTTCGAAGTGGTTTTTAAAGGCCTCTAATTCTGGGTAGATCTCCAATACTTCTAAAACGTACTTGGCTACCAAGGGTAGGTCGTTCAAATAGTCGTTTTTACCATCGCGATAGCTCAGACGGCAGAAGATGCCAAGCACTTTGAGGTGCCGTTGCAGGCCTGCTAAGTCGACCCAGCGGGTAAGTGTTGCTAATGAGAAGTCAGGTAATTCGAGGCGGGCGATAGCCTTTACCCGATACTCTTCTAACCAGGCCTGTTGTTGGCTTCGCGGCCACTCTATATAACAATCTTTAAAAATTGAGGCTAGGTCGTAACCAATCGGACCGACAACCATATCTTGAAAGTCGATAACACCGGGTGAATTAGACTCGGTAATCATTAGGTTACGAGAATGATAATCGCGATGAACCCAAACTTGAGGCTGGTGTAGGCAATCCATGGCTAGATATTGCTGGGTATGCAGCCAAACCACAAAGCTCGGTTCATGTATGCTTTGCCCCAAATGTTGATTGATGTACCAGCGACTAAACAACGACATCTCTTCGGTAAGTTTAGCTCCGCTATAGGTCGCAGGAGTAGGGCGTGACTGGTCCGCTACCCCTGACTGTATTTTGATCAACGCATCTATGGCTTTGCTGTACAATTCGTCCGCGTTGGAGCGTAATTCGTCTAGGTATGTGCGGTGACCGAGGTCTTCTAATAAAATAAACCCTTGAGTTAGATCGTGCGCGCAAATTTCGGGTGTATGCACTCCCAGTTTTGCCAACCAACCAGCGGCATCTATAAACGGTTGGCAGTCTTCTTTATCTGGCGGTGCATCCATGGCAATGAAGGTTCCACGGTCGGTGACTGCTCTGAAGTAGCGGCGGAAGCTGGCGTCGGCCGATGCTGGTTCTAAACTGTTTACTTGGTGGCTTAAGGTATGACTCAGCCAGTTATGAAGGTCGGTTTTTCTTTGATCCACGATGACACAATTGAGTTGATATTTGGTTTAAATTTACTTGAAGAGCGGCGCTGATGCGCGCCGAATGTTGCTGATTATGTTGTCTATCGAGACTTCAGCATAACTCTTCACACAGATAAAAATGCCTGTGATTATCTTTATTCGGGTTGAAACTCCGTCATTAGTGGTTGAAAAACTTGCTGATAGCACGCTATAGGCTAGGTTTTCCGCCTCAATTGATGAGATTCTAAGCTATTTTTATCTTGTCCCTCAATTATGCCGAGGTATGCTGATGATACAAAGATCAAAGCTAAGCCTGAAACACAAGTCTGAAACAAAGATAAAAAGGCGTTGATCGTGCCTTAGCAGAAGACCGCTTATTGCTTTATAATAGTGGACTTAAGTGTACGAGACCTAAGCATAACTCGACGAGCGGATCAAAATGCCCGTAATGCCGTCAATTTTCGTTGAAAAACTTGTCAATAGCTAGCTATTGAATACGTTTTCCGCCTCAATTGAAGACATTCCAAACAATTTTTATCTCGTCCCTGAGTTATGCTTAGGTCTCATACAGAAAACATCACACTCAAGTGAAACAGAGTATAAGCTATGCACGCAGAGCTTAATGCGATTCGCTTAAGTTAAAATAAAACAACAATGAATATACCAAAGGTGGATTGGCTCTATGATTAAGCAGTTCAAACAGCTTGATGAAAATGACTCCAAAATGAATGCAATTGCAGACTCTCTAAGACATCAGCAACTTCTCGTAAGACATCCGCAACTTCGCACAAAGCTGGGTTTGACGTTAAGCGGCTTAGCTATGCTATTGATGGCAAGCAATGCATCAGCGGCCTGCAAAGGTATTGATTGCGTTTGTGCGCCATCTGAAATTCAATTTGCTTCGCCGTTATTGACCGCAGACGCCGATGGCGATTACCCAATTTCGCTTGAGGCCGAGAATGTTGAGTCTGAAGGTGAGGACTTAGTCACTCTGACAGGCAATGCCGAAGTCACACGAGGTCGACAAACGGTAGTGGCCGATAAACTTCAGTATTACCGACTGAGCGAACGAGTAGTCGCTGAAGGCGGCGTCGAAATGATCTCTGAAAACGGCGATTATCTTTCGAGTGACGCGATTGATGTTCACGTGCCAACGCAAATAGGCACATTGAAAAACTCTAAGTTTAAGTTAGCGCGTGGAATTAGCAGTGCTGATGGCATTGATACGGTTCAGATTGAGTCACGAGGTTCGGCTGAATTAGTTAGTTTAGAAGGCGAGGGCTTTGTTCGTTTAGACAACGCCAATTACTCGACTTGCCCTGAAGGGAACGATAGTGTTGTTATTGGCGCACGTAGCTTAGAACTCGATAGAACGGGCGGTGTTGGTCGAGCGCGTGGAGCGACCGTGCGCTTTAAGGGCGTGCCAATATTTTATGCTCCGTATCTTTCGTTTCCTCTCAACGACCAGCGTAAAACCGGCTTTTTAGCACCAGGTTATGGTTCCGATGAAGAGTCAGGCAATGTTTTTGAAGTACCTTGGTATTGGAATATAGCCAAGAACCAAGACGCAACTATTACCCCTCGTTACTTTTCCGATCGGGGTTTACAAGTCGGAGTTGAGTATCGTCGAAGAACAGAAAACTCTTCAACGTTTATTTATGGCGAAGTACTTCCCGATGATGACCTCTTTGGTGAGGACCGAGATCTAATAAGCATTCGGCATTCGCAACAACTGACCGATAATCTCTCTGCAAGCGTCAATTATAATGATGTGTCTGACATTGATTATTTTAATGACCTGCGTAACGATGTGACCTCATTTAGCACCTCGTTTGTGCCACGCGATGTGCAGCTAAATTATTCTCACCAGTATTTTAGGTTAAATGCACGTGCCAACGAGTATCAAATTATTGATGATCGTGTTTCTAGCATCAATGCGCCTTATGAACGTCTACCATCGCTGACGTTTTCCAGTAACTTGCCTGAGGGCCCATACGGTTCAAGTTATGGTGTTAACGCCAGCTATACAGATTTCAGTTCCGATTCCCGTATAGAGGGATCTAGAACATCGATAAATCCTTATATCGAATTGCCGTTTGAGAACCTATGGGGTTATGTTAAGCCGAAGCTTTCGGTCTACAGCAGCCGCTACAGTCTTGATAACGTCGACCCTGGAGTTGAAGACAGCCCATCGTTCACGGTTCCTATCTTCAGTGTAGATAGTGGGCTTTACTATGAGAAAAACACCAGCTGGTTTGGTGAAGGTGCGCTACAGACGTTAGAGCCACGACTTTTCTATGCTTATGCGCCTGACGAAGACCAAAGCGATGTGCCGGTTTTTGATACTAGCCAAGTTACTTTAAACAACTTTAGTAATATTTTCCGCGAAAACCGCTTCTATGGCAGTGATAGAGTCGGCGATACCAATCAAGTTACCTTAGGTCTTACCACTCGTATTATCGATAATGAGACCGGCAATCAGCGGCTTACTGCCAGTATCGGCCAGTTGTATTTACTCGATGACTTGGAACAAAATCTCAACTCCTCTACGGTGATCGAAAAAGGCTTAGGCGACTTACTGGCTGAAGTTAAAACTGTGTCTAAAGGCGCTTGGACGACATACAGTTTTGTGCAATATGATCACGAGGAGAGCGAAGTGCGTACAGCTCGATTCGCAGTCGGTTACGAGCCCAAAGATGATAGTCGTAAGAATATTCAGGTTGGTTATTATCGCTCCGATATCCTCGATAGTGTCGTCGATCAACTGACTGTTGAAGCTAATTGGCCGGTATCCGATAAATGGCAGTTCTTTGGTTCAGAACGTTATTCTATTGAAGACTCCGAAAGCATCGAAACTAGGGCTGGCCTTGAGTACAACGGCTGTTGTTGGAAGCTTCGCTTCATTGGCTCCAGTCGTATTGATACGCGCTTGCGCCGAACTAATGATATAGCGGGCGATGACAAACGCACCGCATTTTTTATCGAACTCGAACTTACTGCGCTAGGGCGCTTACGAACTGGCATTTAGTGCCGCGAGAGAAATCAAAAGGTCTGCTATTTTTGAACGCTAGCCGAAAGATATTATGAAAACATTAATTAGAAATACAGTCGCAATTTTTGCTATGGCCGCCAGCATTTCATTAGCGGCTCAGGAAAAGTTTGCGTTTATGGATCGCGTATTGGTGATCGTAAATGAAGATGTTATTACCCAGTCTGAGTTCGACTATCGTTTAGCAACGGTTATGCGAGATTTTGATAAGAGCAAGCCAGTACCGGCTGACCTGCACAAACAATTGCTTGATGGCATGGTAAGCGATCGTTTGCAGGTTCAAGAAGCCAACCGGCGCGGAATTGAAATTAGCGACCAAGAGTTATCGCAAGCAATTGAACGCTTTGCTGGTCAGCAGAATGTGACTACAGAGCAACTGAGGGTGACACTTGAAGCACAAGGCGAACCCTTTGATAAGTTCAGTGAGTCTGTACGTGATTCCCTAACTATTTCGCGTTTTACTGATTATTACGCTCGGACACGTGTTGTGGTTCCCGATTATGAAATTAATACTTTCATGAATACTAACAACTTAAATGATAACAACTCTGAATATAATGTCGGTCATATTCTAATTAAGAATCCAGATGTTAATGCCGATTTGGCGCAACAGATTGTCGATGAGATCCAGGGTGGTTTGAGCTTCGAACAAGCCGTATTGACTTATTCCGAGGCGGCTGATGTCGAGACGACTGGTGGCGTTATAGGATGGCGCACAGCTGAGCAATTACCGGAAGTGTTCCTGCTAGCGGTTAAAGATTTAGAGGCTGGTCAAGTATCGCAGGTAGTTTCCAGCCCTAATGGCTTACATATTCTAAAATTGTTAGATCGCAAAGGAGATAAGACTGAGATTATTCAAACTCAAGTCAGTCATATCTTGATCAAGGCTGAGTCAAACGTGGCCAAGTCACAAGCGTCGAAGAGATTACTTGATTTGCGGCAACGAATTTTAGATGGTGAGCGTTTTGATGACCTTGCCCGTATCTATTCTGATGATACCGGCTCTGCTGCCAATGGAGGCAGCCTAGGATGGGTTTCCCCTGGTGAGATGGTGCAGCCGTTCGAAGATGCATTTCAGAAAATTGCGTTGAACCAAGTAAGTCAACCAATCAATACTCAATTTGGTATGCACATACTGATGGTTGAAGATCGCCGGAAGAAGAACGTAACCGAACAAATAGCCAGAGGTCGGGCCGAAAACATTCTACGACGTCAACGTGCTGATCGTGAATTTGGGCAGTGGGTTAGAGAGCTTCTCGAAGGCGCTTATGTTGAGCACGTTTCAGAGCCGTCCATCCCGGTAATTTAACCCAGATAAGTTAAATAGTTTCCGTGCGTTGCTCTTGATAGAGAGTTGCTTTAATCGCGCTAAAAAAGCCCTCTGAACCATGTTCAGGGGGCTTTTTAAATGCTTGCTGCGGCTATTTGACTAAAGCTGTTTTTAACTAAATATAGTCGAATCAACTGATAATCCAATCAACTGCCGTTAAATCATTTGACGTTCTTTGATCTCATTCAAAGTTTTACAGTCAACACAAAGCTCAGCGGTTGGACGAGCTTCTAGGCGACGAATGCCGATTTCAATACCACAACGGTCGCACCAACCATAATCATCACTGTCTACACGAGCGATAGTTTGATCGATCTTTTTAAGCAGTTTTCTCTCGCGGTCTCGATTTCGCAGCTCCAGCGACATATCCGTCTCTTGGCTAGCTCGATCGTTTGGATCAGGGTGGTTAATGGTCTCGTCTTGCATCAAATGGATAGTGCGAGAAACTTCATCAAGTAAATTTGTTTTCCACGCGACAAGGATGTTGCGAAAGTGCTCAACATGATTAGGGTTCATGTATTTTTCACCTGATTTTTCTTTGTACGGAGTGATTCCGTGAATCAATTGATCAAGGTCTGCAATCGGCGTGGTATCTTTTTGTGTGGCTTTCTTCGTGGCCATAGAATAGTTCTCTTGTATGTTCCGACATCAACGTATTAAGCACTAAGTGTGTTAATAAAACGGTGTCTAATTACTTAATATGTTTGTCGTTGCGCTAGTGCGCGGGTTTTCTATATCGGGAGAGTAGGCGTTTTGGCTATGCGCTGGAAAATTTAGCAGGCATTTTTACTACAAAGCGTGACCATAATCAATACAGTCAGCTGCGTTAGTGACTAATAACTTAATTAAACAAAATTAAGCTTAGGCCGAACGCACGCGTTTACTTTGCAGTAGAGTCATCTTTGACGCTGGATTGTGGCTACCCATTTGCTATAATACCAATGAGTGTGAGGAGCTAGGCACTCGAGAATCGTTGATGATGACTATTTAGCGCGCCTCCAGCGTCGCCGGATGTAATAACTTCGTCCCAGAGAATAACTAATTAAAATTATAACAAATACCTGAAATAATATGAATACATTAAATAAAATGCTGATTGCCCTAGCAGTTGCTCTATCGGTTAGTGCCTGTGGCGATAATAATGAAAAAACGGCTGTTGATAACGCCATAGATGCAACTAAAGAAGCG
>JAFMHC010000240.1 GCA_017854775.1 Gammaproteobacteria bacterium | reverse complement strand
CCAGTCCATCGTTGCCGGTAAATAAAATTGGGTAGTTATCGTGTAGTTTGTGCGCCACATAATTGGCGCTCAATATCGCACACTGGGTCGCTTTACGCAGGCCCTCGGCCCCCATCATCCGTATATACATCCATGAAATTGGCAAAATACTGGCACTGCCGAATGGTGCTGAACTGATGCTTGCGCCAAGCCGTTCATCATTGTAGCCGTCTTTCGGCATAAACGGTGCAAGGTGTTTACCAACTCCAATTGGGCCAACGCCTGGGCCGCCTCCACCATGTGGAATGCAAAATGTTTTATGCAGATTTAAATGTGAGACGTCGCCACCGAACTTACCCGGTTGAGCTACGCCAACTAGGGCATTCAAATTAGCACCATCTATATAGACTTGGCCCCCAGCGCCATGCACCAGCTCACAAACCTTGGTAACATCTTCCTCAAAAACACCATGGGTCGACGGGTAGGTGATCATAATCGCGGCGATGCTGGCTGGGTGAGCTTCGATCTTGTTTTCTAGATCCTGTAGGTCTACATTGCCTCGCTCGTCACACTTGACTACCACAACCTTCATATTCGCCATCTGCGCACTCGCCGGGTTGGTGCCGTGCGCGGAACTTGGGATAAGACAAATATCACGTGCAGTGTCGCCTCTCGATTCGTGGTATGCCTTGATTGCCAATAGGCCCGCATACTCACCCTGAGAACCTGCATTCGGTTGTAGCGACATGGCATCGTAGCCAGTACAGGCACAGAGCATCTCCTCCAATTGGCTGATCATGGTTTGATAGCCAAGTGTTTGGTCTTTCGGCGCAAACGGATGCATGTTGGAAAATTCTGGCCACGTCACCGGAGTCATTTCACTCGCGGCATTCAGCTTCATGGTGCAAGAGCCAAGTGCGATCATAGAGCGGTCGAGAGCTATGTCTTTGTCAGCCAAACGACGCAAGTAGCGCATCATCTCTGTCTCGCTATGATAGTCATGAAAGACCGCTTGGCTCATATAGGTATCACTTCGCAACCATTGATCTGCGAGCGGGTCTGGCAAGTTAGATGAAGGATCGGCTAAGCCTAAACAATTTAGTAATACGGCAACATCGGACTCTTCGCATGTTTCGTCTAGCGCAATACTCAAGGTCGAATCGTCGCGTTTGTTTAAGTTATAACCCTTATTTACTCCGGCCACCAATAATGCCTCAGCATCAACCTCCATCAGCGTTACCGTATCGAAGACTGTTTGATTGGTATTGATGCCCAGCTGCTTACAACCGGCGATTAACGCATTGGCCAAGCGATTAACACGCAAGGCCGTATTACGTAATTGTGTTGGGCCGTGATAGCAAGCATAAAGTGTCGCCATAATGGCTAACAGCGCTTGCGCTGTGCAGATATTGGAAGTCGCTTTTTCGCGGCGAATATGTTGCTCACGAGTTTGCAGTGCGAGGCGGTATGCTGGGTTGCCGTGAACATCAATCGACTGACCGACTAGGCGACCAGGCATCGAGCGTTTGTATTTATCTTTTACCGCGAAGAAGCCAGCATGCGGTCCGCCAAAGCCCAGCGGTACACCGAAGCGTTGTGAATTGCCGACCACGATATCAGCGCCAAATTCGGCTGGAGATTTGAGCATCGTTAGGGCTAGTAAGTCGGTCGCCATTATCACTAACGCGCCAGCTTCATGGGCCGAATCGCATAAAGCGCTTAAGTCGCTTACGCTGCCGTAGGTATCTGGGTATTGCAGAATAATTGCGAATACATCGTCGCCAACTTCTGGCGTATCGTCTTCATTAAACGCCTCAAGTTGAATGCCTAAAGGGTTAGCGCGCGTTTCTAAAATGCTCCAAGTCTGGGGGTGGCAATTCTGTGAGACGAGGCATTTATTTCGTTTACCTTTGAGTGCCCGATGCGCTAACGTCAGTGCTTCACCAGCGGCGGTTCCCTCATCTAATAACGATGCGTTGGCGATATCCATGCCGGTCAGTTCGGTTATCATGGTCTGAAAGTAGAACAACACCTCCAAACGGCCTTGCGAAATTTCCGGTTGGTAAGGCGTATAAGCCGTGTACCACGCCGGATTTTCCAATACGTTGCGTTGAATCACCTTGGGGGTAAAGGTGTTGTAATACCCCTGACCAATACACGACTTCATAATTACATTTTGTTCAGCGATAGACTTCAATTCGGCCAATGCTTGCTCTTCACTCAGGCCGTGTTCAAGGTTTAGCGGTGAACTATCGGCAATACTGGCCGGCACGACTTTGTCAGTCAGCTGGTCGAGTGAAGAATAGCCAAGTTCCGCTAGCATTTTTGCGATATCGTGATCGTTCAGGCCGATGTGTCGTTGTGCGAATGTTGTCTGAGTCATGTTTATTTATTGGTCGAGAGATAGAAGAGGTTGGTTTGATGACGTGTTGTTTTGCGTTGCTTCGCTGTTGGCAGAATCTAGCCCAGGGTATTGGTGGCCTTCCCGTTTTTAATGAAAGGGTATTTCGCAACTAATGCTAGCAGCCGTTTATTGCGCACCGCAATTTCCACCTGATCACCTACCGCTAGGCGTTTTGATACGCGAGCTAAGCCGATCGATTGCTCGAGGCTCGGTGAGAACGTTCCACTGGTGATTTCGCCAACTAATTGATCGCCGATAAATACTTCTTGATGGCCTCTTAGAACACCGCGGTCTTGTAAGATTAGACCAACTAAATTTTTTTCACTGTTGGAGTTCATTAAGGCTTGTTTGCCGATAAAATCGCGCTCGTCATCGAGCTTTAAGGTCCACTTTAAACCAGATTCAAGCGGAGTATGGTTTTCGTCGAGATCATTGCCATAGAGTGACATGCCTGCCTCTAAGCGCAGCGTATCCCGCGCGCCGAGGCCGCAAGCTTGCACACCTGCGTCAGTCAATGCTGACCAAAGCGAGTTGGCTAGTTCGGCGGTTACAATTAGCTCAACGCCATCTTCGCCAGTGTATCCAGTACGGCCGATAAATTGCTGACCGGCAAAGCCACCTTGAAAACGTGATAGCGAACCGGCTAACGTGGCCAATTCTGGCGGTAACACCTGAGCGCAGATATCGAGCGCCTTAGGGCCTTGAATAGCAATAAGGGCCAATTCAGGCCGTTCCTCGAAAGTAATATCGAAGTCAGTAGCGTGTTGCTGTAGCCAAGCCATATCTTTTTGGTTAGTTCCGGCATTGGTAACTAAGCGGCAATGTTGGTCGCTAATGTAATACACAATCAGGTCGTCAATCACTCCCCCTTGCTGATTAAGCATGCAGCTGTAGAGCGCCTTGCCTGATTGGTTTGAGGCTTTGCTTATATCGTTGGCTAATAGTTTGCTCAGGAACGGTAATGTTTGTTGCCCGGTGATATCCGACACGGTCATGTGCGACACATCAAACATGCCACAGTTATTTCTAACCGCATTGTGCTCGTCTATTTGGGAGCCGTAATTGACTGGTAGCGCCCAACCGCCGAAGTCGACGATTTTAGCGTTTAACGCTTGATGTTGTGCATGCAGAGGGGTTTTTTTGGGCTGCGCTGAAGTTGCTGCTGTATCTGAATTAGTCATCTAGAACCGGTTTGACCTGAGGTCATTTATGGCGAAACACGTTAATGTATAGACCATTAAAGTTAACACTATTAACGTTAATGGAACCATACAACTTGCCAACAGTATGTCTACACCGCAAAAAATAGCGGCAATGCTTACTTGTTGGTGCTTCGCTCCTCTGTCCGGTTACCTGAAAGATTACCTCTTCGGTGGCTCTAGTCAGAACCATAAAGGTCTGATGAGCGCTCTCCAGAGTCGACGTTCCTATTGGCACTTTTGCTTTCGCGCAGTTTACCAATAAAAAATAGTGTGCGGTCCTTTTGCCTGAGCGGTTACGAGCACGTTGCGCCTTCGGCGGGCATGATTAGCGTTAACTGAATTTAGTTTGACGCCAAGCAGCCTCTCTTCCACAAACTTATATCGAGATGCAATTATAAACGCTTATGGCGTTCATGCGAGTGAAAACTTAGCATCAGTTGGCTTAAATTTATGGTCTGAATGATAATGCTTATTTTATGAGGGCGCTAATAGCGCTCAATGGCGACAAAAAACGACCAATACACCGCCGCTGTAAAATAGTTTCGACTGAGGTTTGGGTGTATCATTAGCTACGATTTTTCAACCTAGGGATGTTGCTTCGGCTGACCTCCTACGACAGCATAAGCTAACGCCCTGAAATGCCATGAATACCAACCAAGCTACCCACGAACCCAATCAAACGGATGTCGCATCGCTAACCTTATGTTGCGTTGATCAGGTTGGGATTATCGCATCACTTGCAAATTTCTTTGCTGAGCGTGGCCTAAATATTTCGCGCTACGCAGAATACACCGACGATGGTCAATTTTTTTCGCGTTTTGAGTGGGTATTAAATGACCGCTGGGAAGATGAAGCGGCGTTCGCCTCCGAGTTTAATCAATTAGCCGACGGCTATAAAGCGACATTCGAAGTTCGTTTCATGAACCGGCGGCAGTCGATTGGTCTATTTGTCTCGAAACAAGCTCATGCCCTAATTGAAATGCTTAACAAAGTAGAGGCGAACTATTTTCCAAATTTGGATATCCGCTTTATTGTCGGCAATCACCAGAGCATGCAACGAATTGCAGACCGGCATGGAGTGCCATTTTTTTATATTGCCACACAGGGCGACACGCTCGAGTACGAAAAGAAACAATTAGATATTATTCATCGCTATAAGCCCGACTACGTTGGTTTGGCTCGCTATATGAAGGTGTTGAGTGCAAACTTCATTGGTAAAGCTGGCTGCCCGATTATCAACATACATCATTCGTTTTTGCCATCGTTTGTCGGTGCCAAGCCATATCAAATGGCCTACGATAGAGGTGTTAAGTTAATCGGAGCTACGTCACACTTTGTAACCGCTGAGCTTGATCAAGGGCCTATTATTGAGCAAGATGTTGCGCGCGTTTTGGCTGGCGCATCAGTACAGGATATGATCAAAATGGGGCGCGATATCGAGCAAAAAGTGTTTGCTCGCGCTATGCTTAAAGTATTGGAACATAAGGCGATTGTTTATAAAAACCGAACCATTATTTTTGATTAAGCAGCGTTCATTAAGTACCGTAGACGAACATTTAAGTCGAGTAGTGATTCTTCGAATAAGTCGATTGAGCGAATTATTTTCCGAAATCAGACGCACGACACAGAAAATCAGGCGAGAACAAAACTAAGTATGAAATTTGAGCAAAACGGGGCCTTAGCCTCGCAACACCTAAAGCAGCTAATTGATGAATCCGTCATCACCCTTGATAGCCCTATTGATAGCGATCAAATTCAGCCTGCGAGCATCGATTTGCGTTTGGGCAGCATCGCCTATCGGGTTCGCGCGTCATTTCTTCCTGGCAAAGATCGAAAGGTAAGCGACTGTTTAGAGGAGGTGGTGATGCATCGTATGGACCTCAATGAAGGTGCCGTATTAGAAAAATCATGCGTTTACATCGTGCCATTACAAGAAGGTTTGAATTTACCTGATGACTTAGCCGCTGCAGGTAATCCCAAAAGTTCGACCGGACGCTTAGATGTATTTACTCGTTTGATAACCGATAATGGAACCGAGTTCGAGCAAGTGCCGGCCGGCTATTGCGGGCCTCTTTATGCTGAAATCGCGCCGTTGACCTTTAGCGTATTGGTTAGGCGCGGTTCTCGCTTGTCGCAGTTGCGAATTCGCTCTGGTCAGTCGAGCATTAATGATGCAGAGCATTTCGATCTACAAAAAAAACGGTGTTTGGTTGATTTAGAGTTAAACGCTCAAGAAGTGAAAAATGGTATCCCTGTGCGGGTTGATTTAGCTGGCGATGAAGCGGGCTTAATTGGCTTCAGAGCTAAGCGGCACTCAGGAGTGATTGACGTAGATAAATCGTCGGCCCAGTCAATCTCTGATTTTTGGGAGCCACTTTACTCACAATCAAAGCAACTGATTCTCGATCCTGGCGAATTCTACATTTTGGTGTCTAAAGAAGCGGTTCACGTGCCATCGGCGTATGCGGCGGAGATGGTGCCTTATGACACCTTAGTCGGTGAATTCAGGGTCCACTATGCCGGTTTCTTTGACCCCGGGTTTGGAGCAGCAGAAGCTGGCGGGCATGGAGCACGGGCAGTTTTAGAGGTTCGTAGCTTTGATGTGCCGTTCTTGTTAGAAGATGGTCAAAACGTAGGACGCCTAGTGTACGAAACCATGCTAGCAACTCCGGATCGCCTTTACGGTCAAGGTGTGCCGTCTAATTATCAAGCCCAAGGTTTAAAGTTAAGTAAACATTTTCGTATGGATTCTTTATAGGTCTGCATTAATTTAGCAATCGGTGGTAATCGACTGGCATCTCCTCGTCGAAATATCACCCGAATGGGTGAAGCGTATGTTTGTCGTGTAGGCTACATTATCAGTCGACCCAAGAATGGGTCAGCGCACTAAACGCGTAAATTTAAAATGGAGATTTTGATAATGAAAACCACAAACACAAAGATTAAAACCAACTCGATCATAGCCCGTAGCAGCCTAATTGCACTCAGCTTGATTGGCTCATTGCTAGTATCAGGACCGGTATCTGCGG